>NZ_JAJENT010000806.1:0-23382 GCF_035615515.1 Phormidium sp. CCY1219
GTCATTTGGCTATGCGCGCGAAATTGTTGCCCGAAGCGGTTGACAAAAAAAGCGGTAGGGGGTAGAATGAAGTCAATGGGGGAGGCAGGGCACTTATGCAATGCTTTGCGTGCGTGGCGCAACTCCTGTGAGGGTCACGCACCAATTTCCAGCAGCTAGACCCAAATTGTTCCGCGAAGGGATTGACAAAACAATTGATAGTGGGTAAAATGGAGTGGATGGTGCAGGCAGGGCACAAAAGCAATGCATAAATTGCTTTAAGTGGGCAAGGGCGATCGCCTGGAGGTTTAGGAACTCGCTACAGCAATTCGATGGAAGGGGTGAAGGCAATCTGAGACTTGCAAAGGCAAAAAACCGCTTGCCTATGGCCTCGGTTGATTGCGATCGCCCCTTAAAATAAGATGAAGTTGCGATCGCGCAATTGGGTTGTCGGTGGGCATTATTCCACCCCCTGCTGCTCTCGGGGGGAGTGGATTCGGTTGGCTGACAGACCATGTTTGCCGGATTTGCCAGTAAGGCGGTTGCCTATTTCCAGGATTGTGGGAGTAGGCATCAGCCAGGATATCCCGATTCCCTGCTATAAAAGCTTAATTGAACAATCCAGAATTCACCCATGAAATCACCTGAGTTTGATTACTACGATCGCGTCAACCCAGACTTGCTCAAAGTGCTGCCCGCCGATGCCAAAGTTATCCTAGAGGTAGGCTGTGGGGCAGGAGCATTAGGGGCGCAGTACAAGCGAATTAACCCCCACTGTCACTATATTGGCATCGAACGAGAGCCAGAGGCAGCACAAGTAGCAGCGCAAAGGCTCGATGAGGTGATTGTCGCCAATGCGGAAGACCCGGAAGACCCGCGCCTCGACTTTGCACAAGAGAGCATTGACTGTTTGGTGTATGGGGACGTGCTCGAACACATGGTAGACCCTTGGGGGGTACTGCAACGTCATGCCCGGTGGTTGAAACCCGAGGGGCAAGTGCTGGCGTGCATTCCGAATATTCAACACTGGAGTGCGATCGTCAATTTGTTGCGCGGAAACTGGGAATATCAAGAGCAAGGATTGCTAGACCGCACCCACCTGCGGTTTTTCACCTTAGACGGCATCAAACAGTTATTTGCCGATGCGGGGTTGCACCCATATGAAATCCAAACCCGGGGACGCCAAGGGCAGGCATTTCAACAGTTCCAGCAAATTTTAGCCCCGGTGGTGCAGGCATTAAAAATCGACCCGGCGACCTTTGCGACGCAAACAGGGGCGCTGCAATATGTGGTGCGCGCCCAGAAATCTGCCACTGCACCGCGACGGTTGTTAATTCAGACGATTATTATGGCTCCCACGGGGTGCGATCGCCTGCGGGTATTAGAGCCAGACCGCTTTAGTGCTACCATTCCTGGAGTGCGAACCCTCTCGGGCGTCAAAACTGCCGATGTGAATTTAGCGCTCCCCCACGAAGAAAAGGTCTTTATTTGGCAGCGAACCATTTTAGACTATCCGCAAGATTTGTCCAAACTGAAAGAATTGTTGCGCCGGGGGTATTTAATTGTGGCGGAAATTGATGATGACCCCCTGCGGCGTCCGCAATACGCGAACAATCATTTTCTCAGCTACGGCGGCTGCCATTGCGTGCAAACTTCTACCGAACCCCTAGCGGCTTATTTGCGTCAGCACAATCCAAATGTGGCGGTATTTCAGAATCAGCTTGCCTATTTGCCGCCCCGCCGCGTTTATCCGGATGATGAGACTTGTACGATATTTTTTGGCGCATTGAATCGGGAAAAGGATTGGGAACCGATTATGCCGGCCCTGAATCGGGTGTTGAAAAAATATGGGGAGCGAGTGCGGGTGAAGGTGCTGCACGATGAATTGTTTTTTAACTCTTTAGATACGCAGAATAAAGAATTTCAACCGTTTTCGCCGTATGAAGTTTATCAGGAAATTTTGCATGGATGTGATGTGGCGCTGTTACCGCTGATGCCCAACCGGGTCAATGGGATGAAATCGGATTTGAAGTTTCTTGAATGTGCCGGTCATGGGGTGAGCGTGTTGGCGAGTCCCACGGTTTATGAGAAGTCAATTGAGCCAGGGGAAACCGGGTTGATTTATCATTCGCCCGAAGCGTTTGAAGTGAAGTTAGAAGGGTTGATAGAAGATGTGGAATTGCGGCGGCGATTGGCGGGGAATGCTTATGAGTGGGTGGCGCAGAATCGCTTGTTGTGCCAGCATTATCGAGAGCGGTGGGAGTGGTATTTGCAGATGCGCGATCGCCTCCCGGAATTGAATGCTGCTCTACGCGATCGCTTTCCGAAATTGTTTGAAGATTAATGCTAGGAGCCGATGAAAATTCTGTTCGCGATTGCCCATTATTTTAATCCGGATGGCGGTGGGAAACATGGTTCTCTCAGCAAAGATTCGCGATCGCGTATTATCGCCTTGAGTACCTGCATAACCCACTTGTGGGCATTGTTTGGCAAATCCCAGCGTTTGATTGATATTGCCCATGCTGTAGCAGTGCCCGTGAACAAACCCCAAGCCCACGACCTGGATATTGTTATCTGTACCACCCGAAATCATCACCTCTTGGGTCAGCTTCCCATTCCCAAGGGGGTTTATCATCATCATGCCACCCAAGCAGAACCCATGCTACTCGGGTTTGAGTGTCACGCCCTGCTGCGAGATTGCCTCGGTCGTTATGATTATTACTGTTATTTAGAAGATGATTTAATTCTGCGCGACCCGTGGCTTTTTATTAAATTAAATTGGTTTACCCAACAAGCCGGCGACCTCAACCTGCTACAGCCCAATCGCTACGAACTTTCCCCTGCCGGTGGGATTGGCAAAGCCTATATCGATGGAGAACTGGCGGCGAGAGTGACAGAACGGTTTCAAAATGTAGCGGAAAAACCAGAGTTGAAAGGGCATATTATGGAACATCCCGTGATGTTTCGCCGCACCCTAAATCCCCATGCCGGTTGCTTTTTTTTGAATGCCAAACAGATGGGGTATTGGGCGCAGCAGCCTTATTTTTTAGACCGCGATACCCGGTTTATCGGCCCATTGGAAAGTGCCGCCACCCTGGGGATTATGCGAACCTTTAGAATTTACAAACCCGCCCCGGATAATGCCAGTTTTCTGGAAATTCAGCACTTCGGCACGGCATTTTTAAGTTTAATTGGTCGGGACATTCAGGGCGGCAAAAGGTAAAGAAAACCAATTGGTCATTGGTCATTGGTTATTGGTCATTGGTCATTGGTCATTGGTCATTGGTCATTGGTTATTCAATCACAAAGACCAGGTAGGGTGTGTGACCCCCCGCACCCAATCGGTGGTGCCACAGTCAAAGGGAAACCGGGGGGTCACGCACCGACTCAACTGGGACTGACATAAAAAAAGCCAGAGACTTGCATCTCTGGCTTTTTTTATCTTGACTAATTTGATGCTGAGAAAACAGCGAATTGAGAATTAGAACAAGACAATATCGTTGAAGTTGACTTCACCGCTTGTAATGGCTGCGATCGTGGTGACCCCACTCAGACCACCGGTTGCATCGGCACCATTCGCGTCATAGAGCAAGAACCCACCATCACCGGTGTCTTGGAAGATAACGGAAGGCAGGGTGGAGTTCGCGGCAATCGAGGTGAACGAACCGGTATAAGCCGAGGTGGTGGTTACAAAGTCAATGTTGCTTCGCAGGGTTTGACCCGCACCCACTTGGAAGTTAAAGTTCTTTTGACCCACTTCTAAGTAGAACTTGTCCGTACCAGTTTCAAATGCAGTGCCAGTAGCAGAGGTGATCGTATCTCCAACTTCTCCGGTATTCGGCGTGCGGAACACGAAACCATCGAACTGCCCGGATTCGCCGACTAAGGTGTCTGTGCCTTTGAAACCTTCGAGGAAGTCACGACCTGGCTCGTCTCCCCTGAGCAGATCGTTTTTTGCGCTTCCCACTAAGCTGTCATCACCAGCGCCCCCGAGGAGAGTATCGCTGGCTTTCCCAGCGATTAGTATGTCATTCCCTTCACCCCCAATTAAGGAGTTGGTGCCGTTGCCACCGGCCAAAATATTGCCATTATTGTCCCTGAGAATGGCAAGGAGGGAGTCATCGCCTTCCCCGCCGAGCAAGGTGTTTCCGGCGGCAGCGGTGAGGAGGGTATCGCTGCTGGCATCTGCGCCGCCGTACAAGGTGCTGTTGTTACCGGAAGACCACAGGGAATCATTTCCTTTGTCTCCGGAGAGGTAGCTACTGATTCCGCTAGCGGTGAGGGTATCGCTACCTTCCCCGCCATAGAGGGTGACGCTATTTCCAGTGCCGATTAAGCTGTCATCCCCTTTGTTGCCAAAGCCAATGCTGGTGCCACCGCCGAGGGAGAGAACGTCATCATTGGCACCGGCAACCGTGTCTGCATCGGTGCCGCTGGTGCCGCCATATAAGGTATCTCGCGTCTGTGCGCTCAGCAGGGTGTCGCTGCCTTTATCACCATACAAGAGGTTGCTGCCGCTACCGGAGTCAACCACTGGGTTCCCCCCTTGACCAGAGACCACGGTGTCACCATCTTGACCACCGTACAAGGTGCTGTTGGCATAGCTGCGGGTTTCTAAATAATCGGCTCCGGTGTTTCCAAAGGCGAGGACCTGAGTCCCGAGGTTGACCAAGGTATCGTCACCCTCAGCACCGAATAAGGTTTGCCGTCCGCGCGCGCCCCCAAAGGACCACATGCTATCATCGCCCAGGCCGCCGTGAACCAGGTTGTTCCGGGGGACGCCGTTTAACGCGAGCTGGGTGCCGAGGTTCTGCCCCTGCTGGGTCGGATCCGCAAAGGTGCCGGAAAGCACGATCGGGGCATCCTGACCGAGCATGAACAGGGTGTCGTTCTCCACACCGCCGCTCAAGGTATCGCGATCGCCCACGCCGAAAACCACGTCGTTTCCTTTGTCCCCAGACAGATAGTTCCGCCCTGGATTGTTCGTCGGTCCCACGCCGCCTGCGCCGACAACGCTCACATCGGAGCCGATCGCGCCACCGACAATCACGGGATTGACGCCGCTGAATCCGGGTACCGTGTCGGGGACGAACCCACCAGCACCGCCGCCGGTACCGCCAGAACCCAGTACAACGACCTGAAGCGTGTCGTCGCCAATCCCACCCCAGAGGGTATCCTGCCCGAAGCCCGACCCACTGAGAAAGTCGTCTCCGCCGTTCCCGAAACCGAGGTTGCTGCCGCCGATCGCGTTCCCGAAGTTGAAGATATCGTCGCTATCTTGCTCCCGGTTTTCAGTCAGATTGTCGGTGCCGCCAAATACGGTATCTTGACCGAGGCTCCCTCGCGCTTCAAATCGATCTTGGCTTAAATCGCCAAAGAATAGGCTTCGCCCCGCTCGACTGACGAGGAAATCGTCGTCTTGCCCGCCATACACCGTGTCTCCCGGGCCGGCGGAAATCAGGGAATCATTTTCCGTGTTGCCAAACAACACGCTGGCACCGACGACATCGGAGATTAGAAAGTCGGAATTCGTTAGGCCCAGCACAGTGTCCGCGCCTAGTCCAAACAAACTAAGATCTAGAGTATCGCTCGTATTTGTAGGTAGTGTATCGAGTATTCTAACCATTCGTGTCTTTCACTCCTCATCTGTTTCGTTTCGTCCTGGTTTAGACTGCCTGGGCAGCTAACGTCGGAACTCCTTGGGTTCGGTTGAGTCGTCTGGTCTTTCTGTCAGCAGCAAGTCTAGCCCAATTGGGTGCTAATGTCTAGTCTGGCAAGATGGCAAACTTTTGTTGACTCTTGAGCGGACCGATTAGCATTGCTCATAGATTTTATCTTGACAAGACTGGGATGCAGGACTATCATGTGCATCCCAGAGTTCCCTAGGGTGCAAGGCCCTGGAGAGGTCTCTGTGTTTGATAGTAAATTATTTATTCACTCTATGGCATTTGACACCGGGTGGATTGCCAGAAAGTTTTCTGTCTACCGGGGCGCTAGGGTACCGGGGCGCTGGGGTAAGTAAGGCTGCAAATGATTGCGATCGCCGCTAGAGGCGATTCGGAAGCGTCTTCCCCCCCGGAAGCCATCCATACAACACTGCTTTGACAGATTCGAGGGAAAAAATTGCAAGAGGGATGTGGTTGTGGTGGATTTGCATGGGGTTGAGTTTTGGTTGCAACAGGGTCAGGAGCGCCAAGCGGCGAGACAGTGGGAGGCGGCGATCGCTTGCTATCGAGAAGCCCTCAATCGCGATCCGAACAAGCCCACAGTTCGTCGCCTACTTGCAGAAGTCTACACTCTCCAAGGCGATTTTCCGGAGGCGATCGCCCAGTGCCAAACTGCACTAAAGCTGGCACCGGATTTTGCCGAGGCTTACAAGACTCTGGGAAATGCACTGTCCAATATGGGCAACCTCCCTGCAGCCCAGCGGGCTTATTCTCGGGCTGTAGAAATTATGCCAGATTTTGCAGCGGCTCATGCCAATCTCGGCAGCGCGTTGTATCGTCAGGGACAGTTGGAGGAGGCGATCGCTTGCTACAAAAATGCGATCGCCGCTCAACCCACTCTGGCAGGCGTCCACTGGAATCTGGGACAGATTTATTCCGATTTGGGTCGGTTTGCGCAAGCGCTGGCGTCTTGGCAGCAGGCGTTAGCCCTGCAACCGCAAATGGCGGGATTTCAGTCGTATTTAAAGCTAGGCAATGGCTTGCTCGAATTGGAACGACTGGATGAGGCGATCTCATCTTACCACCGCGCGATCGCCCTGCAGCCAGATTCGGCTGAGGCTTATTCCAATCTCTCCACTGCTCTAGCAAAACAAAACCGTCTCGATGAAGCGGTGGCTTTTTTGAATCGCGCGATCGCCCTTAACCCAACCCTCCCGGGCTTGCATTTTAACCTGGGCAAAACGCTTTTGCAGCAATTCCCCAACACTCACCCCCTCATCCACCCCCGCTTTGATTCGATTGTCGAGTCTTTTTTAACGGCAATTTCCCTACAACCTGACTTTGTTGCCGCCCATCAAAGCTTATTTAATCTCCTCACCAGTCCCCCAGAAGCGGTGGAGCATTTTTCTCGCTTACGCACCGCCTCGGAACGCTATCTAACTCGATGCTCAACTCCTTATAAGATTATCGCCGCGATTCCTGCCCTCACCAACGCTTTACACGCGGGACGCAATGAATTCGCTGCGGAAACGTTTCGCCAATTGGAAACTCAAATCGCGGCGGGCTTCGATGATTTTTCGCAAAATTTCATCAAAAATCTGTACGGTCATCTCTTATATGCCCAGCCCCATCTACGAGACGATCGCAGTCGTAATTTTCAGCTCTCTCAACTGCTTGGCAAAGCAACCGCCGAACAACTCGATCGAGAACTCCAAAATCACCCCCCGGCAACCCCCGCCACAACCTTCCGGCCAAAATCACCCTCGCAGCCGCTTAAAATCGGGTTTATTTCCCCCCACTTTCGTCGCCATTCTGTAGGTTGGTGTAGTGCGGATATCCTGCGCGCCTTGTCGGAAATTTCGCCGCAGATTTATTTGTACGTCACCCATTCCCAAAAGGTTGACGATAAAACCGAACACTTCCAAAAAACTGCCGCAAAATTCTATCCCTTTCCCCAAGATTCAGACAACTCCAAACTGCAGATACTCGAGCAAATATTACAAGACGAACTCGATATTTTAGTTGACTTAGATTCTCTAACCTTTCTGCCCAATCTGGAAATTCTCTACCGCGCACCCGCGCCAGTTTGTGTGTCGTGGTTGGGATTTGATGCGCCGTTTATGTCAGAGAAAAATTACTATTTATCGGACTGGCATACCCATCCAGAAGGGATAGAACCCCACTATTGCGAGCAGTTAGTGCGGATGCCGAATTCGTTTGTGGCGGTGTCGGGATTTGCCAGGGAGGCGATCGACACAGAAGCGGCGCGCCAGAGAATGGGAATCGATTCGCAGCAGGTGGTTTACCTGTGCGTCGCACCGGGGAAAAAGCTCGATCGCCAAATGGTTCGGGCACAGATTCAGATTCTCGATCGGGTTCCCAATAGCATATTATTGCACAAAGGTCAAGGGGATCCGGCAGTGATTCGGGAGGCTTACGATCGCGCCTGTTTGGCGTCGGGGGTGGCGAGGGCGCGGGTGAAATGTGTGGGGCGATCGCCCACGGAAGAAGCGCATCGCCCTATCTACAGTATCGCCGATGTTTTATTAGATTCCTATCCCTACAATGGCGGTACCCATAACCTGGAAGCTTTATGGTTTAACTTGCCGATTGTCACCAGAACCGGCGAACAATCGCTCTCGCGCATGGGGTATTCTTTTCTCAAAACCCTGGGAATTGAGGCGGGAATCGCTTGGAGTTGGGATGACTATATCGCCTGGGGAATTCGCTTGGGCAAAGATGCCAGCTTGCGCTGGGACATCAAACAACGGTTAATCCACTCGAAGCAACCCGAAGCGTTATCTCCTTTGTGGAACCCCAAGCAGTTTGCTCGGGATATGTATGAAATATTCGAGCAATTAAGAAATCGTCTGTAGAAAACAACCCAATCCATCCAGTTATCAAGGGAGGAATTGTCAAGTTATGGCAGCATCACAGCAGGACCAGCAACATCCACAAGGAAGTCGCGATCGCGAAATTGTCAGCGCCCTGTTGACAGGAGAACCCAGCGATCGCAATTTAGCAGAATTAGGTCGGTTGCGAATTCGCTATCGCGGTTTTCCCGGAGAAAAAGAGCTGTGGGCCAATTTAGAACAAGTGCTACAGCGCTGGAATATGACCGAAGAAATGTTATTTGAAAAAACTCGGGAAATTCACAGCAAAGGTCGCGTTTATCGCATCCAAGACAACGACAGCGAAGATTGGATGTAATCTCACTGTTATTTAACAGAAAAACAAGAGGAAGGTGGGCTATCCCACCCTACTCAATACTATGCTGGATTCACCGCCGGAATTTTCAGCCACGCGGGCAGAGAATTCTCAGGCAAGGATAATTGCTCCCGATGCCGATAAAGCAGAATAGCTAATAGGCTATTTATCGCTTTCGGCGCATCCAATCCTCGCCCAATCTCGGCAGTCAATTCCGCAACCAACTGCCGTTCGGTATCGGTAAGCGGTTCATTTTGAACCCCACTTTTCATTACACTTTCATGGGCTTTACCCACATCGCTGGCATAGAACGGCTGGATTTTTTCCGGAGGAACGCTTAACCAAAATTCCGCAAATTCTTGCCGAATTTCGCGCAGTTCTGCCAGTACGGATGCGTCGGTGGGGTCGATGTAATAGAGGTTCGCGCAGCCAATCAGTCGGTTGAGAAATTCGGCAGTTAATCCAGAGTCGGAAAGGGAAGAGCCTGGGGTTACAGAGGGGTGGGGTTGATTTTGCCAGTCTCGGAACAATTGCGCGAAAACTTGGCCGATTTTTGCACCGTAGGAAGCACTATCTAAAAATGGCGGGTTGTTCTGCATTTGTTGCTGAATTTGCTGTCGATAGTGCTGGCGCAGTTGGGGATTCCTGGCGAGAGTGATGGCGAGGTTGATATAAGCTTGTTCGCTATCGGTAATTAAATCGGGCAATTGCAGTTCGCGCAGCAGTGCGCAACCTTGGCGAGAACGGAGGGTGTCTCCTTCCCAGGCGATCGCTGGAATGCCGCATCCTAGCGGATCCAACAGGGAAGTGGCTCCGCTATAGGGGTAGGAGTCGAGATAAATATCGGCAAGTTGAACGCACTTTTTGATATCCGTGGGACTGGGTAAGGTATTAATCAACACCAAACGTTTTGGGTCGATATGATACTGGGTAAATGTGGTTCGCAATCGCTCGAGAAATGCCTCGGCGGGATAGGTATTATTCCAAGCCGGACCAAAGGGATATAACACTAAAATGGAGTTCGGACAGGCGGCGATGATTTTGGCCCAGGTTTCGCTCAATTCGGGAATGATTTTGTAGAAATTGGCCCCGGAGATAAACACCACGGTGTAGTCGGTGGCACCCCAACTTGCACGGGTGGGATTCACGGTGGGTGCGGGTTGGGTGGTGGGGAAACGGAAACACAGCCCGGATCCTTCGATGTTGATCAGTTGTTCGCGATATTGAGATTGGGCGGTGGCGGCGGGTGCGGTGAGAGTCCCTGCAATGTAGCCGTCTATGTTGCGGATCCCGGTGGTGATGGGGGAGGCGATCGAGGTGACTTGCACCCGCGCTAGTCGGTGCATGACTAAATGGGTCAAGGGTTTGTTCGTATAGGTGATATTGGTGCCGATAAATAAGATATCGAGGTCATCCTCACGAATTTGTTGGACCTGTTGGCTGAGGTTTTCCGGAAGTTCGACGAAGCGGGCGCTACAACTTTGGCAATAGCGTTCTAAGCTGTTGTTATTGGTCCAAGTGGCATAGAGAATAATCTCAAACTGTTGGACATCGAGCGCTTCAAACACCGGCAGGGTGGCAAAGGTTTCGGTTGCCGGACTGAAATGGTCTCTTAAAATTCCGATGCGGATTTTTTGCCGACTGGCAGGGCGATCGCGGAAGCGATAATCGAGCGCATATCCCCGATTTTTCAGGGTAAATTCGACAATATCAGCCCATTGGACGTACAGTTCCTTCAGATTTGCGGCGTTAAAGTAAGGGTTCCGAAAGGTGGGATTATCGGTGAAAAATTCGGCCACTTTCCGCCAGACGGGGGACTGGGGATTACTGAATAGTTTGGTATGAACGTAGCGCAGCCAGTCTTGCAGGTATTGGCAGTAATTTTCCGCTTCTCCTTTCTCGTGGAAAATATTGGGAAAGGAAAACATGAATTTGATATAGTCATCAGCCAGCCATCGAGGAATCGGGGCGTTTTCATAGTTTAAATTCAGTTGATGCGGATAGCAGTAAAGCATTCCGGCGAGGAAGGATTGGATGGCGTTGGGATGCTGAAATCCTCGGGCAAGGTTGGCGGCGATTTCGCGGACGAAGGCTCGTTCGTCTGGGTTGAGGGGTTCGTCTTTGATGTTGCTTTCAAGCAGTGCTTTGTGGGTTTGTCCCAGGGTGCCGCAATAGGCAATATCGAGGGATTCGGCGGGCAAATTCAGCCATTGCCGAGCGAGTTGCTGGCGGGTTTGACGGGGGTTGCTTACAGCAGATTGCGCAGAAGGTTTGGGATGGGATTGTTCGATAGCGGAGGGGGCGGTAGAGGCGATCGCAAATTTCGCGGGTTGACGAGCTTTTTCAATTAGCACAGAACTGACGCGATCGGCCATTTTTTGCCAAGAAAATTGTTTGACTCGCTCGAATCCAGCCGCGATTAAGGTATTGCGAATTTCGGGTTTCTGAATTTGCAATAGGGCGTTTGCCATTGCAGCCGTGTCATTATCTTTAACATAAATTACTGCTTGTCCTGCCACTTCTGGAATTGCCCCATTGGGACAGGTAATCGCGGGACAACCACAAGCCATCGCTTCGAGCAATGGCAACCCAAATCCTTCATATTTGGAAGGATAAATCAGGGCGATCGCACCGGAATAAGCAATGCGTAATTCTTCGTCATGCAGTGGAATAACGCGAACGTTCGTTTCTCGCGCATAAACTTGGAATTCGGGTTCTAATTCGGCTTTTCCGCCTACACAGACAATCTCAAAGGTGTTGCAGTTCGGTACTTCAGCAAGGGATTTAAAGAATAACAGGGCATTTTTATAGTGATTGAGATTACCGCGACTGCCCACGAGTAAAAAATAGGGTTTGGAGATGCTGTATTTGGATTTAAACTGCTGGATTTCTTCCGGGGTGGCGGGGGAAAAGTAGCTGGATATTCCACAATGAGCAACGGTGATGCAATCTGGGGGAATCTGGGGCCAAAAACGAACGAGATCGCGAGCGGTATTTTTGGAGATGGTAATGTAGGCACAGGCATGACGAATTCCATACTGTTTCTCGCGCCACATGGGATCGCAGAGATTGGCTCGAGACAGTTCGGGAATCATGTCGTAAGCCATGAAGACTGAGGGGGTGGAGAGGGGAGTGGTGTAGTAGGTGGAGATAAAGATATCGGCGTTTTCTTCGTCGCAGATGCTCTGCAACATGGCGCGATCGCTGTCGGTATTGTTGTAATCGTAAGCCGGAATGCAGAGATATTTGATGCCCGGAATTCTCGGGGCGGTACCCACGCGATCGAGGAATAAAATTTGCTTGGCAAAGCCTGTTTTTACCCATTCTTGCAGCAGGGCGTGCCAGACTCGAGCGATACCGGTTTGGTTGATTTGATAAAATATCCCGTCTACAATAACTTTGACGGGTTTATTGGCGGTTTTCATCGGCGCGCGATCGGTCATTTCTTCTAGACGCTCTAGTAATAATTGATTGGAGAATTTATCGGCGATCGTTTTCCGTGCTGCTTCTCCCAATTGGCGACAAAGTTGGGGATTGCGGAATAACTCGATGGTGTATTTGGCAAATTCTTCGGCGTTTTTGGCCACAAATCCATCGATTCCATGTTGGATCGGACAACGTTGTGCAACATTTTCCAATACTACCACCGGCAAGCCATGAGCCATTGCTTCGAGTACCTTGAGCTGTTGACCCGTTCCCCCAAGCATCGGGCAAATGGCAAAGCGGCTTTCCTGATAAAATTTTTCCAAATCGGGAACGAAACCGAGTAATTGGGTTCCCCTGGTTGGAGACAAAAATTTACCTCCATCACCAATAACGTTAAGTACGAATTCCGGTACTTCAGCTAATACGCGCGGCAGAACTTTGGCGACAAAATATATATACGCTTGGTAATTAAACGCATTCGGGCCAATGGCAAATACCGGATTGCCACGGTAGGTATTCTCGGTGTCTTTTACTTCAAAAGTGAAGGGGATATGAATGACTTGAGTTTGCGAGGTATGTTCTTCAATCAGCTTTTGTTCTTGAGGCGTAATGGCAATCGTGCAGTCGTAACTATCGTATATTTTATACTCTTTTTCATCTACGCTCAAGCCCCGCTTGTTAAAAAAGTTTTCATCCAAAAATTCCCCATCAATCTGACGCCTTGCCAAAAAGCTAGAGACTAAACCTGCCATTTTTTGATTTAAGCTCAACAAATCCAAGGTGTCGATAATCCTCAGGGCAGACTTGAACTCATCTGCGATCGCCAGTTCTCCCCAAAACGCATAATTAATCACCACTATATCCGGTTGTAAGCGGTGGAAAAGCTGGCGAAAATGTTCCCGCAGACCCGGGGAATACATATTCCACCACTGACGTCCTCCGGTTTTGCGGAATTCTTCCTCTACAAATTGGCGATCGCCCTGACTCACTTGATGAATATCTACTTTGATTCCCACTTCTCGCTCTAACTGGGGGATGTTTTCCTCCGTCCAAGCAATATTCGTAAACAAGTTGGAACTAAATAACGTTACTTCATACCCTAATTCTTTCAACCCGTTGATGACCAACAAGCATCGTCTATCCGAGGCATATCGCGGCGGATAAACATAATTTTGGTAGGCAACTAGCGCTTTTTTAGGCAAGGGTTCTTTGGGGTTTGACTCTGCCCGATCGGGTGATTGTTTGTTGGCGTTTAAATCGCCTTTTTCTAAAATTTTATATATAAAATACCGCAGGTCATCCGGGCTGATTTCTTTTCTCAAGTCAAGCTTCTGTTCTGCTGCTATAAGATTAAATAACTCCGAATTTTGAAAAGCCAGGGTTTCAATAAAATCCGCTCGAACTTGTTCTTTGACATACTCATCTACTTGGTTGGATTTTAGCACCACATCAAGTAGGTCTTTTACTAAACCAGAATAGGGCTTCTGCCTTTTTAACTTGGCTTGTTTTACCTCTTCTAAAGACCCTTGACTTTCGTGCAGTCGATAAAAAAATAAAGGTTCATCTATTTTAGCAAATTCGCCCAATAAATTGAGTTCCTGCAAAATAATTACATCCGCACCATACTTATCTAGCAGTAAATTTGTTTTGAGGAGTGCCCCCCGCCGAATTAAGCTATAAATCGTGTACCAACCTGCTTTGGCAATGAGCTGATGACTTCTCTGCACCAAATTCATCCCCACAGTGGCTACATTTTTTTTCTGAGGATGAGATGTCCAGTCGGTTTTCACGCTCCCTTTTTCATCGATGAAAACCACTTCACTACAGCACAGTACAGCCTTGGGGTTATTTTCTAATCCCTCGACACATTTCCCAATAAATTTTCTCTCCCAAAAATCATCATGGGCAGCCCACATAAAGTATTTACCGTTAGAGAGTTCAAATACTTTATTAAAATTATTGGTTGACCCAATATTGTCGGAATTTCTGTAATATTGAATCCGGCTATCTTTCCCGGCATATTCCTGACAAATTTCGGGGGTATTGTCTGTAGAGGCATTGTCGGAAATAATCAATTCAAAGCAAGCGTAATCCTGTGCCAGCAGTGAATCTAGTGCTTGCCGCAGGTAGCGATCGCCGTTGTACACCGGCATTCCAATACTGACTAACGGTTGATTCTCTTGCATCTACTTTCCCTCTCTTCTTTGACTGATTATTTTCTGTACAACCACGCCCCAGGCCAATGAGTGACATTTTCCGTTAATTCACTCTCATTAAACGGCCAAATCGGTGGTTTTAATCCAAACTCGGGATGCTTTTGTGCAAACTCTGCTGCCGCCGCTTTTGGGTTATCCCAGCTCCATTCTTGATGACCGCGCGGAACGTCAGTCAGGTCCTCCATAATGCCATCAGTTGCCACCAAATACGAGCCAGGAGTTACCAAATCGCAGTACGCTTCTAATTCGGCTAAAACATGCTGCTTGGTGTGGCATGAATCGAGAATCACCATAACAACTTCCCCGGGGCGAATTAGGGATTTCACTTTATCAACGATCGCCGCTTCTATCGAACTTCCTTCTACCAGCGTAATCAGAGGAAACAGTTCGTGTTCTTCAATCGCTTTTCGATTATGCGGTCGAATCTCGATATCAATCCCGATGACCCGTCCTTTGCCCATCGCTTTACATAAACTGGCATAGTAAATCAGCGACCCCCCATGCGCCACGCCGGTTTCTATAATAACATCCGGTTTGACCGCATAAATCGCTTCCGATATGCGAATCATATCTTCGGGCAACTGAATTATCGGTCTTCCCATCCAGCTAAAGGTATAGGTATATTTTTGGTTCCAGCCAACTTTCAACCATTCGCGCGAAATCAATTCAAAGGCTTCTTTAGAATAAAGGTTAAGACATCTCTGAAAGCCCTCTACTTCTTCAATCAGTTCTCTGGTTTCTGTATCTATGATTAATTTCATTACTCTACGCTAATTAATTCCTCTCGTGTTTTCCACCAAGCCATTGTTTCTTCTAATCCCGTGGTTAAATCGTATGTTGGTTGCCAGCCAACCTCTCGGGTCAACCGCCGAATGTCTGCCACCAGTAAGGGGGGGTCGTTGGCAGAAGCGCGAATCGCTCCGAGTTCGATCGCTTCGGGCCGATTCAGCTTTTGCGCGATGTTTTCGATTATATCCTTTAATGCCACGGGTTTTCCCGAAGCGATGTTAAGCGCACCGACAACCTGACTCTCTAACAGAGTAACAAACGCATCTGCCACGTCTTTAACGTAGAGGAAATCGCGAATTTGATTGCCATGAGAGCAACGGGCGGTTTTTCCTTGCAGTAGGGAACGAATTACGTAAGGAACCAGGCGATCGCCTGGTTCGCGATCGCCGTAAGCAAAAAATATCCGTCCCCACGCGGCACTCATTTCCACTTGTTTGGCAAATGCCAAAACCATATTTTGTAAGGAGTTTTTACAAATTCCATAAACGGTACTCGGTAACAGGGGGGTCACTTGCTCCGAACAGTACCCATAATTCCAATCGTACTCGGCGCAAGTGCCTGCTATGACCACTCGCTGTCCCCCATTTCGGCGAAATTCCTGCAACAAATGCAAACTCGCTTGCACCCATCGAAAATTTTCCAGGGAGGTCCAGTATTTTCCCGGTACGGCATACCACGCCAAGTGCAATAGGTGACTCGGTTTCACTTTCTCCATTAACTCAGAAACTTGCGAGCTATCTAACAAATTTACTTGATACCAATAGCAGCCTCCAGAATCTTTTCCTACCTCTTTTGAAGACACCGCATGAACTTCATATCCCTTGGCTAATAATAAAGGCAAACAGGGGGTTCCGATAAATCCAGTTCCGCCGGTTACTAATACTCTTTTCATCCCCTAAAATCTTCGTATTGGCAATCTCTTGGCGAGATAATTCGCTTCCCCGTTTCAGGCCATTTTATGCCAAAAGCGGAATCGTTCCACCTCACGCCTCGACCCGATTCGGGATGATAAAATTCGGACATCTGATAGAATACCTCGCTGTTATCTTGCAAAGTTTGAAACCCATGCGCGAATCCTTCGGGAATGTAAGCCATTCGGCGGTTTTCTTCTGTCAGTTCCACCGCTACCCACTGTTTGAAAGTCGGCGATTCTGGACGCATATCTATCATTACATCATAAATCGCGCCTCGGGTACATCGGACTAATTTCGCCTCTTCATAGGGTTTGATTTGATAGTGCATCCCTCGCAGGGTTCCCTTTTTGTTGTTAAAGGATAGACTGCACTGGACTAACTGGGAATTTAAGCCCCGTTTTTTAAATTCTTCTTGGCACCACGTCCGGGCAAAAAATCCCCGCTCGTCTGCTAATCGTTCGGGTTCGATGATGTATGCGCCTTTCAGTTTCGTTTCGGTAAAAATCATGGCAGATAAACTGGAAAATTATCGAACCTTATCAGACTATTTTTAACTCGGGAATGGGAATAATAAACCGACCACCAAGCTGTCGATACTCGGCTTGTTGTTCGAGGATTTCTTCGGCAAAATTCCAGGTTAATAATAGGACGTAATCTGGCATTTTTTGGGTCAGAATTTTGGGGGGATAAATGGGCAGATGAGTTCCCGGGGTGTAGTGTCCTTGTTTGATGGGGCTGCGGTCTACGACGAAATCGAGGGTTTCTTTACCGAGGCCAAAGTAATTGAGTAGGGTGCTGCCTTTAGCGGAAGCTCCATAAACGGCTATGGTTTTATTTTGATTTTTTAAATCGCGCAGCAGGGACAGAATTTTATCCCGTTGATGTTCGACTTCTCGGGCAAATTTCTGGTAAATTTCCCGGGAGTTGACGCCCCAGTTTGCTTCCTGTTGAAGCAGTTGGGAAACGCGGGTCGATCGCGCGTCTTTGCCTGCTGCTTTTTTGGCAACAAACAGCCGCAATGAACCGCCGTGAATGGGCAGTTGTTCCACATCCACAACGTTCAGTCCGTGCCGCTGAAATAGTCCATCGAGAGCGGTGAGAGAAAAATAACAGAGATGTTCGTGATAGATGGTATCAAATTCTACTCCTTCGATTAACTCTTTCACGTAGGGAACTTCTATCACCGCGATTCCCCGGTCTTTGAGCAGTAAATTCATGCCTGCCACAAATCCATTTAAGTCAGCCACATGGGCGAGGACGTTATTGGCGTGAATGATATCGGCTTTTTCTCCCCGGGTTATCAATTCCTGCGCTAATTCTGTGCCAAAAAACTCGCTAATGGTGCGAATTCCTCGCTGTTTTTGAGCAATTTTGGCAATGTTTTCTGCGGGTTCTATGCCGAGGACGGGGATGCCTTGTTGCTGATAATATTGCAGCAGGTAGCCGTCATTGCTGGCAATTTCCACGGCGAGGCTGTGGCGGTGTAAATGGCGATCGCCTATCAATCGCTTGACGAGACTTTCGGCATGACGCAAGACGGTATCGGAAAAGGAAGAAAAGTAAACGTAATCCCGAAATAGCTGCTCGGGCGGCAGGGTTTCGGTAATCTGCACCAAGGTGCAGTGGGGGCAAAATGCCAGATCGAGGGGATAAGTGGGTTCGGGTTGGTTGAGTTGTTCGGCGGTAAGCAAGGCATTGGCGAGGGGAGTTTTGCCCAAAGACAGAACCAATTCTAGCTCAGTTTTCCCGCAGGAACGACAAGCAAAATTAGGCATTTGCCGCACCTCCTGTTGCAGACCCCAGAAAATTTTTGTACCATTCAATCGTGTGCTGCAATCCTTCTTCGAGGGAGAATAACGGATGCCAATTTAACAGTTTTCTGGCTTTAGCCGCACTTAAGGATTGATAGCGAATTTCGTTGGTCGCTTCCCCGCGAATTTCTGGCTCTAAATCCGAACCCATTAAGCTTAAAATTCGATTGACTAATTCGAGAACTGTCACCTGAGTTTCATTAGAAAAATTGAAGGCTTGACCGCTCAAGTCGGGGTTGTGGGCGAGTTCCTCGGCGAGGAGGGTGTAGGCGGCGGCCCCATCTTCGACGTAGAAGTAGTCTCGGATGTAGTGTCCGTCGGATCGGATGATGGGGCGATCGCCACGCAATACTGCTCGAATGGTTCCCGGGACGAGGCGGTTCCAATTCAAATCACCGCCGCCATAAAAGTTACCACAACGGGTAATTGCCACGGGCAAATCATAGGTTTTGGCATACGCTTGGGCAATGAGATCGGCACAGGATTTGCTGACATCATAGGGATGACACCCGAGGAGGGGGGTTTCTTCGTCGTAGGGAAGTTGTCGGGCTTCGCCATAGGCTTTATCTGAGGAGGCGAGGACGATGTGCTCGACGGTGGGGCTGTGCCGACAAGCTTCTAATAACGACCAAGTGCCTGCAATGTTGGTCTCGAAGGTGGAAATGGGATTGCGGTTGGCGATCGCTACGATGGTTTGTGCGGCCAAATGAATCACTGTGTCGATTTCGTATTCTCCCAAAATCCGCTCTAACAGCATCCGATCTTGTACGTCTCCACGCACCACTTTCACCTTCTCGATCGCTTGACTGCTGACCAGTTCGCTTTGCGGTACCCAATCGCGCACTAGACAAACCACATCAGCTCCCAATTCTATCAGTCGCTTCACCAACCAACCGCCCACTAAACCCGTACCACCAGTAACGAAGGTGGGACGATTCTGCCAAAAGTGATTTGCCGCTATCTTTGTTATTCCCATACTTTCCACGGTGGATTTCCACTTTGCCAAAGGCTTTCCAACAGTCGCACGTCGCGCAGGGTGTCCATACATTGCCAGAAACCCTCGTGGCGATAGGCAGCCAATTGCCCTGCTTGTGCTAAGCGTTCCAATCCTTGGGCTTCTAAACTGCTATTATCTCCCTCCAAATACTCAAAAATGCCTGGTTCTAATACCAGAAACCCCCCATTAATCCACCCTTCTCCAATTTGTGGTTTTTCGGTGAATTTCCCCACTAAATCGCCGTCAAAAATAATCCCCCCAAATCGGGCGGGCGGGCGCACGGCGGTTAAGGTTGCCAGTCGTCCTCTAGACCGATGAAACTCCAGTAACTCGTTTAAATTGATGTCACTGACGCCATCGCCGTATGTTACCATAAATGTTTCTTTTTTCAACCAAGGCTGCAAGCGCTTCACTCGACCCCCTGTCAGGGTGTTCAATCCGCTTTCTATCAGGTGGACGGTCCAATCTTCGCATTGATTCTGATGAACTTTAACCTTGCCTTTGGCCAGATTAACGGTCATACTGCCGTTCAAGGCGTAGTAATCCAAAAAATAGCGCTTGATGACTTCCCCTTTATAGCCTAAGGCAATGAAAAATTCCTTCAACCCGTAGTGGGCATAAGATTTCATAATGTGCCAGAGGATGGGTCGCTCACCAATTTCGACCATTGGTTTGGGCTTAACTTCGGTTTGTTCGGCGAGGCGCGTGCCTAAACCCCCGGCGAGAATGATGACTTGCATCGAACCTATTGCTTGCGACAATGACTTCGGTTGTTGAAAAATTTCGTATTCGCTCGTTTCGCTGATTCCATTGCTGAAGTTTCTAACTCGGAGAATTTGCGCTTCATTTTCTCGGCAATGTTAGTCTGGACGCGCGAATACAGTGGGTATTACTCGGTGGGCGATCGCATCAGAGAGCATCCGTTTTTCTGAACCTACACTGCTCTACCTTTCTCTCATGGGCTTTTCCTTAAATCGAGAAAAAATAGCGACGAAAAGTCGATTTTGCCATCGCCTTCCCGAGGTTCTCTCTACCCCACTCGCTCTAAATATTCGTGGATATCTTCGCGGATCCGCGTCAGTTCGGCTTCGGTGCTGATGCGGATGCGATCGTCGCGCAGGGTAATCAGCACTTTGGCGGAAAAGGGGGTGGGGTAAATATTCGGATTGCAGAAAATCTCTAAAAAAACCTCCCCGGTATGCCGATATTCCATCGGTTGCTGCGGTTGGGGTCTGCCACCGCCGGCCCCGGGTGCGGCAAAAGCAGCGATCGCTTTTAACCGCTGCATCAAGTCGTCCAGGGCTTCTTTTAATTCCCTGGCGGCTTCTGGGGTAAAGCGAAAGGACACCGATCCTTCGCCTAAATTTAGCGTTAACTGAGAATCAGACATGAACCATTCTTGTAAATACCCTGCTACTTTATCCTACTGGGGAATGGGAACACTGTTGCGCCTAATCTCCTGAATCTCCAAATGTCGTACAATCTTCTTAGCTGTGGAGGACAAACTTGTGGCGACAGATAATCGTGCGGAAGTTCGCAAGGTTCTGCTGATCACCCTAGCCCTGAATCTGGTGGTGATGGCGATTAAAGCGGTGGTGGGAACCCTGACGGGTTCTCTGAGTCTGCTGGCTGATGCATTGCACAGCGTCACCGATAGCGCCAATAATGTTTTGGGTCTGGTGACGAATCACTGGGCTTCGCCTCAACCCGATCGCGAACATCCCTACGGACACCAAAAGTTCGATGCTTTGGGCGCTTTGGGCATTGCGGCTTTTTTGGGGGTGGCCTGTTTTGAAATCCTCCAAGGTGCGGTCGATCGCATCTTTTCTGAGAGCAAGTCGGTGAATATTTCCCCGGGTCAGTTGTGGATCCTCCTGGTGGTCCTGGGTATCAATATTTTTGTGGCATTCTACGAACGTCGTGTGGGTCAGCGCATCGGGAGCAGTATTCTGGTCGCTGATGCCAAACATACCATGAGCGATGTCTGGGTGACGATTCTGGTGATTGCTGGGTTGATTGGGGTTTGGCAAGGACGAGTTCACGATTTGCCTGAGTTACAATGGCTCGATATCGTCCTGGCTTTCCCGGTGGCGCTGCTGGTGTTTCGCAGTGGGTGGGAGGTGTTGCAGGAAAATCTTCCTTGGTTGGTGGATGAGGTGGCGATCGCCCCGGAAGCCGTTCACGCGATCGCTATGCAGGTTCCCGAGGTGATTAACTGTCACGATATCGCCTCTCGCGGAATGGTGGGACGTCAGGTGTTTATCGAAATGCATATGGTGGTGGATGCCCATGACGTGAAAACTGCCCATGAAATTACCGAAAAAGTGGAAGCCCTTCTCTCGGCTAAATTCTCCCCCGCCCGGATTTTAATCCACATCGAACCCCCAAGCTACCAATCCGAAAGCATTGGTTATGCTTCCAATCCGGATCGCAAACCCGATTAACTCCCTCCCCCAAATGCACTTTCCCTGTCTCCTCTGCATGATTCTGTTCGCATAAATTTAGCAGTTTTCCACAGAAACGCAGACTTTTCCACAGCTCTAACCGGGGTTTTCCACAACCGCGATCGCCCTTTTTTATCCCCGCCATCCATCCAAACCCCGCTGACCTTTCTCCCCTTTTCGAACACCACGGATGGCTTTTGCGTTTTCCATTGTCCCAGAGGCGATAAATCGCGTCTCTACCAGCGGGGTAGTCGGAAGCTTCTCTAACCCGATCGTTGAAAAACGGTATAAGCCTTTTATCTTAACCTTTCCCCTTCGCCAATAGCCAGCGGCAAGCGGTTTGAAAAATTCTTTTGTATATTAAAAGGTGCCGTTATCCCCTAACCAGTGCGTACCGATGACTCCTCTGTCATTCTTAACCGATCGCGTTGCTGTGCTGGCAACGAAGCACCACAAGGAGCAAGCGATCGCTCCGCTTTTGCATCGGCAATTCAACCTGCAAGTTATCGTTCCTCCAGAGTTCGATACCGATGCGTTCGGCACGTTCACCCGGGAGGTGAAACGTCTCGGCACCCAAATCGAAGCGGCTCGATTGAAAGCAAAAAAAGCAATGTCTTTGACGGGAGAAACCCTCGCTCTCGCCAGTGAAGGCACCTTTGGCCCTCATCCCGCTATCCCCTACATCCCGCACAATCGCGAAATCATTCTGTTACTCGATACCGCTAACGATTTAGAAATTATCGCTGAAGAAGTCTCCACAGAAACCAACTACGCTCATCAGCTTGTTTCTACCCCCGAACAAGCCTATTCTTTCGCTCAAAGCGTTGGCTTCCCAGACCATGCTTTGGTGGTGATTGTCGGGGATGCCGCGCGCGGTGACGGGGAAATTATCAAGGGAATTACCACTGAAGAACAACTCTTTGAGGCAGTGGAATTTGCCCGGAAACGCTCTTCTGATGGTCGGGTTCATCTGGAAACTGATATGCGGGCAATGTACAATCCCACGCGCATGAAGGTTATCGCAAAAGCAACTGAGAATTTAATTCAAAAGCTGCACCAATTTTGCCCGCAATGTTCTTGGCCTGGATTTGATGCGATCGCCCGCCAACCGGGTTTACCCTGCCAACTTTGCCAGCTTCCCACTCCCCTGACGCGATCGCTGATTTATCACTGCCAAAAATGTGGCTTGCGCGAAGAAAAGCTCTATCCCGATGGCCGCCAAACTGCCGACCCTACCTACTGCCACTACTGCAATCCCTAGCAAGTCTGGCAGGTCTTAACCCCGATCGATCGCCTTTCCGGAATTTATACCGATGGGAGGATGCGACCAAAACATCATCCCTGGTATCACTAAATACAGTTACATCAATGGCAAAAGGAGATTTAATCTTGGCAAATCTGACTCAAGAAAAATGCTCGGCGTGCAATAAGGATTCTAAACCGATCTCTCAAGAAGAAATCGCCGAACTCAAACCGCAAGTTCCCGAGTGGAATATCAAAGAAGTGGACGGCCAATCTCGTCTGGAACGCACTTACAAATTGGACAATTTTAAACAGGCCCTCGATATGACCAACAAAGTTGGCGAACTTGCCGAGTCAGAAGGGCATCACCCCGCTTTGTTGACCGAGTGGGGGAAGCTTACTGTGACTTGGTGGACTCACGCAATTTCGGGTTTGCACCGCAATGATTTTATCATGGCCGCCAAAACCGATAATCTGGCCTCTTAAGTTTTCCTCCCCTCGGAATTCCCCATCGGGTGGGCAATGCCTACCCGATGGCTTAGGTGGGCTGGGAAAATGGCGATCGCACTTGACAAGGGAAATGAGCATCGGGTAAAATCTAGCTGATGGTGCATCCAGGACGTTAATGCAATGCATAGCTTGCTTAACTGCCCTGCCTGCACCATCGAGTTTCACCTCCTATTTTATCATT
>NZ_JAJENT010000807.1:0-223 GCF_035615515.1 Phormidium sp. CCY1219
AGGACATAAAAGCAATGCGTAAATTGCTTTTATGTCCTGCCCCGGCCAACGAGCTTTACCCTCATTATATCCCCTCTAAAAAAAAATGGCAACCTTTTTTTGCACAAAATGTTGCGCGGTTAAATTGTTGCCTGGGTTGACAAAAGATATGGGCATCGGGTATAATGAAACCGTAGGGGCAGGCAGGACATAAAAGCAATGCGTAAATTGCTTTTATGTCCTG
>NZ_JAJENT010000808.1:0-5342 GCF_035615515.1 Phormidium sp. CCY1219
TTTAGGCTGGTCAGGTGGTTAGAAGTACAAGCCCCTGGCTTTAGACATGGGGTTGGTTTCTACGGAGTCCCTGACCGGATTATTTTACTATTTTCCCACTTTCGGACAGCGTTTTACCTTAAGAAAAGATTAACTTTGTCGCAAAAACTCCACCTTTGGTAAGAGCGGGTCTTCCACCAGAGCAATCCCCGTAAAGCCCCAGCGGTTGAGAATTCCTTTGAGCTGAATGCCCGGAATGGATTCCACCGCAAAGCGATCGCTCACGTCAGCCCCATACTTATTCAGATATCCCAAAGCGTCAAACTGCTCGCGAAATAGGAGCAGATAGCCCGCATCAGCGATTTCCTCCCGTTCCCCGCGCTCCGGATGCGCCGCCAGATAGCTGCCATCCTCTCGCTTTCGAATTAGGTAATAAACTTGAGAAAACATCCGCTTTTCTTCTATCGTTTGCTTGGGTTTCTGGTCAGAAATACAAGGATTTTCATCCCTGCAAAAAACAAAATCAACCTTATTTGAGATTTTCCAACTTGATGCGCGGGTCGATAGCTTTCAGCCACAAATCGGCCAGCAGATTGCCCAAAATCAGCATAACTGCCCCCATCATCAAACTCGCCATCACCAGATAGATATCTTGACTTCGCACTGCATCCAAAATCAGGCGTCCGAGTCCCGGCCAATTAAAGAAAAATTCCGCAATAAACGCGCCACTTAACAAGCTGGCAAATTCAAATCCGAGAATGGTAATTAAGGGATTCACCGCATTGCGGAGGGCGTGAACGTAAATCACCCGATTTTCCGGCAATCCTTTTGCCCGGGCGGTTTGGATGTAGTCTTGACGCAGCACGTCGAGTAACTCGCCGCGCGTGATGCGCTGCAACCCGGCAAAACTGGTAATCGATAGGGCGAGGGTGGGCAAAATCATGTGCCACCCAATATCGATAATTTTGCCCAAGGGAGAGAGTTGAGCGTGGTAAATGCTGGTCATGCCCCCCACGGGAAACAGGGGAGTGGTATTCAGAGCAAACAGCAGCAATAACAAGGCAGTGATAAAGCTAGGAAACCCCTGCCCGGTGTAGCTGAGGGTTCGCAGGATGCGATCGAGCCAGTGATTTTGCTTGACAGCGGCGAGGATTCCCAGGGGGATGGCGATCGCCCAAGTCAGCACCAACGAAGAAATCGACAGCAGCAGAGTATTGAAAATCCGCTCCCACAACAGTTCCGTCACCGGTCGCTGATATTTGAAACTCATGCCAAAATCAGCTTGGGTGATAATCCGAGTCAACCATCGCCAATATTGCGCGATCGGCGGTTGATTCAGACCGAATCGTTCCGTGTACATTTCTAGGGTTTCCGGCGAGATTTGCGGATTTTGGCGTAAGGTATCGAGGTAATCCCCCGGTGCCAGTTGAATAATGGCAAAACTGAGCGCCGATGCTAAAAATAACGTTAATACCGCCTGCAATAACCGCTTGACGACGTAAAAAAACGTCTCGCTTTGGAAAATAAAGAGCGATCGTTGCAAGAGTTGTTCGAGGCGTTGCCGAACCGAGGATGCTTTTGTCGAAGTCATAAACCTTGCCGAGGTGGGGTTACGGAAAAGCGCGGCGGGCGAATCGCCCATTGCAAGGCACGCATCAATCCGGGTGGATTGAGCGCGCGATTCGCCATTAGAAAACAGCCAAAGCGCCCGGTTATTAATACTCTACCAAAGACACGATCGGCACGTCGGGCAGTTGTTGCCGCCCGTTGAGCGCTTTGAGTTCAACGACAAAGCAAAATGCCACCAATTCAGCCCCCGCTTGTTCCAGTAACTTTGCCGTAGCGCAAGCAGTACCCCCAGTGGCGATTAAATCGTCTACGATCAAAACTCGGGTTCCCGGTTCGATCGCATCTTTGTGCATATCTAGGCGATCGGTCCCGTACTCCAACTGGTACTCGATGGAGTGACAGGGGGCGGGCAGTTTGCCCGGTTTGCGAACCGGGATAAAGCCGGCATTGAGTTGATAGGCTAAAGGCACCCCAAACAAAAACCCCCGCGACTCCATCCCCACGATGTAGTCCGGTTTGAAAGGCTTGCACTTTTCGCTCATCGTGTCAATCGTGTAACGGACTCCCTCTGGATCCCGCAGGAGGGTAGTGATATCCCGAAACAGGATTCCCGGTTTGGGAAAATCGTGGATGTCACGAATCAGAGATTTAAGATCCATACTTGAACTTGTCGGGTTGAGATGGCATGGGGTAAATCTAGAGGAAATCTACCCACTGTCGGTGAGCGATCGCCCCTTCCCGATGACCCTACCTTACTGTATCAAGCTTTTTGCCCTTTTTTCCCTCTCCCCCGATGCCACCGTCAGGCAGGCGTTGCGGCGGGCGCATGGCGCAAAAGTCCCCTTGACTCCTGCCCCGCTCATCCTGGGTACCCTCGGTGCAAGGCTACCGCCTCAATCTTCTCAATTCTCCCCTTGGCACCATCCCGAAGGCCAGAGGGTCTAGAATTTTAAAAGGAGGCTCCGGACGCTCTAAAATCCGATCGGCAAATTATATACGCCAAATGTTTATATTTTTTGGGGTTTTGCCCCCTATTGCTACAATTATTGATTTGTTTGTCCGTAGAGTTGGATTGTCGTTTTCTCAATGGGAAACGGCAACTGCAAGGGAAAATGACCGGAAGTGTCAATCCTAAACTACAAGCCAACCTATTGCAGTGATTCCGATTTGACCACAGCCTCCTTGCCCTCCCTGTAGATCCACACCGGACTTAAGTATGAATGCTCCCGTAAGCGTAATGCAAACCAACACTGTAGCCGACCAAACCACCACTCCGATTTTAGAGAACTTGCCCGACCCCCCCGGCTTTTCCGGGGAGGGTTGTCCCCGCCGCGCCCGGATGCAAATCGATTTATTATTATTGGCGATCGAAGCATTGGATCTTCACGGATCGCAAGCGATTCTGGCGGTTGCCAAAGAAGAGCAGTTACAAGGGGTGATTCAAAATCGCGTATTTCT
Organism: Phormidium sp. CCY1219; assembly: GCF_035615515.1. Classification (GTDB taxonomy): domain Bacteria; phylum Cyanobacteriota; class Cyanobacteriia; order Cyanobacteriales; family Laspinemataceae; genus CCY1219. The sequence goes on from NZ_JAJENT010000808.1 coordinate 3,007, forward strand.
GTGGATTCTTCGCAGTACCAATCCCCTGCGGCGGTTCAGTCAGCGGCGTGCGCTAAAATTGCAAGAAGGGAAAGCCCTCGTGGCGATCGCTAGCATTTTAGCCACTCGTCGGTTAAAAACCACTATCCGCCAATTGCTCGCCGACTACGAGCAATTGCAACAAAAGCAGATTCCCCTCGAACATCACCTGCGACTCTCCAATTATCTCGAACGCTTTCGCGCTCACTTTCGCAGTCGGATGAACCCTCGTCGCGCTGGGGTGGTGGCTTATAGCACCAATGAAAAATTAAACGCCCTGGCAATCGAATTGCTGGGCGAATTGTTATTTTGTACCGGAACAGCCGGAATGCAACGGTTGTGGTTTAGTTTGTTTGATGGAGAAGTTGAGTGAGCATTCAACGAGAATATCAGCTACCAAATTGCAAGCTGCTTTTAGAAGGATTGAGTGACCCGCAAGCGGATGGCGATCGCCACGACGCCGGATCCGTGATGTCGGTTTTAGTCAATGCCGAGTTCTATCTCGGTACCCGCGATCGCCCCCTCTCTGGCGGCGTAGAATTTTTTCAAAGTTTAGTCAGTGCAGTCAGTAACTACGCCCAAGAATTTCTCAGTGGGGTCCATCGTCACTCCTTGACCCCCGCATTGCCCGAATCCCCGAACGGTTCCACCGCCCCGGTGCAATTGCAAAAGATCGCTCAAAATTCGCACCGCTTGATCGTCCACCCCCCCAACTCCCACAACAGCACCCCAATCCAAATCGATTTATCCACGGTGCAGTTGTTCGATTTAGTCGAAGCGGTGGATCGATTCTTCGCCGATCCGCAAACCTTGCCTCAAATGGGGCTACAGTTACAACCTGTTACCAAAACTGAAGCGAAAAACCAACAACCACTCGCCGAACGCGCCCTGCCCGCCGCAGTGGGCGTCTCCAGTCTCGCGGTGGCGGCCCTGGCATTGTTCCTCATGCCCATGCCAGAAGTTCAACGCCCCATAGAACCGGTGCCGGAAGAAGCGCGGGACGAATCCGGGGCGTTGGTCAATCCCACGGCAAGTGGCGAAGGGACTGCCAATCCCGCCCCCAACGGCACCCCGCCTTCTGCTGCTGAATTAGAAACCTCGTTACAAAACACCCGCGAAATTACCGATGCGGACCAGTTGAGCGCTTTGCAAGAACAACTCTCCAACGAAATCGATCGCGCTTGGACCCCCGACCTCACCTTTGACGAGAATTTAGTTTATCACGTCACTGTGGGGCGCGATGGGGCAATTTTGGGCTACCGCGCCGAAAATGAAGCCGCTCAGAACTACGATGGGGAAACCCCCTTGTTCTACCTGGTTTACATTCCCATGCAAGGCGGTTCGGTCACAGACCAGGAAATTGCCTCGTTCCGCGTCGAGTTTACTTCCGATGCACAACTGAATGTGGAGCCTTGGGAGAATACCCCCGCTGAGGAAACCTCTGGGGTGACCCCAGAAACCAACCGGGCGCGCCCTGTGGCGGTGAATTCCCTCCCGGAAATCGAGAATCGCGCCTTGCTCGAACAGTTGCAAGACAGTCTCTACTCCAGTATCGATCGCCTCTGGACTGAGGATCCGCAGTTCGATGGGGAACTGTTATATCGGGTTTGGTTGGCCCGCGATGGGGCGATCGTGGATTACGAACCGCAAAATTCCTCGGCCCAAAATTATCTGAATCAAACTCCCCTGGAAAACCTCCATCAGCCCACCGCCGGGGTGGAACGCAATCAGTCCGGCGGCGTCCTCCAAGAACCCCTCGCCCCTTTTCGCGTGGTGTTTACTCCAAACGGAATCCTGCAAGTTAGTCCCTGGAATGGATACCGTTGAGCCATTCTGTAGGGTGGTCTCGGGCCACCCTACAACCACTTGCCAAAACTTGCTTGGCATCAGCGGCGATATTAATCGTTTGCTCCCCCAGATATTGCAATGCGTAAATTGCTTTTATGTCCTGCCCCGGCCAACGAGCTTTACCCTCATTATATCCCCTCTCAAAAAAAAATGGCAACCTTTTTTTGCACAAAATGTTGCGCGGTTAAATTGTTGCCTGGGTTGACAAAGATATGGGCATCGGGTATAATGAAACCGTAGGGGCAGGCAGGACATAAAAGCAATGCGTAAATTGCGTAAGTTTCCTGCCCCAGCCAACGAGCTTTACCCTCATTATATCCCCTCTGAAAAAAAATGGCAACCTTTTTTTGCACAAAATGTTGCGCGGTTAAATTGTTGCCTGGGTTGACAAAAATATGGGCATCGGGTATAATGAAACCGTAGGGGCAGGCAGGACATAAAAGCAATGCGTAAATTGCTTTTATGTCCTG
>NZ_JAJENT010000809.1:0-29788 GCF_035615515.1 Phormidium sp. CCY1219
CAGCTCAAAAGAGAGTTCTACGCTTTGCAGCAGCGCTACAACCAACTGTCGTTCGAGATGGCAAGAAACGAGCAGAAAATGAAATACACCGACAATACGACCTTAGTGGCCAAGGTAATGGTGTTAGAGCAGCAGTTGGAGGAGGCAAATCGGGCGTTGGAAGAAAAGACAGAGCAACCGAGACCCCTCACCGTTGGCAGCTACGTGCGAATTGTCAAGCACCGAGCACAACGATATCGCCACTGTATTGGTCAAATCCTGCAAGAGTTTGGGACAGATCGGTTTAAGGTGCGGCTTTCTGGTCAGCGGGTAGCGATTATTTGCCAAGAGGAACAACTCGAATTGGTGAATGTGTTTTTGCCTCCTGCGGATGAATATTTGACGCGAGAGGAGGTTGCGGAGGAAATCGAGGCGGTTTCGTCAGAAAAGCAATTAGAAATCGAGCAACTGCAAGACTCGTTGAAAAAGGCCAAGGTTGCGATCGCGCGTTATAAAGACCCCGGGCAAAACCCCATGATGTTGCGCTGGCAAGAGAAGATTGCCCAGATGAATGCCAAACTCTATGACGCCCAAAAGGAATTAACGCAATTGAAGCAGGAGAACCAAGAACTCAAAGCGCAATTGGAGGGGGAGTCGTCCCGGGTGGGTGAAATGCAAGGCACCAGGACTGACGCGACATAGCAACAGATTTGCAAGAGGAATCGGGGATAAAGTGGGATCCCCAAAAACAGCAATCGCCACCTGGGGGGGGTGGCGAAATGGTTTGGTGAAGAAGAAAATTAGGATAAATCGGTTTGAGGGAAGAATGTCGAGTTCTGTCCGTGGGAGATTGACTTACCCGATCGCGAGAATTAGAGAACCGTAGAGACTTCATCCACCACTTGAATGCGTCCCCGGTACAGAGAGCGCAGGAGGCGATCGAGGCAGAAGCGGTCTTCTTCGCAGAGGGTTTCATCCATGATGGCAGCCATCAGACCGTAGCGATCGGCTTGGGTGATGGAACGAGTGTCTTTGACAGTGGCGAGTAATTCAGAGATGGCACCGGGGAGAAGTTGGATGGAAGGCATAGGACTGTTTTGAACTCGACATCTTTATCTTCGCCCAGTTTCCCCAGATAGACCGTGATTCAAAGGCAGAGGCCATTGTGATAATCCTGGGGGACCGGATGTGACGATCTCAGTAGTATCCCTGTGACTGCGATCGCAATTGAAAAGTTCTCCTCCTGCGCCTCCCATTCGCAGCACCCACCGCCGCCCGGGGGCGGGAGGGCAGTTCGCACCGGACAACTGCTCAGGCTACACCCTCGCCACCGCCCCGGAATCGAATAAGCATTTATCCTTACTTATGGTTCATATTCGTTATTCTTACGTAACGGACCTTTTCAAAACTTCACATCGCTTAATAAACTGTAAAGGACAGCGATAAGTATTTATTCTCATCTATGCTAAACCTTGCGTTTCCTTGGCTAACCGCTATTATTCTTCTTCCGCTCGTCGCTTCCTTAGCGATTCCCGTCCTGCCCGATAAAGACGGTAAAACCGTGCGTTGGTATGCGCTCGGCGTGGGGCTGGCGGACTTAGCGCTGAGTATTTTTGCGTTTTGGCGGCATTATAACTTACACGATCCCAACTACCAACTGGTGGAAAGCTACGCCTGGGTGCCGCAACTGGGACTGAACTGGACCGTGGCGGTGGATGGCATTTCCATGCCCCTAGTCGTGTTAACCGGACTGGTCACCACCCTGGCCATCTTTGCCGGTTGGAACGTCACCTACAAGCCGCGCTTATTTTACTTCCTGATGCTGGCTCTGTACAGCGCCCAGATGGGAGTGTTTGCGGCGGGGGACATGCTGCTGTTCTTCTTAATGTGGGAACTGGAACTGGTTCCGGTTTACCTGCTGATTTCGATTTGGGGCGGACCGAAGCGTCGCTATGCTGCTACTAAATTTATCCTCTACACCGCATTAGCCTCGATCTTCATTTTGGTGGGAGCCTTGGCAATGGCGTTCTATGGCGATACCGTCACCTTTGACATGGCGCAACTGAGTGCCAAGCATTATCCGATCGCCCTGGAATTGGTTCTCTATGCGGGTTTACTGATTTCCTTTGGCGTCAAACTGCCGATTTTCCCGCTGCACACCTGGCTTCCGGACGCTCACGGCGAAGCATCTGCCCCGGTTTCGATGGTTTTGGCAGGGGTGCTGCTGAAAATGGGCGGGTACGCTTTAATCCGGATGAATATCGAAATGCTGCCCAACGCTCATCTGTTTTTTGCTCCCGTGTTAGCTATTTTGGGCGTGGTGAATATTGTCTATGGCGCGCTCACCGCATTCGGACAGCAAAATCTGAAGCGTCGTTTGGCTTGTTCTTCGATTTCCCATATGGGCTTCGTGCTGATTGGAATTGCTTCGTTAACCGAATTGGGAATTAGCGGGGCGGTGCTGCAAATGCTGTCTCACGGTTTGATTGCGGCGGCGTTGTTCTTCCTCTCTGGCGTGACCTACGAACGGACTCATACGTTGATGATGGACAAAATGGGTGGAATGGCCAAATCCATGCCGAAAGTGTTTGCCCTGTTCACGGCGGGTGCGATGGCGTCTCTGGCGTTGCCCGGAATGAGCGGTTTTGTCAGCGAGTTGACGGTGTTTTTGGGCATGGCCTCGAGTTACGCTTACAGCAGCATCTTTAAAGTGGTGGTGATTTTCTTAGCGGCGGTGGGCTTGATCGTGACGCCGATTTACTTGCTCTCCATGCTGCGTCAGGTGTTCTACGGCGAGCAAAATGAAGCCGCAAGTTTGGATTCTTGGGAATGGGTGGATGCGAAACCCCGCGAAATCGCGATCGCCGTTTGCTTGTTGGTTCCGATTGTGGGAATTGGCTTGTATCCCAAGGTGGCGACTCAAACCTATGATGTGAAAACCACGGAAGTGGCGGCTGAGGTTCAGAATGCTCTGCCTATCTTTGCTCAAGAGCAAGAGCGTCTGTTCTCTGGTGGGTTTTTTGCCCCCAGCGTACCGCGTCCCCAGGTGCAAGGGTTATTTAGCATTGCCGAATTGGGTAAAGGGGCTTGAGCCAAATCGGGGGCGGCCGATCGCGCCTGCGCCCCTTTCCTCCCCTCCCCAGCCTGCGTCAGCAGGCTTTTTTATTGGGTAGTTATTACCAGTTGGCAATAATTTATAGTTGGTTCGAACAAAAATTCTCCATCTGAACATCTGTCCCCCTTTGCCCATAGAGGGAGAAAGTGGTGGGCAGCCCTTCTATTTTTTGAGCAGCATTACAGATTGACAAAAATGAGATTTTATGGTCATGGAAGAATTTTGTCAGGATATAGTAATTTTTCCCAGATGAGTGTCAATTAAGAGACATTCTTGAGAATGAGAAACTTCAGCCCAATGACAGATGAGATGGGTGCTACCGATCGAAGAGAATTGTGTGGAGGAAAAAGAAAAATATTTGAGTGTATCGGCTTGTAAGTAGGGGTTGGGAAATCCCAAAAGCACACAGACCTACCCGAAATGGGGGATTAAAGGGTCGGCGATCGCACTCCCACCGAGTCCCAAGCCGAACCACACTCAACCCTATTCCTGAGAGGACTCACCTGCTGTAACGGGAAGGGGTAGCGGATCGGCGCTGCTGATAGCGAGGAATCGCGATCGCGGTTCCGAGGCGCATTTGACAGCCCAGATAAATTTTTAAGTTATCAATCCCGATTAAATGAATTGCCAAATTATCCGAGCTTATAAGAGGAGAGAATAAAATAATGACCGATTTTACAGCCACTTTAAAAAATTACAATTCTTCAGCAGGGTCGCGCAAGTCCAGCAAACGCTGGCCCATTTATTTCGGGTTAGGACTGGTGACGAATGCCCTGGTTTGGGGAGCAGCGATCGCCTATTTGACCTTAAAAGCACCAAGTTACGCCACCGAGTGGGCGATTACCATGCCCGGAGTCAGTTCCATGACCAAAGTAGATGTTCCCGGAATTGGCGGAAGTTCCTCTCAAACCGACTCTCCTTACAAAAGCGAATCCCACGATCCGAGGGAGAACTATAAATTCATCGCCGATAGCGAAGCCGTAATCGCCGCCGCCGCGCAGGATGTGAATATCCCGGTGAAAAAATTTGGCGAACCTCGGATCGAAGTAGTGGGAAACACCACCTTGATGATATTTGGCATCAAAGGAGAGACCGCACAACTGGCGCAAGAAAAAGCGATCGCCCTTCACCAAGCCTTTCAAGAGCGGTTGGACGAACTGAGAACCCAAGAAATGGCCGCCCAAGACCAGACCTTGCAAAAGCTATTGAGCCGATCGCAGAAAAACTTGCAAAAAGCCCAACAACGGTTGTCAGAATACAAAGCAACCGCGAGCATCAGTTCGGTGCAACAAGTGCAAGACCTGTCAGTTAACGTGGAAAACCTGCGGCGACAAAAAGCCGAACTCCAAGCGCAACAACAACAAACCAACGCGCGCCTGAACCAGCTCTCCCGGGACTTAGAACTGACAGCGCAAGAGGCAAACGAGGCATTCGTGCTGCAAGCGGATCCGATGTTTCAGGATTACTTGACTAAATACAAACAAGCCAGTGCGGAATTAGTCAGTTTGAATTCCATTTATAAAGCCCAGCATCCGCAAATGCTCGCCAAGCAGAAAGAGATAGATGATGCGAGAACCGCATTGATGCGACGTTCCGAAGCCGTTTTAGGGCGTCCGGTGAATCCTCGCGAGTGGGAAACCCAAATCAACGAAGGTAGCAGCAGCACCTCAGCGGGAATGCGACAGAACTTAATGCAACAATTGATTGCCGTTCAAGCAGAGAATGAAGGACTTGTCGCAAAAAACAGAGAACTAGACCAACAGATTGTGCGGTTAGAAGGGAGGCTGAAAAAGCTCTCCGTGCAAGAATCCACCTTGGAAAATTTAAAGCGTGACGTGCAAATTGCCGAAGCGGTATTTTCTTCTACTTTAACGCAGTTAGATATGAGTAAGTCCAAGGTGTTTTCGGTTTATCCGCAGATTCAAATGATCCGACCGCCAAAGGTGCCGAAAGAGCCGAGTTCGCCGAAGACATTATATGCGATTTTGGGAGCCGGGATGGCCACGGTATTTTTAAGCACCGGATGTATCGCCTTGTGGCTGCGCGATCGCCACATGCAAAAAGCCAAGCAGAGAAAGCGAAGCGAGCCGCACAACCCGCTGATTGTAGCCGATTCTCATACGCAAAATCCCAGTCACATCTCTAGCCGATGAAGCCGCAAAATTTTCCCGAAAAATTAGTTTGGTATTACATTATCGGCACTTATATCATCTACTTCATGGGTGCCCAGTATGTGTTTGGGCCGATGTTAGCCTACATACTGACCTTTTATCTCCTGAGAAAATGGTGGATGCAAACCGACGAGACTCCCCCAGAAGAGCGGATTACCCTTTGCCTGAGTAACTGGGTTTGGATTGTCTGCATTCTCCTGATAGAAGTTGCCTTAATTGCCGGACATATCGACTACAATTTAGGGCTGACTCAAATCGCCAAGTCCTCGGTGAATGGTTGGCTGCGAAATTGGGTACTGCTGGCCTTATTTCCCCTGGCAGCACATCTAAAAATTCGCCCCCAGTTAATTTATCGAGCGGTTGCCATTCTGTGCGTTCAAAGCTTAATTTTAGTGCCCATCGGGTATTTGGCTTATGCCGCCAACCTTCCCAGCAAACTCTATACCTCGCCGCTCTCGGTGTTTGGGGGGAGCGATTTGTATAACGTTTATTTAATGTACCAGTTCGATCCTGCGGACGAAAAGCCCCGCATGTTTTTATTTGCGCCCTGGGCACCTGCTCTGGGATTGGTGGCCAACATTTATTTTTGGTTGTCCGCCCAGGATTCCAGCAAAGTCTGGCGTTGGTTGGGAATGGCGGGGGCGGTGGCGATGATTATCTCCTCAGCGTCTCGGTTATCCTTAGTGGCTTTATTCTTCGTGCCCCTTGCCATGTGGGGGTTAAGTCAGCTCGTGAAACCTTGGATGCAATTTACCGCAGGATTTGCCAGTGCGTTGCTGGGCATGTACGCCCCCACGGTCATCGAAATGATGGAAAATTTCAAACGTCAGTTTACCCAAGCACGTGCCAAGTCTTCCTACGTGCGCGCCCTGCTGGGGAGAATCGCGATCTATCGCTGGCGGACTGAAGCTCCGATTTGGGGGCATGGCATTATCGAGCCACAAGGGCCAAAAGTGGTAGAAAACATGCCGATTGGCTCTCACCATACTTGGTTCGGTCTGGTTTTTCTGCATGGGTTGGTCGGTTGTCTCGCTTTGGGATTTGCCTTCCTGTGGAGTTTTACGGTATTATTAGTGAAATCCTATTATTCTCAGGTGGCCAAAGTGGGATTTGCGATTATGATAATCCTGTTCCTGTTTACCTTTGCCGAGAGCATTCAAGCGTTAGCTTATATCTATTGGCCGGGATTAATTATTGTGGGAATGGGATTGAAAGATAATGCAGTTGTTCGGGAGGCATCTTGATGATGAACGTTCCAAAAGCCAAAGTATTTTTAGCCAGCGACTACTGTCAAAAACTGGGCGGAGTGAAAACTACCATTGAAAATATGAAACACTCCAAGCTCAGCGAAATGTTTGATGTGGTTGCCGGCGAGCTAACTCTCCTTGATGTGTTATGGGGAAGGCTCGATGCGGATATAATGATTATCAATCAAGCCTGTTCGTGGCGCAAGCTGCCCTATTTATTTGCGTTATGGCTGTTTAAGAAAAAGGCAAAAATTGCCATTATCGAGCATCATTACAGTGCCGGTTTTGAAAAATATAAAGTTCCGAATCGGTTTCGATTTCGCTTGATGCTGCGATTATGCTATGGTTTGGCCGATCGCGTCATCGCCGTTTCCGAACGTCAGGCGGAATGGATGCAGGAAAATAACCTGGTTCGACCCGATAAAATTAAAGTGATTCCGCCAAATACTCGCCTGGAAAACTTTTTTAAAATCCCGCAAAAATCTGCTGACTCTCCTCTTAATGTGGTGGCTTATGGGCGGTTTTGCGAACAAAAAGGATTTGATGTGTTGATGGAGGCGATGAAACTGATGCCAGAAGACAAGGTGAATTTATATGTAGCCGGCAATGGGCCGATGCAAGGCGAATTGCACGAACTGGCACGAGAATTGGAGAATGTTACCTTTTGCGGGCGGGTTGATGATATTCCCAGCTTTTTGCAGCAAAGCGATGCGGTGGTGATTCCCTCGCGATGGGAACCGTTTGGGTTGGTTTGTATGGAAGCCAAAGCGGCGGGAAAACCAGCGATCGTCTCGGATATCGATGGGTTAAGCGAACAGATACAAGAGTGCGGTGTGTTAGTGCCTGTAGAAGATCCGGTGAAGCTTGCCGAAGCGATCGCCAGATTAAGCGAAGACGATTTACTCGCTTGGGGCCAACAAGGGCGAGATTCTCTCAAACAAGCCCGAGAGAGCTTTTTGACCCAATGGAAGACCTTTCTGTGCGAGTTGAGCGATCGCGAAGTTGTGCCATGACAGGCGATCGCATCACCTCCAACAGCGCGTCACATCACCCATAACAGCACATTAGCTGGACGCAACAACATTCATTTCACAAAAGGGTAGAACAATGAACCACACCGTTAAATGGGAGAAATTTTTCAAACGGGGAACGCGAGCGATCGCCCTTCCCAATTGGCAGCAACCGCGCCTCTACGTGCCTGCAGAGACCTTCTGGCAGCGATGGAAAGGAAGTTTCCTGTGCCCCTATCCCAAGCCAAAAACCTACAAATTTTTGTACCTACCGCCCAAGGTAGGTCGTCTCTTACAAAGAGTCAAAGCGGCACTGGGACTCCTGCCCGCGCGCATCGGCGACGCCCGCAGACAGTTACTCGTCGATGAGTTCGTCCGGGATGTCTTGCCTGACTTTCAGTGGGCCGCCATCTCCGTCGGGGTTCCGGGAGAGGCCCAAAAACTGACCCTGCAACTGTGGGACAGCAAAAATCAGATTGTGGGATACCTCAAATATGGGGAAAAGCCCCTGGCTTGTGAGAGACTCGCTCGCGAATATCGCGTCTTGTCTCGCGTTTCTCGCGATCCCAAGCCCCTGAAGTTCGGCACCTTGGGTCGGGGCAAAGCATTGCTCATCACCCCCGTGTTCGGAAAGCACATTACTCCCACACAGCTTCCACCCTCCCCGGAGATTGTCAGCTATATATACAGCTTGACCGTGAGCGATCCGGTACCCCTAGAAGCGCATCCTTGGGTAAATGCCTTTCGCACCGATGCCGAACCTCACGCCCTCCAATGGCTGGAAGCCCTGCGGCATCGCAAGTGGCCGGTGGTGGCCTTTCATGGGGATTTTTCTCCCTGGAATATATTGCAGACCCGAGGCGGCAAAATTGTGGCCATCGATTGGGAATATGGTTCTCCCGAGGGTTTCCCTTACATGGATTTGACCTATTACCTCTTACAAGTCGCCTACTGGTACTTAAATTGGCCTCCCGGGAAAGCAATGGAGTATGCTGTGGAGTTTCTCTCTCATGCCTCCGATGCCAAACTCACGGTGGCAGAAGCAGAGGCGATCGCGCGACTAACTGCCTATAAAAGCTATCAGTTGATGCTTGAAGACGGACATCTCCCCGAGGAACCTCCTCAAAATTGGCGGCGTAAGGTATGGACACATGAACTATATTGCAACGGTTCAACAAAAAGTCAAGAAAAAGCTCAATAACAAGTTCGTTCAAAATATTGGTTGGCTGACGGGCGCAGAAATGGCTATCCGGGTCATTCGCCTGCTGACCACCGTGGTTTTAGCTCGGTTTTTAACTAAATACGACTATGGGTTAGCCGCCATTGTATTAACCACCTATGAATTTACCTTTGTCTTTACCGACATTGGAATTGGTGCCAAGCTGGTGCAAGCCGATGAAGATGAATTGGAAGACTTGTGCAAAAACGCCTATTGGTTGAGCTGGGTGCTGTATTCCGGCTTATTCTTAGGCCAGTGCCTTGCTTCCTTTCCGATTGCTTGGTTCTATGGCGATCGCAATCTCATCCTGCCCATCTGCGTCATGGGAATGGTGCTTCTGATTACCCCAAAAGCCGTGGTTCAAGCTATCTTGCTGCGCCGAGAAAATCGCTTAGAAATCCGCGCTATTAACAATACGGCAGTACAAGGATCGAGCAATCTAATGTCCTTAGCCCTCGCCTATTTCCTCGGTCCTTTGGGATTCGGCGTCTGGGCGATCGTGATTCCCAAAGTGCTGGTGGCTCCCCTGTGGGTTTATATTTACTTAAGAAACCATTCTTGGCGTCCCAGTGGGGGATTTAGAAAAGACAAATGGGGAGAAATCTTTAACTTCGGCAAAAATGTTTTGGGGGTCGAACTGTTAAAAACCCTGAGAACGAATTTAGATTATCTGCTCGTGGGGCGATTTCTCGGAATTAAAGAATTAGGGATTTACTTCTTTGCCTTTAATGCCGGATTGGGAATCAGTCTGAGCATCATTAAATCGATTAAAGCCGCCTTATTGCCTCATTTGTGTAACATGCGAGAAAACCTCAGCCAAATGAAGGGTCAATATTACAAGAGCTTAAAAGCGATCGCGGCACTGATTATTCCCCTTGCCGTGTTGCAATCGAGTTTAGCCCCATTTTACGTGCCCATCGTATTTGGGGAAAAATGGATTGAAGCCATTCCCGTGTTGATGCTCATCTGTTTGTCTGCAATTCCGCGCCCCTTCGGACAAGCTGCCTCACAGCTAATGATTGCCATTGGCAGACCCGATATCGACTTTCGCTGGAATGTCATTTTTACCTTTATGTTTACCCTCAGCATCTTTTTCGGGGTGCAGTGGCAAGCCATTGGGGTCGCGATCGCCGTGTTAATCATTCACGCGATCGCCTTACCGGCCTATACCTTCTGGGCGAGTCGGTATGCCTTTAACAAAAAAGGTTGAACATCGCGGCGCAGGGGAAAACCCCTGCTGCCAAAACTGAACCCCAAATCTGCCAAAAATAGCGGATTTTGTGGAGTTCATCTTACATCTAAACGCAAGAAAACTTAAACTTCAATCAGGAGTGTACTTATGAAATTAGTTTCCGTAATCGTTCCGGTTTATAATGTAGAAGACTACATTGCCGATACCGTGCAGTGCGTGCTCGACCAAACTTATCCCCACTTCGAGTTAATTCTCGTCGATGATGGGTCTCCCGATCGCAGTGTGGAAATTTGTCAGCAATTTGACGATCCGCGCATTAAAATTATCCGTCAGGAAAATAAAGGAGCCAATGCAGCCCGCAATGAAGGCATTCGCCAATCCAAAGGCGAGTATTTAGCCTTTTTGGATTCCGATGATTTGTGGTTGCCAGAAAAACTGGAAAAACATGTGGAGCATTTGGAGCGATCGCCCAAACTGGGTATCAGCTACAGTCGTTCTGCCTTTATCGACGAAGAAAGCAATCCCCTCGGCATCTATCAAATGCCCAAACTCACCAACCTGACCATCGGCGATTTAATCTGTCGAAATCCGATTAGCAATGGTTCCTGTCCGGTGATTCGCAAGCAAGTTTTTGAGGATATCAAATTTGAAGATAACCTCTACGGAAAATCGGAAATGTTTTATTGGGATGAGTGTTTGCAAGGGTCGCAAGACTTGGATTGCTGGTTCCGCATCGCCCTGCAAACTAATTGGAAAATTGAGGGAATTCCGGAAAATCTCACCCTTTATCGGGTCAATTCTGAAGGCATCTCGGCTAAACTGCTTAAAAAGCAAGATTCTTGGGAACAGGTCATCGAAAAAACCCGCTCTTATGCGCCGAAGGTGGTGGCGCAGTGGGAAAATGCCGCCAGAGCTTATCACTTGCGATATCTCGCACGTCGCGCCGTAACCCTGCGCGATGGAAAAATGGCGCGCCAGTTGGTCAATGAAGCGATCGCCACTCATCCAACAATGTTCTTTGAAGAACCCCTCCGCACTGGTGTCACTGTAGGTGCTGCCTATACCATGTCTTTCTTACCGCAATTCTTGTACAAACCCCTCGAATCGATAGCGATGAAACTCAGGGGCAGCAATCAACACAATCAAATCGTCCAAAGTCAGCAGTAAACGATTCCCCCACCCTCACCGGTGGGGACACAAAGCGCCAAGATGCGCGATCGCAACCTCGGTCAATCCAAAAAAAACTGCTGTTACAAATTGCTATTAGGAGTCAACCCATGCAACTCGTTTCTGTTATTATTCCCGTTTACAACGTGGAACAATATATTGCCGACACGGTGCGATCGGTTCTCGCGCAAACCTATTCTAATTTTGAAGTATTGATTGTAGATGATGGGTCCCCCGATCGCAGTGTGGAAATTTGCGAGACCGAATTTGACGACCCGCGCATCAGAATCATCCGCCAGGAAAATCGCGGATTGGCGGGGGCGCGAAACACCGGCATCCGTCACGCAAACGGAGAGTATTTAGCCTTTCTCGATAGCGATGACTTGTGGCGTCCGGAAAAACTCGCCAAACATGTAGACCATTTAAACAATTCTCCCCCGGTGGGCGTAAGCTTTTGTCCTTCGGCATTAATGGACGAAGAAGGGCAATTGTTAGGTAAGTATTTGATGCCACAGCTCACCCATATCGATATTCCTTCTTTGTTGCGCGGAAGTCCGATGGGCAATGGTTCCACCCCGGTAATTCGCCGAGAAGTTTTTGCGGAAATTCGCTTTAGCGAAAATCGCTACGGTACGGTAGAAAATTTTTATTTTGACGAGTCCTTTCGTCAGTCTGAGGATATCGAATGTTGGTTGCGAATTGCCATTTTAACCGATTGGAAATTCCAGGGAATTCCGGAACCGCTGACCCTCTATCGGGTCAACACCGGCGGACTTTCTGCGAATTTTATCAAGCAGTTAGAAAGCAAAGAGAAGGTATTGGAAAAAATTCGCGCTTATGCACCAGAGGCGATCGCGCCCTGGGAAAATATGGCGAGAGCTTACGAATTGCGATATCTCGCCCGCAGTGCAGTACGAGTCAAAAACGGTTCGATGGCGGTAGACTTGATGAACCGATCGCTGTTGACCTACTGGCAAATTTTATTGGAAGAACCCCGCCGCAGTATTCTAACTTTAATGGCAGCTTATGCCCTGCACTTGATGCCTTCTTCCGTTTATTTGTGGTTTGAAGGACAAGGAACTAAACTCAACCGCAGTCCTTCCTAATCCCCTTTTTCTCCTTCCCAGTTTATGCGGGTCAAGCAGAATGGTAGAGACGCGATTAATCGCATCTCTACCGCCTTCTCACCAATCTCTAGGCAAAATATAATTAGCCTAATTGCTTCTTTCTTAGGATTCGCAATCCCTAGGGACTGGCTAAGAAATTCCAAGCAGAACCGCCTTTATAGGTGCGGACAAATTCTTCATAACTATAAGGTTCGACTCCGGCTAACCAATTGCGAACGCTATAAAGTTTATACCCACATTCTTTCACCAGGAAATCATACATCATTTCCGGCGTAGTTTCGTAATAGTCTTTTGCACTGCGTCCGTATTCAAAATACAAGTAAGGCTGATAGGTTTTTAAAATTCTGTTAGCCCCTTGGAAAACCTGCATTTCCGCACCTTCTACATCCAATTTAATGAAGCGAACTGGAAAATCCGGGTCGAGGAGATTGTCCAGGGTTTTGATTTTAATTGGCAGAGGTTCCGGTTCCACATTTTTATAGCCCCATCGCGTATAGTCTCGTTTTTCTAATCCACTGAGCGCCGGGGCATTCGGCACATACCAAAAGGTGGTTTCTCCTTCTTTATCGCTTAACGCCACCTGCTTGACTTCAACTTCTGTAAATCTTTTTTTCAACCGCTCTGCTAAATGGGGGATTGGCTCGAATGCATAGTGATGACCTTCCGGGGCAAATTCGATGATTTTTGTTAAAAAATCCCCCATATTACAGCCGATATCGATACAGTTGGAGGATTTGTCTAAAATCCGTTCCATCATCTGATAGGCCAACGCATCATCTTTGCGACTGGCAATCACGTCAGGGCTGGGAGGATTAATAATATCGGCCACTCTTCTAGCAAGCGGCTCCATAAAGGTGCCTTTAACCGACTCTTTTACCGCATTTTCCAATCTAACTTTTACATTTACCACAATATACTCCTTGCTTTAAAGCTTTTTGGCTTTGCCAATGGTTTGTATTAATATTTCTATTGTAGAATTTTTTCAGAGGTTTGTCAATTTTGTCACCAAAATTGAAGTTTTGTAAATTTAGACACCGATTTCCACCCTCAAAAGAGTCCGGGGAATAATGGACAATAAATCCCGCCCCGGTGAAACTCGCCAATTTTATTCGCTAAAATAATTAATGTAGTGAAAGGGTGAAAAAAAACTGGACAATGCTGCATAAAGTAACATCAAAAGAGCGGTCTTTCTGGCGCTCTTTTTCCACTGCTGCGATAACGCTGCTGGCGGTGGTTTTCTTGCAACCGCTGTTGATAAGTGGTTGTGCTTCCGATGCCAATTCGGTGGCCAGTGTTGAGCCGTCGCAGACGCAGTTTTCCTCGGAATGGAAAAATGTATCGATTGGCGGGGGGGGATATGTGACGGGGATGGAACTTCATCCCCAAGAACCGAATCTCGTTTATACCCGCACCGATGTGGGCGGATTTTATCGCTGGCATCCGGAGGATAAACGGTGGATAGCGGTGACGGATAATTTTCCCTTGTCTGAGGAGGAATACTACGGGGGAGAAGATTTGGCACTAGATCCGGCGAATCCCGATGTGGTGTATATTGCAGCGGGGAAATATACCTGGGGAGAACCGGGCACGATTTTTAAGTCCACCGATCGCGGCGAAACTTGGGTGAAGTCCGATCTGGAAGTGGCGATGGGCGGGAACCAAGAAATGCGCTGGACCGGCGATCGCTTAGCGGTGAGTCCGGTTGATAGCAATTTGCTCTTCTTTGGGTCGCGCCAAGATGGATTGTGGCGATCGCGCGAT
Source organism: Phormidium sp. CCY1219 (assembly GCF_035615515.1). Taxonomy (GTDB): domain Bacteria; phylum Cyanobacteriota; class Cyanobacteriia; order Cyanobacteriales; family Laspinemataceae; genus CCY1219. Next base: position 13,989 of record NZ_JAJENT010000809.1, read on the forward strand.
GGGGGCATGAGTTGGACCGCCGTCAGCAATTTTCCCGCCAATCCGGATCCGGAAATCGGCATTGTGGCGATCGCCTTCGACCCCAACGTGCCAGGGCAATTGTATGCCACCGCCTATGACGATCGCATCTATCGTTCGACAGATTCGGGAGAAACCTGGAGCGCAATGGAAGGAAGTCCCGGAAAAGCCATGAAATTGGCGATCGACCCGGATAGCACCCTATACGTCACCCATGCCACCGGGGTGAGCAAATATACTGAAGGTACCTGGCAAGATATTACGCCCCCCCAAACCAACAATGACGACTCCACTCTATTTAATGGGTTGAGCCTTCATCCCACCGACCCGAATCGAATTATTGTCAGTTTAGGTGATATCAGTTCCACCAAAACATATTATTCTCGCGACGGCGGTTCCACTTGGACCGAAAAAAATCACACCGCCAATCATACCGTACCTTGGTGGCCCGAGCGATATTTCAAAAATCACGTTTCTGACATTGCTTTCGATCCAAATTTTCCCGATCGCGTCTGGTTTGCGGACTGGTATGGCGTCTGGCGTACCGATGATTTTAACGCCAATCCCGTGGTGTGGACTAATTACGAACGCGGTCACGAACAACTGGTAACATTTGACCTGGTATCTCCACCAGAAGGCGCATTGTTACTCAGTGCCGTTGCTGATGTGGAAGGCTTTTATCACCCCCGATTAGACAACTATCCCCAGCGCAAATTCCAATATGAGAACAATGAAAGCTTTCAGGATACCTACAGCATTGATTATTCCAGTCAAAACCCGCAGCACTTAGTGCGCGTCGGGGGCGATCGCTGGAACTCCACTTTTAATGGAGCAACCTCCAAAGATGGCGGTATGACTTGGCAACAATTTCCCAACTTTCCGGACAATTTAATGCCCACCCGAGTGGCAGTTTCCGCCACCGATCCAGAGCGATTTGTGGTCAGCGCCAGCGAAGAAAACCTGCTGCAAACTTCCGATGGCGGCGCATCTTGGCAAACCGTGGAAGGATTGCCGAAAGGTATCTACGGCCCTTGGAATTGGTCGCAACCTTTAGTCGCCGATTCTGTGAATGGAAATCGCTTTTATTACTTCGACGATGGCACAGTTTACCGCAGCGATGATGGCGGCTTATCTTTTAGTGCCACGAACAGCGATTTACCCGATGAAGATTGGTATGCAATTAAAACCAATCCCAACGTGGAAGGAGAAGTTTGGGTGGGTCTGGATTGGGAAGGACTCTATCGCTCTACTGATGGCGGCGAAACCTTCTCCAAAATTCCAGACGTGAAACTAGCCTATTTATTTGCCTTTGGCAAACCTCCCGCCGGCAGCGACATTCCCGCATTGTATTTATATGGAAATGTTGACGGGTTTGGCAATGGAATTTTCCGCTCTCTCGATTTGGGAGAAACTTGGAGCGATATCGGCGATCCGGACAATCCTATTGGCAACGATCCGACGGTAATGGAAGCCAGCAAGCAGCAGTTTGGCTTGGTGTTTTTAGGCACTAAAGGTCGCGGCGTTTATTATAAGTCAATTCCCTCGAATTGAACCGGAATGAGATGGACGCAGTAGTGCATTTGCCCTGGGTAGAGAGGGTTTACTACTGCTGCATCCATCCCTTTAAACTCAAAAAAAAACGGAGTTCCGACTATGACGAACTCCGTTTTTTTGGCTTTCTGCATGGACTGTAGGCGATTCAAACAATAATTCTGGCCTGAAGGCAAAATTATTGACCAAAAACTGGGTCAAAAATTAGCCGCTATCGGAATAGGGTGTCGAGCAGACACTTTAGACTGGGCTTGTTTTTCTGCCTTTAAGTTTTTGATGAAAAACTCCACCGTTTCCGGTTGAACCCAGCCTTTGAGTACGGCAATTTCACCAAAGCGCAATCCGCGTTCTTGTTGCTGATAGTTTAAAATATTGCGGATTTGGATGTCGTCTAACAGTGCGGCTTGTTTGAAATACTGACCCAAGGGTTCTTTTTGTTTTGCCCTCGGCAATTTGGGAAACTGTTCTACAAAAAAGTCAATGGTTTGACGTTCCAGCCAACCGCGCCGCGCCACCAAATCGCCAAATCTCAGGTGGCTTTCTTGGGCTTGTTCTTGCAAAATCAGCTCTACGCGATCGCGCGATAGCAAACCCGCCTGTTGCAAGAGCTGACCGACAGGCATTTGATAGCCATAAAGATTCAAACGTTGCTTTAAAATCAGCCAGAAAAAAGGTAGATCGTCAACCAGATATCGTTTCCACAGACGTTGCGGTTCCGACATCAGGCGATGCGCCCATTCCAAACCCATTTGGCTGATCCATTCGGGCGATCGCGGGCGATTTCCCGCCTCAAAATCAATCGTCGCACCAATAGCCATAAATAAATTCACATGGGGCATCCGGTTCTTGTATTTGTGAATCCATTTTTCCTGCTTCGGCGCACCTAAACCCACCGCCAAAACGGTTGCCCCGGATTGATTGACAATCTGGATAATTTTTTCGCATTCTTGCGGGTTCTTTTCAAACCCGTAACTGGGTGAGTAGGTGCCAACCACCATCTCGCGACCCACTTTTTCATTAATCCGTTTTTGGGCTTTTGCCGCCACGCCCTCTGCTGCCCCCAGCAGAAAAATTGTCACCTCTTCATCATCTTTGTAATAGTTATAGAATGCGGGGAACAAGTCCGAACCCGAGAGTTTCTCTCGAATCGGCGTCCCCAGTACACCGGACATCATCTTCACAATTTGACTATCGCAAATGCGATAATCGGCATTTTGATAAACGTCATAGAAATCCGGATCTTTTTGCAACTTGATTAAGTGGTCTACATTCGGCGTCACCACCATACCGCCACCCTTGAGCTGGTGGAGGAGTTCCTGTTTGGACAGGTTATCGATCGCGACGTTTAAAATTTGAACTTGATTCATTGAAAAAACCCCCAATAGCATAGAAAAAATTTAATCGGGTTGTATCCGATAGAACGCGGTCAAGAAGATGCAGGCAAGGGAATGATTCTGTGGTCTCGGCAATCCCTATCTTTCAACCCCTGTTAGGAGGTGGAAAGAGCGAACAAGCGCGATCGCACGCCAGGTGAGACTCAGGTTGGCTCCTTTTTCTTCTTCGCCGGCTTCTTCTTTTTTCGTTAGGCAACAGAAATTATTTTGTCACCTTACCCCATAATCTTGCATTTTTACTGGCAACTTAACATCTGCCTATAAGGGTACATTCTCAAATTTGTTTCTCCCCACTCCATCATTGTTAGGGGTCAAATTCTCTCCGGCGAACAATCGTCCTTGGCTTTATGCATACTTTTCTTTGTTTGTCAACCACCCCTAGATGAGTAATTAGGGGGGGTAAATATAAAGAAATCTTAAAAGATTGCATAAGTTTACACAAAGGTTGAGGGATTCTGACTCCCCCCCCCCCGGGAAGACGCCTCCCTGGCACCAATCCCTAAATTTTTAGATCGCTCAGCATTTCCTCAGCCTTTTCTTGGCTCAAACTCATCGGCATATGATTTGATATATTTTGACCCGCTTGCAATGGGGTTCAGTTCCCCCGATAATAATTGCCGGGAGATAAATTTCCCGGCGTTATCGGATGGGCATTGCCCACCTTATCTGGCGGGGGCAAGCAACCGGTGCTTTTGCATCAGCTTCAATCCCGCTATATAATGGGTCTAATTACTATCCGGGAACATTCACCCAAACTTAGGTCAGCTCAATTCAGCGATCGCAAAAGGAGAAACCACTAATGACCCAGAGCAAAAACCGCCCAAACCTCACCCAAACCGCCACCCCCTATAACCCAGAAAACGCTGTGCTAGAGCGCTATCAAGGAGGCGCGCGTCAGGTAGAGGCGGCCCTGTGTTGTCCCACAGAATACGAAGCCAACTACCTGAAAATCCTGCCCCGGGAAATCCTGGAAAAAGACTATGGCTGTGGGGACCCCAGCCGCTATGTCAACCCTGGGGAAACTGTAGTAGACTTGGGGTCGGGAGCTGGAAAAATCTGCTATATTCTGGCGCAAAAAGTCGGCGCAGAGGGTCAGGTAATCGGCGTTGATTTTAATGACGAAATGCTCGCCCTAGCGCGCAAGTACCAAGGGGAAATTGCCGAGAAAATCGGCTATCAAAATACCCGGTTTGTTAAAGGAAAAATTCAAGATTTGGCCTTGGATTTAGAGAAGGCTCAAGCTTGGTTAACCGAGCATCCGATCGCCGAAATCGAACAAGTATCTCATTTTGAGGCTCACTGCGATCGCCTGCGACGAGAGGCACCCCTGATTCCCGATAACAGTGTAGATGTGGTGGTGTCTAATTGCGTCCTCAATTTAGTCCGTCCCCAAGATAAACAACAACTGTTTGCCGAAATTTATCGCGTCCTCAAACGCGGCGGGAGAGCGGTAATTTCCGATATTGTCTGCGACGAAGACCCGACGCCAGAAATTATCAACGACCCGGAATTGTGGAGTGGATGTATCGCCGGTGCTTTCCGAGAAGATGCCTTTTTGAACATGTTTGAAGAAGCGGGATTTTACGGCATCGAAATTCTCACCCGACAGTCGGAACCTTGGCAAGTGGTGGCGGGGATTGAATTTCGTTCCGTTACCCTACAAGCGTTTAAAGGTAAAGAAGGCCCGGAGTGGGAACGCAATCAAGCGGTGATTTATAAAGGCCCGTGGAAAGAAGTGTTAGACGATGATGGTCATATTTATCGGCGCGGCGATCGCATGGCAGTTGGCCACAAAACCTTCCAAATTTTATGCGATCGCAACGGTCCTTATCATCCCCATGTCATCCCCGTAGAACCCTACGAAACGATTCCCCTTGAAAATGCCAAGGAATTTGACTCTCAGCGCAGCACTACCCGCCACCCCCGGGAAACCAAAGGCTTAGAATACCGCGAAACCTTTACCCCGGAAAATAGCGATTGCTGTGCCCCGGAAAACTCCTGTGGTTAAATCGGCGATCGGGGGATTCGCCGGGGAATAAACCAGGGCAGAAAGCGGGTTAATTTCGTTTATTTTGATAGGTGGTAAAAACCCGGTAGAGACGCGAGCGATCGCGTCTCTACAAGAAGAGGCATCTTACCTAACTCAATTGAATCGATTTCACAGAGGCTTGATGCTCTAGAAAAACCAGAAAAAAGGGGTAAGGGTTAGTGGACTTGATAGCCAAAGAGATTCGGATCGACCTGTTGCAAATTCAGATCGTCCAAGCCATATTCTGCCCAACGGCGATCGACCATTGCGGCCACATCCGGATCTGACTCCAAAGGTTCGCCCCATTCATGTTCGGTTTCTGGGGGAATTTTAGTTGTGGCATCGATACCCATGCGTCCGCCCAAACCGATTTTTTCGCTAGCAAAATCCAGAGTATCAAACGGTGTATTCGGCAGAATAAATACATCGCGCACCGGGTCAACTTTGGAGGAAATCGCCCAAACCACTTGACGCGGGTCGCGAATGTTGATATCCTTATCCACAACAATGACAAACTTGGTGTAAGTAAACTGGGGCAATGCACTCCAAAAGGCCAAGGCGGCGCGACGGGCTTGCCCGGGGTAGGCTTTATCGATGGAGATAATCGCCGCTTTGTAGCTGAGAGCTTCCATTGGCAAGAAGAAGTCAACGATTTCGGAGACTTGTTGGCGGAGGATGGGGGTATAAATGCGATTCAGGGCGATCGCCAGCATCGCTTCTTCTTTCGGGGGACGTCCGCTAAAGGTAGTGAGATAAATCGGGTCTTTGCGGTGAGTCATGCAGTGGAAGCGAATCAGCGGGGAATCTTCCACACCGCCATAGTAACCCATGTGGTCGCCAAATGGGCCGTCGGAAAGCACTTCGCCGGGGGTGATGGTGCCTTCCAGGACAAATTCCGAATCTGCCGGCACTTCTAAATCCAGAGTTTTGCACTTGGCGAGAGCAACGCCAGAACCGCCATAGAGTCCGGCAAACAGCCATTCCGATAAATCCACCGGAATCGGGGTTGCCGCCGCCATAATCAGTAACGGATCGACCCCGAGGGCGATCGCCACTTCTAACTTTTTACCCCGTTCTGCTGCTTTGCGCAGGTGTCGCGCCCCCCCGCGTACCGACAACCAATGCACGGTCATGGTATTGCGCGATTGCAATTGCAAGCGATACACCCCCACATTGGGCGTGCCCGTCTCACAATCCTTGGTAATTACCAATCCCAAGGTAATAATTTTCCCCGCATCCCCCGGATAAGGACGAATCAGGGGTAATTGGTTTAAATCCAGTTGGTCGTCTTTGAGGGTGACTTCCTGACAGGGGGGGAAAAAGTTGCGTCCCGGTTTTGCCTTAAGCACATCAAACAAGACCTTGCCAAAATCAACTGCTTGAGAGAGTTTCTTCGGCGGTTTGGGTTGTTGCAGCATGGCCAATTTTTTGCCCAGTTCCTCCAATTCCTCTGGTTTTTCCATATTCATCGACCAACAAACCCGTTGTTCGGTCCCCAGCAGATTGATTGCCACCGGATACGCCGCCCCTTTTACATTCTCGAATAACAATCCCGGTCCGCCGGCATTCAGCATCCGGTTGGCAATCTCGGCAATTTCCAAATCCGGGTCCACCAAAGCGTCAATCCGCCGTAGCTGTCCTTTGTCTTCTAGCAATTTCAGGAATCCGCGCAAGTCTCGTGCCATGATTGTTTCTTTGTGAAGCTATCCTCTTTTATTATGGATGAAAGAAGACCCAACCAATTCCTTGGATTGCTATGCCAGATGCACCCAGTTTGACGCCCGATCGGGATTTCGACGCGATCGCCTCCATGAGTCGCTTGATGTACCAAGCGATTCGCGCCACTCATCAACGCCACCCCCAATGGGTGAAAGAAAAATTTCGCCACCAACCTTGGCATGAGGAAGGATTTCAAGGGAGACTCACCGCGAAGTTGGCAGAAAAACTGGGACAACCGCAAGATAGCGCCGCCGTGATTCAAACGGCAATCAAGCTGTTGCAAACCTTTGTCACCCCGCATTTTTTCGTCTCTGCCGAGTTCTGCGCCTTGATGGAAGCGATCGGGTATCTGACCCACAGCGACTCCCACAGGGAGTCAAATTCTTGTGCTGACTGGCATTCCCTGAGCTTGGAAAACCGGGTTTCCGCTTCCCTCACCCCTCCGGAGGGATCCGCTACCGACAATGGGACTTATGCGCCCGCGTCAAACGCCCCGGGAAACGCCGAGGAGGCGATCGCCTCTGACAAAGATTCCGGGATCGCCATCTTGCTTTTGGATGCAGAAAACTTAAACCTCGACGAAGAAACGGAAGAATTTCTCAAAACGGTCTGTCATTACGAGTTGCAAATTAAAATCGCCTTTGCCAATTGGCAAAGAATGGGCAAAAAAGATGTAGAACTACACGCTCGTCATTACGAAATGATTCACGTTCCCGTGGGCAAAGATAGCGCCGATGTGAAAATGGCAACGGTGGGTTCTTCGATTTTCGTGCATTATCCCAATGCTAAGGAAGTGCTAGTCTGTTCTTCCGATGCAGTAATGACCCATCTGTGTACTACTTTGCAAACCTTGGGGTTAACAGTTTATCTGGTTCGCAAACATGGCAAAACCGTGACGATTGTCAATACCCAAACCCATCAAGCGCAGCAGTACGATATCGGCAGTCTGCCGGAATTTTACCCCATCGAACATTGGCTGGACAAGATTCAGCAACTCATTCGCGAACAACAGCAAAGAACCGCCAAGCAGTGGATCGAACTCTCGCAAATTTCGGCGGCGTTTGAACGGCGGTATAATCTGACTCTGGAACGGGCGATCGCCGCTCACTATCCAAACAAACTCCCTCAGAACCTGTTTTTGGAGTATCCCGAATATTTTGCTATCCATAAACTCTCGGATAACTCTGAAGTGTTTGTCACGGTTTTCGATCCCCTTCAACCCAATTCCGCTAGCGCACCATTCACCGCCAATGGCTCGCCCGTTACGCTCAAAACCCCCAACGGCAATGGCGCTGCTGGGTCTCGCACGGCGATATTTACTACCATTTTTAAAACCAGAGAAGAACTGGAAAAAGCTCTGGCAGAAACCATAGAAGCAATGAAAATTAAGTTTCCTGGGGTGAAGGTTTCTACCGGAACCCTCGGGGCAGAGTTTAAAAGTATGTACGGGCAAAAACCAAGCGAGATTGTCACTCAATTGGGATTGGGCGAAAACTTTTTGCAGTTTTTGCTGTCTTGTTCTACGTTTAGTTTGAAGAAAAAAGACAAGGAATATGAAGTGGCGATCGCCTCCACAACCTTTCCCGATATCAACTCCGCCACCGAACTGGAACAATCCCTGGCAAAACTGATTAAAACTTTAATCCTGAAAAGTGCGGGCAATTGGGTGCGGGTGTCTAGCCTCGCCACCGAATTTTACAACCAGTATGGCGTGCCAATTAAGAAAATGATACATCATCTGAAAATTGGCGGCAAATTTATTCAATTTCTCAAATCTTCTCCCGTCTTTGAGCTGAGAAAACAGGGCAAAATCTATCAAGTCAGTCTGTCGCGAAGGGGAAAATAAGGCGATCGGCATCTCATTTGGGAAACCACCTCCCGCCCCCTTCTTGTCGCCTTACGTCAAGCTTTTGGCATAGCCATTCCCCCAGACACCCAAAGGGCGGCTGAGCTTCGGGTAGGGCAATCTCGCCTGCCCTCAGGGCGCTGACCTCTCCCTGTCTACCCTTTTACCCCATTTAATGGTTAATCGCTTAAAAAAAACCGCGCCTCAGTTTTCTTTCCCCTCCCGAAAGGGTCTCTATCGATTTATTCCCTATTTTCTCCCTACCAATTAACCCGATTAAACCAACATTAAAGCCCGCTTAAACTGAAAATCACCCCCTCTTAAAACCCCGGATTTATTTTAAATAAGGACTCATCAATTTTTTAAACAGTATTCTCATCCCACATCCAGAGGGTATATGATTTTATTTGGAACTTCTCTCATCCGATTTATTACCGTAATTTTAAGCAGCGTGCCCTCTATTATTGTGGGGGTTTTTGCCTATGCCATTTTAGTTGCCACCACCAAATAATACATCTGCACCGTGGGGGCATTTGGGGCAAAGCACTCCATGCCAATGGCGGGGGCATACTGAGCCTCGAAGTTTGGCGTGGTGGGAATGAGCAACTGCATGGTGGAAGAATTGGGCGGCGACACGATGATGAAGTTGACGCTGTTTTATGTCGGGGGTGTGGATACCCCGTTTTGGGATAACGTCAGTCTCAAGGTGAACCGCAAGAAAATGCTCAGCGCCGAGATGGCTGCCGAGGCGATCGCCTATGCCTTCAATGCCGAACCCCGGGCGGTTCCAATCCAAATTAACATCTAACTGGAAAGTTATCTCTTTTTCTAGATAGATGTGCCTGAAGGAAAAGAGGTTCTACTATAGAGTTGAGGCAGGCAATGGTGTTACGGTTAACGGAATTTCTGTAGCACTGTTGTAGCGACTCAGACGACATAGTGGTGGGATCTCGGTGTGATGGAAATCGATCGCGTTCATTTTTACGTTGAAGATGCAAAGGCACGACGAGACTGGTTCGTGCGCTACCTCGGTTTTGCGGCGATCGCCAGCTTTACCCATACCCACACCCACACGGAAGTCGTCCAAAGTGGTGCGGTTTGTTTTCTGTTGTCCTCCCCCCTCAGCGACGCGAGTCCCGTGGCGGATTTTCTTCGCCTGCATCCCCCGGGTGTGGCAGATGTGGCGTTTTCGGTTGCCAATCTCGAGGCCCTGGTGCAAAACGCAACGGCCCAAGGTGCCCGCTTGTTGCAACCCATTCGCGAAAAATCTCTGCCTCAAGGCACTCTGAAGTGGGCGCAAATCTCCGGGTGGGGACCGCTCACCCATACGTTAATCGAAGCGATCGGGGTTTCTCAGTCCCATTTTCCCCTCTGGAGTGTGGATTTCACCGAGTGTTGGCCCGGCGATCGCCCCGTTACCCCCTCTGCTACCCCTTTCTATACCCACATCGACCATGTGGTGTTAAATGTGGCAAACGGTAATTTGGAATCGGCGGTGTCTTTCTACGAAAAAACTCTCGGTTTCCAGCGTCAGCAAACCTTTAACATCCAAACCCACCGTTCTGGGTTGCACTCTCAGGTGATGGTTCATCCCCACGGCGGCGTGCAATTACCCATCAACGAACCGAGTTCGGAAAATTCTCAAATTCAAGAGTTCTTGAACCTCAATCGCGGTCCGGGAATTCAGCATATTGCTCTGGCAACTCACGATATTTTACAGGCGGTGGCCCAACTTCGCGCCTCGGGATTGTCGTTTATTCAGGTTCCGCCGCGTTACTACCGCAACCTGCAACAACGCCAGGGTTTCCGCAAATCGGCTGCCCAATGGGCGGAAATTGAAGCTCAAGAGATTTTGGTGGATTGGCATTCAGACGATCCGGAGAAAATGTTGCTGCAAACTTTCACTCAGCCAATTTTTTCTCAGCCGACTTTCTTTTTTGAATCTATCGAGCGTCGCTGTCAGGCTCAGGGGTTTGGAGAGGGCAATTTTCAGGCACTCTTTCAAGCTATAGAACAAGAGCAAATTAAACGGGAAAAGTAGAAAATTTATATTATGGTGTCGCCAGTTATATAAAACCTTTGCAGGTCTACCGCCCATCAGCAGAAGCGGCGCGGAAGTCCGATCCCATTTTTCGCTCGGGGGTGAAAAGTGCCCCCAAGCTTTCGCACATAAACGACCGATTTTATACAAAAAGGGAGCTAAAAGCATTTCTCACCGGATTTTAGAACGACGCTATTATCTTTTGCGGTTATTGTGAGGTCGAGCTGGGTATGCCAAAAAAAACCTTTGGTCGCGTGCGATTCCCTCCCGAGGGCGAGAATCGCAAAATTCGCGTTTCTTTTCGGTTATGCGATCGCTAAACCACGCGATAGATAAAGCTCAGGGTGGCCCAGCTATTCACGTCTAAAGCGAAAGAATCATTGCTGGAAATTCCACCACCATAACTATCGAGATTGGCAGCGCTAGCGGCATGTAAATCCTGGAGAATGGCTTGGGTGATGGCCAGTGGGTTGCGAAGGCTGATTATCGGTTGGGCGTCGCCTTGGGGACGCATGAAACTCGCCAATGCGTAGAAGGTTTTGGAAAACGGACGGGTGGAAAAAATCACCTGGGTTTCCGTTAATCCTGCTTGCCCGTGCAGCACCCAAGATGCAGAGCCGGCGGCGTTGGGAACGATGAGGGTTTCCCCGGGATTTATCTGATTTTGTTCTACGTGGGGTTGAGTTTGTCCGGTTTTGGAGGTGGAAGGATCTGGGGAAGGATACAGCACGATCGCCTTGTCACTATTATCCAAGCTAAATAACAAACAGTAAACCGGCTTATCGCTGTAATTCACCAATCGATAGCGGATGCGATCGCCCAAAGACAAGGGAATCGGATTGCCATTCTTCGGCGCGATCGCCTCTGCCTTTTGTGGCGCGGGCCAAGGAGAGCGTCGGGTTTCGGTTTGGATAATCACCTTTTCTTCCGGAGCAACGGTTTCCAAACTCGCCCTCACCCCTAACTTAGAAGACCCTTCATTGGCACTTAAGCGCAGAAATTTGGCCGCCAATAACTTTTCCAGTTCCGGCTTCAATCGTTGCGCTGCGGTTTTAATCGCTTCTCCCCGTTCCCCCATTGTATTCAACAGCAGGCTTTTCCCCGGAGAAAATAAAGCGTAACTGCCTTCGGGAATGGAAGGCAAGGAGGAACTCGGTAGCTGCGCCAGCATGGCTTCCCGGGCGCGCCCAAACAAATAATCGGCATTTTGTTCGCCGGCGATCGCGGTGCTGACCCGGGGAATACCGGCAAAGGCACTGGTGGCGTCCACGCGCTCGATCCGTTGCAACCCGCTGTCTAGGGCGATGGTTAAGTTCAAGCTGCGAGGGAGGACGCGCACCTTTTCTTGCACCAGTTGCCCTTTTCGCAACCGGGTGGGACTCGGGGGTTGGGCGTTGGGGCTACCGGTGCCCAAGACTTGCGCCTTGACGCGCAATCCGTCGCGCGATCGCACCTGCAAGGTTTTCAAGGGGTCGTCCTCTGCTTCTTTCGGCAGGGGGGTCAAGATGGAGTTGGCTTCGTAGAATTGCACCGTCTGAGATGGCAGTCCGCCCAGCCAGACTACGGCACTTTGCCCGCCATCTTCTACCGCCTCTACTACGCCATCGGCAGAGGGTGGCTCCATGTCGAAAAATGCCAGGGCACCATCTTTGATTTTGCGAGTTTGCGTTTCTTCCTCGGTTTCGGTGAGTTTTTTCTTTAATTCCGGCTGTTGCAGGGGATCGCCGATGGTCTGCTGTATGGCACAGGATGCCCGTTGCAGGCTCAAGCTCAAGGTGGTGGCTGGGGTGGCTAACCACAGTTGTTGGGTTAGGGCATAGGTGAAAACCCCGGCACTAAACCCGATCCATCGCGCTTCGGTGGCGACGCGATCGGCACCGCTGGCGGAGAGGATGATGCCTTTATACGGCCCGGGCGATCGCTGCAAAAAGCCGCCTCGCGGTTTGATTTTCTCCCGGAAGGCGAGTTCGGCTTCGCTCGCAGAGGCGGTGGGCAACCCTTGTTGGGCGCGAATTCGCAAGTTGCCTTGCAGGTTCATCCCTGGATAGCTATAGCTGGTGTCCAATACGGCGATCGCTCTTTCCGTGGGCAGGGTTCTGAGCAGTTCTTCTAAGGTACTCTCGAGGATGTCATTGGCCTCCTGCCCTTCTCGTTCCGGAGACCCCCCATCTACCGGGATCAAGCTGTTTTGCAATCCTTCCCCGATTTGCTCTCCATTGATGCGACGACCGTAACCGCTGAAGTGAAACACTACGATATCTCTCGGTCCGGCGCGATCGCTTAAATGGCTGATAAAGGTTTCTTCTATATTCTGCCTGGTTGCTTTCTTGTCGATTAGGGTGACGATATTGTTCGGATCGAACCCAAATCGATGAATCAGTAGTTCCCGTTGCAGTTCTACGTCGGTGGCGCATCCAGAAAGATCCGGCATCGCCTCATAGTCGTCGATCCCCACCAGTAGCGCCAATTTCTGCGGGGCGGGGTCTGCTAAGGCTTGGTAGTAGCGATCGCTCGCTCGCCCTACCCAGGTTTCGCCCATTCCAAAGGCGGCTAGCGCCAAACTCGCCTTCTCTAAAAAGTCTCGTCGCGTCAGTGCCATTCCCTAAATTGTCCTTCTACCCTTAACTCTGATTGTTGTTATCGGCCTTTACTCGCTGCAATCCCTAGGATGCACCATCCCGCTCGGAATGCTAACACTCCCGTTCCATTTCCACCGCTCCCCTTTCTTCCTCCTCTGGCTTCACTTTTCCCACTGTTTGTTTTCTAGTTTTGGCTCTCGAGGTTCTTTTCGTCAAGCCATCCCGCCCAGATTTCTCCTCACTCCGCCCAATTTAAGGTTCTGCAATCTGCAACGCTTTGTGCAACTCAATTCCCCTTGACCTGCCATTTGAGTGGACTCTTCCTCTGCCTCTGCGGCGCTGCTTCTCAGACTTAAGTGAGAATCCGCTCTGCCCGCGCTTCCCCGGGCCGCTCTTGTGTTTTATACCCCCCTGGCGGCGTCGATCGCCGCCCTGGTTGGCTCTGCCTTACCTTCCTGCAGCGCTTCTGTGATTTTGCCCGTGCGATTTTACTGCAAAATCCCACGGCTTAAACTGTGATTTCATTGTACCTGTTTTCCCTGCGGTTTGTAAACTACCAGGTTGCCAATTTCTCTGCTAGAGCGTTGCTGTGGGTCTAGAAAAATTCAGCCATAAATCCGCTTTCTATCGCTCCTGGGTGGCGAATGCCGATCGCCACTACCCGGGGTAGAGACGCAAGTTTTCGCGTCTCTACAATTCCCCCTTTCATTCCTCTATACCCCGGCAATTCATACCTTGCCCCTTACCGGGTTCTAGAGATGAAATTAATAAGATTCTGCCGGCACCCGCATGGCGCGAGCCAATTCGGCGGCTACCTCCGGACGGGAAAATTCTGGCGGTGGCGTTTCGCCCCGGCGCAACATTTCCCGCACCTTGGTTCCCGATAGGTGAATTCGCTGCTCTGGGTTACTCGGACTGGTTTTGGTGGTTGCCATTCCCTCAGTAACGGTGCAGAAAAAGGCATGCTCGAATTTCATCGGCAAAATGCCCAATTCTTCCGGTTCGAATTCGTCAAAAATATGTTGCGCGTCGTAGGTTCCATAGTAGCTGCCAACACCGGCATGATCGCGCCCGACAATAAAGTGGGTGCAACCGTAGTTTTTCCGCAGCAAGGCGTGGAAAATCGCTTCTCTCGGCCCGGCATAGCGCATCGCCGCTGGGTTAATGGCAAGCATTACCCGGTCTTTCGGGTAGTATTTCTCCATCAAAATCTCATAGCAGCGCATCCGCACGTCTGCTGGAATATCGTCGGATTTGGTGGCCCCCACTAAGGGATGCAAAAATAAGGCATCCACGCTTTCTAAGGCGCATTTGGTGATGTATTCATGCGCCCGGTGGATGGGATTGCGGGTTTGGAAGGCAACGATGCTTTTCCACCCTTTTTCCCGAAAGATTTTGCGCGATGCTGCTGGGTCGATTTGATAGTTGGGAAACTGGGGATGGGCGTCGCGCTGTAGCAACCACACCGGCCCGGCTAGATTAATCGGGCCTTGGTCGTAAATGACTTTCACCCCAGGGTGCTTGGTGTCTTCGGTGCGGTAGACGTTCACCGCCTCTAAAGCTTTGTTGTAGCGATATTTTTGGGTCAGCTCCAGTATCCCGACAAATCGTCCGTCTGGAGCGTCTAAGCGCACCCAACTTCCTTCTTTTAAGGGTTCGGCAACTTCTTCGCTGACTGGGAGGGTTATCGGTACTGACCAGGGTAAACCATTGGCTAATCGCATATCCGTGACTACTGGATCGTAGTCCTGTTGCTCCATAAAGCCGGTTAGAGGACTAAATCCACCGATCGCAATGAGTACCAGGTCGGATAGCGATCGCTCGCTCAGTTGCACTCGCGGCATTTCAAGGGCGCGATCGAGAAATTCCCGCTTCTGTGCTTCGCTGACGATCCGATTCACCAGATGGCCTCCGTGGGGGGCAATGGCGTCTGAATGCTGAGTCAAAACAATCCCTCTGTTTAATCTGTGCAATTGTTAAGTTTTCCTCATTTTTATCATACTGGCCGACGTGACATTCTGCACCGGTTAACCAGCTAGCTCTTTAATTGGGGAACCGCAACCAGGAAAATTCCGGTAGAACTCAAGCGCTTTGCACCCTAACAACAATTTCGCTTCAGGTGGTTTGCCCCTATTCCCCTGCTAACCCCCTTTTTCATCTACCCCTACCCCCACCCTTTCTCTCCCCCCGCCGGTCCTCTGCGCGCGCTCCCCCCCACTCCACCGCGATCGCTTCTTCCATTCTTGCTCCCCAAAATTCTCCCTCTCCCCCCCCTTGACATCCCGCCAATTTGACCCTATCCTAAACATAATGGGAAAGGTGCGCGCATATATATAGCCGCCTTCGCGCATCACCAGTCATTCAAACTAGGTGCGAGCCACAAAAAACCCGATTCGCTCATTTCCCCGCTCTCGCCTGGAACCACCTCTCCCCGATCTGCCGATTCATTCACCCCCACGATATCTCACGTGAAAATCGCAACAAAACTTTATCCAATATTTCCCCAAACCCCCTTGACAACTGTTCCCACTTGACCTAATATACGGATAATGGAAAAGGTGCGCGCCTATATATGCCATGACCGTTTACTGCCTGAATCCCGCCTGCCCGAAACCCGAGAACC
>NZ_JAJENT010000810.1:0-16408 GCF_035615515.1 Phormidium sp. CCY1219
CTGGTCTTCTGGTCAGGTGAGCTTGGGAAAATAAAGTCTTACCAAGCCCCTCCCTTTAGGGATGGGGTTCCTGACGGATGCCCTTTCCTTGTCCACCACAGGATATCCCTACAGGTGTAGCACAAATTTTCTGCCGCTGAGGGGTCTTTCCCCTACTGTGCCCCTATACCACATCGGCTTTATTTTGTCAATACTTTTTTGAGAGAAAGACAAGAAATGTTCCAACCGTTTACATTTCGTTAGATTTCTTTAACTAAGTTCATTTAATTTTCGGAAAAACAGTGATAAGATTTTATGAACACAGCAATAAGCGACTCGGATACGCTTGTTGTTCTAGAACTCTTTTAAATCAACCACTGGAGGACAAAGCTATTATGGATAACGTTACTGTCAAACCCGAAACCCGCAATCACAAAGGATTCTTCGTTCAGGAAGCTTCTTATAAGCTGATGGGCATCGATCGCTCCGGCTGGGCGTTGATTTGCGTGGAAAATTCCTGCCAATATGTAGATCCGGACAATCTAGAATCGGCTCCCGATGTGGAAGACGCCCTAGATTAATTTAAAGTTAACACAACTTAACATTCAACCAGCAAAAATTTAGCTTGGGCGGCTGTCCTGACTTCAGGTACAGCCACATTTTTTTTCTACCCTAACCTTGGGCATTTACCACTTGTTCTAGGGCGGGTTTAATCGTGGGATATTGATAGTCAAAGCCGAACTCTTGGGTGCGCTTCGGCAACACTTGCTGCCCTTCTAGCACCAGCTTTGCCGCATCTCCCAACAACATTTGCAGGGCAAAATCGGGCACCGGCAACCAGGAGGGACGGTGCATCACCTGGGCGAGGGTGTCGCACAGTTGGTTCATGCGAACCGGATTCGGGGCGGTACCGTTTATCGTGCCTTCGATCGCCGGATTTTGCAAGGCAAAGAGCATCAGATCGGTTAAATCCTCCCGGTGAATCCAAGAAAACCACTGTTTGCCATTGCCCAACGGTCCGCCGGCAAACAAGCGAAACGGGGTGAGCATTTTGGCGATCGCCCCCCCATTCCCGATAACGATTCCCGTGCGAACGATCGTCAATCGCGTACCGGTTTGCGTCACCTGTTGCGCTTGCGCTTCCCATTCCCGACACACTTGTGCCAGAAAATCATCCCCCGGCGGCGCGGTTTCGTCAAAAGTTGCCGTTTCGCTAGTGCCGTAATATCCAATCGCCGAAGAATTCACCAATACCGACGGTTTCGGATTGGCAGCCGCGATCGCTTCGACAATTTTGCGCGTCCCGATTTTGCGACTGTCGATGATTTCGCGCTTGCGTTCCTCACTCCAGCGTTCGTCCGCGAGGGGGGCACCGGCTAAATTCACCACCCCATCACAACCGCTAATCGCATTTTGCCACTCCCCCGATTCCTTGGGCGTATAGGCGACAATTTCTACCGTTGGGAAAGCAGAATCGGGAAAAACTCGCCGCGCTTTCGTTGCGTTGCGCGTCAGTACCAGCACCTGATGACCCTCTTGATGGGCTTTTTCCACCAAGCGAGTGCCCACAAATCCCGTAGCACCCGTAATCGCAATTTTCATCTTCGACTTTCCCCTGCAGGTTGACTCATTCTGCCCTATTTTATCCCCATTTTCCACCAGAATCATAGAAATAAACCGCAGTCCCACGGCATTGCCGTGGGATCGCAGGAGACAGATGCGGTGGAATTAAGAATTTATCGGGGACAATTGAGAACGTGGTTCATTTCTAAGCAGTCATGCAAAATAAATTGCACATCCATTTTTGAGGTTGTAAGCTGGGCTAACAGCCGATTGGCTTCTAGATAAATCTCTAGCGGTGGGGAGCAATGCCCACCCTACGCTACTTTAATAAGTCTCGCAATAGTTCAGATATTCTCCAGCGACATAACCATCCACAGGCGCGTCAACTTCCACCCAACCGTCGCTTCCGCGACCTTCAATTTCCACTTGTTGGCTATTGGATAATGTGGTTACTACATCACTTCCAACTGAGGGACGTTGGCGAACGTTTAAACCGCCATAGGCATCAACTTCGCGACAGCCTCCACTGGCGATCGGGCCGGGTTCGGGAGCCGATGCGCTACAGTAACTCAGAAACTTCGCCGCTACATAACCGTTCATGGGAGAATCAATTTGCACCCAGTCTCCACTCGCAGTGGTGGGATTGGCCAGGGAAACGGTTTCGTTCTCTTCTAAACCGCCAATGACACGACCCCAGGGACGAGCGCGGACATTCAAACCTGAATTTGAATCCACTTCTCGACAACTGGTGGCTTGTGCGACTTGAAATTCTCCTCTATTGGAAGAAACCCTATCAGTTGGGTTAGCTATAGAAGCAGGAGCGATCGCGGTGGCGGCTAAAGAGAAAGCCGCAGTCAATCCTAAAGTTTTTTTCAAGTTATTAATAAAGGTTTTCATAAGGGAAACCTCCCTTTCTGACTTCTAATCTCATATTTGCAGATATTATGCAAACTGCCATCCATCGATAGTGATAAACCTTAATATATTCTTTAGATTACTATTTTCTCAAAGAATTTTACCTCGGCAAAAACTGCCAGTCTGGGAGGGAGTGAGGTGGGAAGTTACCCACCTCTGTTGCGCCTTGCACGGCTTGTTCCGGGAACAGTGCGCCATCAATCCAGGGTTAAGAATTTTCCGTAGCGGGGTAAACTCTCCACTCTTGAATGCCGCGATCGCGCAAAATCGATTCCGCGCGAGCGATTTGCTCGTCAGTGCCATCAATTCGCACAATCGATTGCCCTTGGGAAACCCGAGCATTGTACGCTTTCGTATCCTTTTGCGTCAGTTGGTCTCCCGCCACAGTGCCGATAATCATACCGCCGAGAGTGCCGTAAAAACTTCCCGCACCGGTCATTCCCAGCACCGTCATCAGGGGACTGGTGACGGAAATGGCATCTAATCCGGTTAAAATTAACATCGTCATCCCGGTGAGCAAGCCGGCAAAACCGCCCAAACCGGCACCCATCAGCGCGCCTTTGCCCAAACTTTCTACCGTGCGATGCTCGAGAAACTCGCTACTCGGGCTAAACATTTCCGTATCGGAAAGGTTATCTTTTGTGGCAACAACCACCCGATCCATTGGAAAGCCGGAATTTTTCAGCGCTTCGATCGCCGCTTCTCGTCTTTCGGGATTTTCAAATGCTCCCATTGCCCGTTTGTGTAGTTCTAAAGCCATGATTTTATTCTCCTAAATTATTACGATTTGCGCGACAAAAAGCAGGTTTTTCTTCATCCACTCAGCCCGATCGCCCGTAAAATTTCATTAGCGCGGGTACTGGCAAGTCCCTCAGTTCGTTCGGGAATTTCATCAAAATCGCCGCGCAACGCTTTTAAGGCAAAAATTTCGCAATCGATTTCATCGCGAGTCCGAACTCCGAGACGGCGAATTACGAACAGGGGCGGACACCATCCCTGCACCGCATGTTGAAACAAAAAGGGCAGGACAATTGCTGGCAGCCACAGCCAATTTTGATTCACAAAAGCGCCGAGAAGCACGCCAGTGAAGGCGAGCACTGAGGCGTTTGCTTCCAGCACTCGTTCCGTATCCCATTCTCGCTCTAACTCGGCAATGCGATCGCCGATAGTGGAGTTTGAGTTTTCCGCATACTGGCGCACTCTGTCCGCCATTTCGCGGTCGATTTTGGCATTCACTTCTTCCGCCGTATTCTGCCGAACTCGACTGGCATTATCTACAGGGTTCGTTGTGGTGTTTAGGGTTTCAGTATCCATCAGTTCATTCCTCTTTCAGTCAACGTTAAATTAGCTGTTGAAAAATCTTGCAAATCGAGATATAATATCGGCAGGTTTACCCACTGCTGCCACGGCGAACCTTTCCGGTTGCTCTGGAGTTGGATTTGCAGGTTTTACCCCATCGTCCAGGGTGAGTGGAGACCGGGTAGATGGGCGATCGCGCCTATGGGTAATCGTCGGGAGTTGTCAAACCGCAGCAAAAATTGCGGCAGATGGAACCTGCCAGAAAATTATTTGGGTTTGCCGTTTAATTGTAGACCATTTTGTGTTAAAATATACTCTACCTTGAGGGGGAAATAAAATAGGATGGGCATGGCCCACCCTACCCCTAGGTCTATCCGGTAAAATTGAGCCTAATTGGCCGATCGCTGCACGGGGAGATTCGCCGCTTGCCATGCTTTCCAGGAACCGGGGATATTAATGACGCGCTCGAAGCCATGTTTTTGCAGGAGACTGGCGGCAATTGAAGCGCGATAGCCACTCCCGCAATAGGTTGCGATCGCCTGATTTTTATCCAACTCATCCAGATGTTCTTCCAAGTGCGGGGTGAAAATATGTTTCGCCCCTGGAACTGCTCCGCTTTCGTATTCTCCATCGCTTCGCACGTCCAGTACCGTGAGATGGGCATCTTCCTTATGGGCATCCAGGTCGCGCACGGTCCATTCATCCAAGTGAGCCAAGGGCAAACCAGCATTTTGCCAGCTTTGCATTCCCTCGTGCAGATACCCCACCAGATTGTCGTAACCCAAGCGGAACAACTGTGCCGTGACCAGGGGTAAATCCCGCTCGCTGTCTACCACCAGCACAATGCGTTTTTCCGGGTCTACCATCCAACCCACCCAGTTGGGAAATGCCGGACGCAGGGCAATATTCACCGCACCGGGAATATGTCCGCCGCCGAAAGCGAGAATCGATCGCGTATCGATGAGGATGGTATTTTCATCGGGCATCATCCCCCGAACTTCTTCCGGGGAGAGGGGTTGCACCGTGGGCAAGCATCCTTTCACCGGCGCGCCTTTTGCGTTGACTTTTTTCAGGCGGAAGTAATGGGTGGGGGCTTCCGGCATATCCGCAAGCAGCCATTGGATAAACTCTGCTTCGCTGCGCTCTTGCAGCGCCTCGTTAAACAGACGTTCGTTACCGATCGTACTGTGGCGGCGATCGCCAATCGACTTGCCACAAGAGGAACCCGCACCGTGACAGGGATACAGTTCCACGCGATCGCCCAAGGGCACCAGTTTCTCGAATAACGAGCGATACAAGGCACCGGCTTGCTCTTGTTCCGTCCCCGTCCCCGACAGATCCGGTCGCCCCACATCCAAATTAAACAAAGTATCTCCGGTGAAGACGGCAAACGGTTCTTTGCCTTGTTTGGAATCGTAAAGCAGCAAACTGATATGTTCCGGACTGTGGGTGTATGTATCGCTTTCAGGGTCACGCTGCCGAGTTGCAATTCATCTCCCTCGCGCAATTGCTCTAAATCAAACTGATAATCCTCGCTTTTCCCGCCGTAAATCTTTGCCCCGGTGCGCGCTTGCAGTTCGTGGGAACCGGACACGAAATCGGCATGAATGTGGCTCTCGATGATGTGAGTAATTCGCACCTGACGCGATCGCGCCATTTGCAAATAAATATCCACATCCCGACGCGGATCGATAACCGCTACCGCACCGGCTTTGTCATCTCCCACCATGTAAGATAAGTGAGCTAATCCTTCAACGTTGATTTGCTCTAAGACTAAAGCCATTTGAATTCCTCCTGGAAAAATTTAGTAACCACATACAATCCCCCCTAGCTATAGTAAGATGAGCAAATATTTGCCCACCCTACCAGTGCGGGCATGATATTACATTGGGTGAGTGGCTTTTTAACCATGTCTCCTCGCCCGCCGATCTGTGTGGCATCAGAACCGCCCTCCCCGGGAAAAAGCGCTTAAAATGGTGCGCGATCGGGGAAAGGGCGATAATTTCCCCTATCCTTTCTTCTTACCCCTTCAAAGCAAGGAATTGACGGGTAAGATGTTTCTACCAACCCGCAGGGGTTTCGATGTCAGATTTTTGCTCTTTTGGCACTGCAGCACCGGGTTTGTTGACCAGATGTACCTTTGTTGCTTGCGGGCCGCTCATGCCTTCTTCTTCCGTAAATTGTACCCCCGCGCCTTCTTTCAGTTCGTCGAATTTGTCATTGAGGACGCTATTGCGGTGGAAGTAGATTTCGCGACCCGTTTGACTGCTGCGGATAAACCCGTATCCCGCTTCGGGGAAGAGTTGAGTGACGATCGCGATATTTTCCTGTTCTGGATGATACTTCACCTCATTGCGTTGTCGTTCGTTGAGTTCGATGAGTTGCTTGCGTGCTGCTTCAAATGCACTGCGAATCACCGTGCTTAAGTCATCATATTGATTGCCCTCCCCGGGATTGCGAACCACCGCCAATTCGTGATTGGGCGGTACCCTAATATCGAAGCGGACCCGATAGGGAGAACCGCTGTTGGGGTGTTCGTGTGCCTTTTCGATAGCAACTCGGCAACTACTAATGTGGTCGCAGAATTTTTCCAGTTTGGCAATCTTTTCGTGAATTAAGTTATCTATAGCCTCTGTTTTATCTACGTTGCGATAGGTAATTTCTGCTGGTACTTTCATACTCGCTCCCGTCTTTCAATCGACTTCTATTAAGTTGCTAACCTCTCGGTAAATCAGAGGTTATCATAGGTTTATGGTAGCGAGGCGATCGCCCTTTTGCGTTCTATCGAATGACAGAACTTCGGAACGGGATCGACTTGAGGAGCGCGAGACAGAAGTTTACCGCATCCCTGCTGAAGCTGCAATCTATGGGAAACATGCAGCGATCGCTTGCCCAGGGCACTACGGAAACATCGGCAACGAGTTTGAGGCTCGGGTCAGGTCAAACTCCCGGAATTGGCGTCAACTTTAGGGCGCGTTCTTGAGGCTTTAGAGTGGGCAATCGGCGTGTAACATTTTCCTACTTTAACCTCATAGAAGCCTAAATTAACTGGTTTTTGCATGAGTAGAAACGTAGGTTTTGAAAAACTCTTTCATTTGCGGTTTACCCTCGCAATCCAATCCCATTTCTTTGCCTTTTTGCATGGCATCTTCTGGGGACATGCCTTCATGGATAGCCACATTCATCAGGGCCATCATGCCCGATCGCAGACCGCTTTTGCAGTGGATTAAAGTAGGTTTGGGCAAAGCATCAATTTGCTGCATGACGCGATCGGCCAGTTCTTCATTCAGTTGGTCTGGTTTCACGGGAAGATTCACATATTCCAGTCCCCGGATATCTGCCTGAGACCCTTCATAGCGGATAAAGCCTTGTTCTCCTGGATCGCGCAGGTTCATTACCGACTTATATCCCGACTGCGCCGCTTCCTGCAAGTCTTCTGGGGTTAAGGGTGTCATCGCAATGGCGATTTTGTCGTTAATTTTTTTTACGTTTTGCATGGGATTCTCCTGGGGTAAATTGTCGAGTTTGCCAAACCAGAGATAGAGCGCAAAACTTAGCGCCAAATATGGCAGGCTTGGGTTATAGAAATTGAGGGAACCGATGCGGGAGGTTTTCCTGTGGTTCTGGTCAGTTTTGGCCATTAAACTGAAGCCAAGTTATCCGGATTGGGACAGAACTGGCTAGAGGAAGCCAAGTCAGAGGCAACGCTTAAGCTTGTCTGGTTATTAATATAATTCAAGAGAGGCAGAGTCTCAATCCTCCTAAAGATAGATTGATGAGGACTTGCCATCTGGAGCCAGGGAGAAATTTTAACAAAAACTTAACCCGAGGGAGCGATCGCGCCTGGATGGGGGCGCAGAGAAGATGTCCACCGAGGAAACGGCGACGCGGGAGACGAGAAATCTATCTTTCGACGGTGGGAGGGGAAACACTGGTTCGATATGCTACTAAACAAGCGCGAAGCTGATGAAAACATTGTGAGGCTAGCTACTTATGACTGCAACCGTATCTGCCCCGAACAACATCGAATCATATTTAGGGAACGAAGCGGAAGATCTGCTCACCTATAAAGCCAAAGTGCCCAAAGAGAGACTGCACCTGCCCGGATCCGACTTAGTAGAGCGGATTTGGGCGCACAGCGATCGCTCCCCCCAAGTGTTGCGATCGCTGCAGCAACTCTATAGCCACGGGAGACTCGCCAACAGCGGGTATCTGTCCATCTTGCCCGTAGACCAAGGCATCGAACACTCCGCCGGTGCATCCTTTGCCCCCAACCCCCTGTACTTCGATCCCGAAAACATTATTAAACTCGCCATTGCCGGCGAGTGCAACGCCGTAGCCACCACTTTAGGCGTCCTCGGCAGCATTTCGCGCAAATACGCCTACAAAATCCCCTTCATCGTCAAACTCAACCATAACGAACTGCTCAGCGTTCCCAACAGCTACGACCAAATCATGTTCGGGCAAGTCGAGCAAGGGTGGAACCTCGGCGCAGTAGCCGTTGGCGCAACCATTTACTTCGGCTCTTCCGAGTCCCCCCGCCAAATTCAAGAAGTCAGCCAAGCCTTTGCCCGCGCCCACGAATTGGGCATGGCCACCATTCTCTGGTGCTACCTTCGCAATAGCGCCTTCAAGCAAGACAAAGATTATCACGTCGCCGCCGACTTAACCGGCCAAGCCAATCACCTCGGCGTTACCCTAGAAGCGGATATCATCAAGCAAAAACTGCCCGAATGCAACAAAGGCTATGGTGCGGTTTCCGACGCCCTGGGCAAAAAATACGGACGCACCCACGATTTGGTTTATAGCGAATTAACCTCCGAACACCCCATCGACCTAACCCGCTATCAAGTGCTTAACTGCTACGCCGGGCGCGCCGGATTGATTAACTCCGGGGGTAGTTCTGGCAAAAACGACTTTGCCGAAGCCGTGCGGACCGCCGTAATTAACAAACGCGCCGGGGGAACCGGATTGATTTCCGGTCGCAAGACCTTCCAACGGCCCTTTGAAGAAGGGGTCAAGCTCTTTCATACCATCCAGGACGTTTACTTATCCCCCGATGTCACCATCGCTTGACAAAAAATCTTGTGTTGCGACGCCCTAGTAGGATAATTTCGATCTGAAACATATCCGTAGTTTGGGCGAGGCAGGACGCATGAAGCTGGCAGCACGAATCGGGCAGGTAACACCCTCTTTGACCTTGGCAATTTCCGCCAAAGCCAAAGCGATGAAAGCCGACGGCGTAGATGTTTGTAGTTTTAGTGCGGGAGAACCGGATTTCGACACTCCCGCCCACATTAAAGACGCGGCGCAAAAAGCACTAGAAGCCGGGAAGACGAAATACGGACCGGCGGCGGGAGAGCCAAAATTGCGCGCTAGCATCGCCAATAAACTGAAAGCCGACAACGGGCTAGACTGCGCGCCGGAAAATATTATCGTCACCAACGGGGGGAAGCATTCCCTTTTCAATCTGATGGTGGCTTTGCTCGACCCGGGGGATGAAGTCATCATCCCCGCCCCCTACTGGGTCAGCTATCCGGAAATGGTCAAGCTAGCCGGTGCGGTGCCGGTCATCGTCTCCACCACGATGGAAAACGGTTATAAAATCACCCCGGAACAGCTCAAGGGCGCTTGTACGACAAAAACCAAGCTGTTCGTGCTTAATTCTCCCTCGAATCCCACCGGGATGGTTTATACCCCGGAGGAGATTCGCGCCCTGGCGCAGGTGGTGGTGGAAAAAGACATTTATGTGGTGTCGGACGAAATTTATGAAAAAATTCTTTACGATGGGGCGCAGCATTTGAGTATCGGTGCGGTTTCACCGGAAGCGTTTCAACGCACTATCGTTAGCAATGGGTTTGCTAAGGCGTATTCGATGACGGGGTGGCGAATCGGCTATTTGGCTGCAGACGCTCAATTGATTAAGGCAACTACCACGATTCAAAGTCACAGTACGTCGAATGTCTGTACGTTTGCTCAGTATGGGGCGATCGCCGCGTTGGCATCTTCCCAAGCTTGCGTGGAAGAAATGCGCCAAGCGTTTGCCATGCGTCGCAAATACATCCTAGACCGTCTCCAGGCAATGCCGGGACTCACTTGCCCGCAACCGCAAGGTGCGTTTTACGTGTTTCCCAATATCAGCCAGACGGGGATGAAATCGATGGAGTTGTGCAATCTGTTGCTAGAATCGTACAAAGTGGCGGCGATTCCCGGCGTGGCGTTCGGCGATGATGAGTGCATTCGCTTGTCTTATGCCACGGATCTGCCGACGATTGAGAAGGGAATGGATCGATTGGAGCAGTTTTTGCGCGATCGCCTCTCTGGAAGTTGACGCGATCGGCGAACCCTCACCCAATCCCCCCCGGGGCGTATCGCCCGCGCCCCTCGCCTTTGTCACTCACCCGGTTGACTCGGGAAATTGCCCCGGGGGTTCAAAACCTCCAGAGAGAAAAACCGGGTTTGAGCGACAAAGGTGGGGTTTTGTAGTGGAGAAACTCACAATAGGGGGAGAAAGTCGCGCAAATGGTTTTTATTCCGGAACAAGCAAGAAGAGAGTCTGATATTCTGGCACAGCAGGGCAATGCGGAGGCGATCGCCCGCTATGAGGACAAGATTAAAGCCAACCCCACCGAACCAACGAATTATTGGCATCTGGGATGGGCACTGCTGTGTCAGGGAGAAAAATTGCAGGCGACAAAATGCTGGGAAACGGCGATCGCCCTCACCCATCCCGCCGCAGGCCCTCTCCACAGCCCTGACGCGATCGCTGCCCTGGAAACTGAAGCCTTGCGCTGGGAAAACCTGCCCGATTATCCCACGGCTTTTATCATCCGTCAAGCCCTCCGAGAACTCGCACCGCAGAATTTGAACAATCTGCTGGGGTTGGTTTCCTTGTCCCTGGAACTCGACCCCCACTCCCTACAGCTCAAGCGAGATTTGCTCCACCTGTGCCAACTTCTAAGCGGCGAAAACCGCAACCCGGACCTGGATATCCATCGCCTCGCCCATGTTCTCGAAAAATTATTTTTCGTTCATCCATTACAGGAGTTTATCGACATCTGCATAGAACGGGAACTCCTGCAAAACCACCCCCAAGAAGCCTGGTTTAAAAGTACCCTGGGAACGTACTACAATAATTTGGGCGCGCAGCTTTATCAACAAAAAGCATTCGAGGCGGCGGTCAGTTATTTTAAAAAATCCCAACACCTGAAATCGGGAATCGTCGAGTCTCTCGAACTGGCCAAATACAGTTATAACATCGGTAGAGCTTTGATGGGGCAAAGAAAATTTGAGGAAGCGTTACCCTATTTGGAGGAATCTCACAACCTCAATCCTAACTTAGACCCCCAGGGCTATCAGCTTTTTAAGGCTCGCTATGAAATCAAAAACATCCAAAAAGGATATGAATTTACCACCGATTGGTTTAGCGTTAACATCGGCTTTTTAACGAAATGCTTGAGTCATTTAGTGGGCGCGCCGCACATTCAAGGCTTAGAAATTGGAAGCTGGGAAGGGCGTTCTACTTGTTGGTTTTTAGAACGAATTCTCACTCACGAAACGGCGAGAATTACCTGTATCGATACCTTTCAAGGAAGCGTGGAACATCAGGGGTGGTATGAAACGACGTTTCTCGATCGCGTAGAGGAACGCTTCGACAAAAATATTGCCGTGACGGGGACCGCACAGAAGGTGAAAAAATGCGTCGGGTCTTCCCAGGAGGTGTTGCGATCGCTTCCCCCGAACTGTTACGATTTTCTTTATATCGATGGCTCTCATCTTGCCTGTGACGTACTCGCCGACGCTATTCTCGGCTGGGGGCTACTCAAAATCGGGGGAATCCTGATTTTTGATGATTATGATTTTACCTTCACCAACCGCCCTAACGACGCCACCAAAATCGGCATTGATGGGTTTCTCGCATCTTATCACCACAAGTACAAAATGATTTACAAGGAAAATCGTGTTGTGGTACAAAAAATTGCGTCCTAAACTTCAGGTTTTTTTCGTTTTGGCTTGCAATTTGTTGTTGGATTATCTTGTACCGACCGATCGCCCACCCGCCCTGTATAACTCCTAACCCCCCGATCGCTTTTTCTTCTATGGCGCGATCGTCCAGTCTTCGAACCTCAGATCCGGCACTCGTTCGAAGTCTCGGCGATTGCGCGTGACCAAAATCCCATGATTGGCGATCGCGATCGCGGCAATTTTTAAATCTTGCCTGCCAATCCGGATTTTTTGACCCACCCATTCCGCGTACCTTGTGGCAGCTTCCTCGTCAAAATCCAGCACCTCGATGCTGTTAAAATACTCCACTCCCTGTCGCAATCCTTTGTACGCCCAAATCAGGCGATCGGATTGCTTGGATTGGGAAGAATTCGAGATTGCCTTTAGCCATCCCCGCATTTGTTCTTCTACCGTAACAATTGTTACAGCAATTTCCTCTGGATTGACTTGACTCACCCGTTGCGTCACCATCGGATGGCGACGTTGAAAAAGCGAGACACAATCCGTATCCAGTACCCACAGAGTCACCCTTACACTTCCTCCATCTGTAGGTTCTCAAATTCTTCTTCCATTTCCGCATCGATTTCGTTGCGGTAAGCGGCAATTTCTTCTAGCACTTCATCAAAGAGTGGATTATCCGCGTACATGCCTGCAAACTTCATCCAAGGATGTTCCCCGTTGGCCGGCATAATTTCTAACGAGTACATCTCGCTGTTATCCAGGCGATCGCGAATTTCCCCCTGCAACCGTTCCAAAGCTTCTTCTTTCGTTGACCCAGAAGCATGACAATCGGCCCACTCTAAAATCCTTGCCGTAAATTCCCCTTCAGTAACCGATTTAATTGCCACCGTTAATTGAATTGGCGTGGGATTATTTTCCGATAAATCTCGTACTTTTATATGCATCATTCTCTCCAATTATTCTTTTTTGTTACCCCAGTGTCATACTCAGTCATTTGAGGTATAGTTTCCCGCACTGCGACTATTCATCTCTCAATTGTAGCGTTTTTTCGACGTTTTTCAAGCCAGACTTGCGAGGGGGAAAAATTGCACTGGAGGGGCAGCAAGTATTGTCAATCTGTGATGTAGGAATTAACAACAGTGGAGGAATGGCAGCGGTGGGCGATCGCCCCTCACGGTGGTTCCCTTGTCAGAGATTTTCCACAGGACGCATCGCCAACAGAAATCCCACAGACGGAATCTGGTAGTGTTTTAGCACAGGCTATGTGGCGGATTTTCCTGGGGTGCAAGTGCCTCAGAGAACTGCCAAACGAGAAAATCCCAATTATTGGAGAAACTCAGGAGTATGGAGGCATTAAAAGGACGAGATTTCCTAAGCGTTACCGATGTAAGCGTCGAGGAACTGCATGGGTTACTGGACTTAGCGGCACAGATGAAAGCCGGCAAAGCGAAGCCTCGGCGAGAAAAAGTGCTCGGGTTGCTATTTTATAAAGCATCCACCCGCACCCGGGTCAGTTTTTCCGTGGCGATGTACCAACTCGGGGGGCAAGTCATCGACCTGAACCCAAACGTCACCCAAGTCAGTCGCGGCGAACCCTTACCGGATACGGCGAGGGTATTAGACCGATATTTAGATGTGCTCGCGGTACGAACCTTTGCCCAAGAGGACTTGCAAAGCTTTGGCGATTATGCCGATATTCCGGTCATCAATGCGTTAAGCGATCGCTTCCATCCCTGCCAAGCCTTAGCCGACTTACTCACGGTTCGCGAATGCTTCGGCACCTTTAACGACATCACCCTGACCTATCTTGGCGATGGCAACAACGTCGCCCACTCCCTGCTACTCGGCTGCGCGATGGTGGGAATGAATATTCGCGTGGCGACCCCAAAACAGTTTGAACCCGCCGCCGATATTGTGGAACAAGCCAATAAAATCGCTGCCGGAAAAAGCGAAGTCCGCCTCACCGACGACCCGATTGCTGCCGTGAAAGGGTCCGATGTCCTCTATACCGATGTTTGGGCGAGTATGGGACAAGAAGAACAAGCCCGAACCCGGATTCCGTTATTTCAGCCCTACCAAGTGAATGAAGATTTGTTAAGCTATGCGGACAGCAACGCCATCGTTTTGCACTGCTTACCAGCACATCGCGGGGAAGAAATTAGCGATGGGGCGATCGAAGGGCATCAATCCCGCGTATGGGATCAAGCAGAAAACCGGATGCACGCCCAAAAAGCCTTATTAGCCAGCGTACTTGGGGCTGATTGAGATTTTCCCCCACCCCAGATCCGGTATTCGCGTAGCCGTTCTCCAGACGGCTACGTTTTCACCTTGGCGATTATTTTTTCACAACTCAAATGCAACTAATTGACTGGTTGATTGTTTTGCTTTACCTCGTAGCCACCATGTGCTTGGGGTTATATCTGTCGCGAAAAGGGTCAAAAAGTTTGGCCGACTTTTTCGTATCCGGGCGATCGCTGCCCTGGTGGTTAGCCGGTACCAGCATGGCAGCCACCACCTTCTCCATCGATACCCCGCTTTACATCACCGGGGTGGTGGGCAACCGAGGAATTGCCGGCAACTGGGAATGGTGGATATTCGGCATCTCCCACTTAATTATGGTCTACATTTTCGCCCGCATGTGGCGACGTTCGGAAGTCATTACCGATGCTCAACTCACCGAATTGCGCTACGGCGGAAACATGGCAGCCATCCTGCGCGGCATCAAAGCCTTTATCTTTGCCGTTCCCATGAACTGCATCGCGATCGGCTATGCCATGCTGGCAATGGTCAAAGTGGTAGAAGCCCTGGGAATTTGGCAGAGTTTCGGCATCGAAGCCACTGACAATACCCTCAAACTCCTCAGCGTAATAGGCGTCAGTATTTTCGTCTTGATTTATGCCGGGTTAGCCGGTTTGTGGGGAGTCGTCGCCACGGATTTCTTTCAATTTTTCCTCGCCTTATTTGGCGCGATCGTGGTGGCATTCTTTGCCATTAATAGCGTCGGCGGCATTCACGAACTGGTCGCCCAAGTCCCCCAAGCGACCGACAAAGATATGCTCTCCTTGTTGCCCCTCACCGTAGGCGGCGAAAACGGGTTAATTACCTTCAGCAAAACCGCCGGCATTACCGCCAGTACCTTTTTTGCCTATGTGGCGATTCAGTGGTGGTCCTGGCGACGCAGCGACGGCGGCGGCGAATTCGTGCAGCGCTTTGCTGCCGCTAAAAACGAAACGGAAGCGGAAAAAGCGGCATGGTTGTTCAATATCATGCACTATGTGGTTCGCACCTGGCCCTGGATCCTGGTTGCCTTGGCCGCACTGGTCCTTTATCCCAATTTAGAAGACCGGGAATTTGGCTATCCGAAACTGATGCTCGACTTCTTGCCCCCCGCATTGTTAGGGGTGGTTGTCGCTTCTCTGGTGGCGGCATTTATGAGTACCGTCTCTACTTCGATTAACTGGGGTGCCTCTTTCGTCACCAATGACCTCTACCTGCGCTTTGTCAAACCCAATGCCAGTCAACCGGAATTGGTGGCGATCGGGCGTCTCTCTTCGGTCATCCTCACCGCCTTGGGTGCCGCTGCTGCCTTTTATGCCCAAGATGTGGCCACCGTCTTTCGTCTGGTGATTGCCATTGGCACCGGTTCGGGCTTGATTTTGATGCTGCGCTGGTTTTGGTGGCGCATCAACGCCGCCGCCGAATTGACTGCTATTATCGGCAGTTTTGTGGTCGGTACCAGTACCAGTCTGATTCCTGCCTTTAAAATTGAAGATTTTGGCTTGCGCTTGATGGCAATTACCGCCACCGTTACCCTGCTGTGGGTGGGAGTGCTGTTCGCCACGGAACCGGAATCCCAAGAAACCCTGGAAGGATTCTATCGCCACGTGCGTCCCGGGGGACCGGGTTGGGCCTATCAACGGGCAGTGACGGGTTTGCCCCCGGCGCAAGATTTGGCGAAAGATTTGCAACGAGTGCTGGCGGCAATTTTCCTGCTGTTTGGCGCATTGTTGGCTACGGGGGGCTTTTTGTTGCTGCAGCAGCGTCTCGCCTGGATCTCCCTGATTGTGGCGGTTATTGGCGGCATGTGGCTGCGGAGGCTCAATAAGTCTCGCGCTTTACCGATGCCCCGCCCGGGATTGGATGATGAGGACTATTCGCATTTTAAGATGTAGGGCCGAGTCGATCGCTTTTTTCTCCAGGGACGCAGCAAATGCTGTGTCCCTACTGGGGGATTCCGATGTAGAATAATTTAATACTCTTGACAGTGCTTGAGGTTTGGTTCGTCGGGGTGAACCACTACCTGAATCGGCGATCGCACGTAATTCTAGGTTACAATCAAACCTCACCCCTATTTTCCATTTTGACCGCACTCGGGAAGCAGGTTTCGCAGTCTCGCCATTCTGAAAAACTATGACTCTGTTTCGTCAGTACATTGCTCCGTTTTTGATTGTTTTAGTGTTTTTGGTGGCACTGCTGGCAGTCAGCGCTCGCATTTTCTTGCCCTCGGATATGATGGCACCAGCGCCTATCTCTGAACCGGTATTGCCTCAAGACGAACAAGCTGCAGTCCCCACACCAGATACGGTGGCGGATCTGCCTCCGTCTTTGTCTGCTTTAGCTTCTCGGCGGGAAGCCCCGCGCTCTACCCGTGCTTGGTGAGCGTCGGGATGAGAGCCAGGGGAAATGG
>NZ_JAJENT010000811.1:0-13203 GCF_035615515.1 Phormidium sp. CCY1219
GATTTTAATCCCCGGCCTTGCAACTGGTGCAAGATCTCAGATTTATCCGACTTGCGCTATTAGCCGTCGGTTTAAACCGACGGCGGGTGTTGTTATCAATCCGATGGAATCCGATGTTTTATTTGATTTGCTACGACATCGTAGACGACAACCGACGCAACCGAGTCGCCAAATTATTGGAGAGATATGGAATGCGAGTGCAAAAATCGGTGTTTGAGGTGGTGTTGGACGAAACCCAATACGAACAACTGCAAAAGCGCCTGCTCAAATTGCTCAATAAACGACAAGACCAACTGCGGTTTTATCCCCTGTCAGCACATTGTCGCCAAAAGGTGAAAGTGTTAGGCATTCAACCGGAATTTGCTGTAGATGATTCAGTAATTATTGCGTAGGATTGGAAAATGCGATCGGTTTCCTCATGTAGGGACGGCGATAAGAGCGCGTCTCCCAAGTTATGCAACCTACCGACAAATCCAAAACTGCGATCGCCTAATAATTTTTTCAAAAATATAAGCAGTCAATTCAAATAAATTGGCTGTTAAATTCACTCTCAACCCTGAGCCGACTAAGATAAGAGGGTTTGGAGACCAAACCCCTACATTTTTTATGCAGCCTGAAACGACGATCTGGAATTAAAGCAAGGCATTTTTTTGTAGGGGTTTGTTTCCCCAATCCTCTTTGCTATAGAAATAACCAAATTATTAAGCAAAAAACTCATTGAAAACCTTATTTAATTCATTTTTTATTTATAAAAAATGCAGAATAAAGCCCACAGCGATCGATTCAGCAATGACCCAATATAAACCCGTACCAGCAGACTACGACCGACCCTGGAAAGAAGCACTTTCCATCTACTTTGAAAGTTGCCTGTCCTTCTTTTTCACTCCCATTCACAGCCACATCAACTGGAACCAGCCTTATCGTTCCTTAGACAAAGAACTGGAAGAATTGGTGCGCGATTCAGACATCGGGACGCGATTTCCCGATAAACTGTTTGAAGTGCAACTGCTGAATGGGAAATCCCAATGGATCCTGATTCATGTAGAAGTGCAAAGTCAGTACGATGCTGACTTTACCGAACGCATCTATCGCTATAACTCTCGCGCCTTTGACAAATACAACAAACCCGTAGTCAGCGTGGCGATATTAGGAGACGATAACCCCAACTGGCGACCCAGTGCCTATTCCTACAGTTTAGATGGATATCGGTTCAATCTAGAATTTCCCACCGTCAAACTGCTAGACTATCAAAACCAGTGGGAAATGCTAGAAACAATCGATAACCCGTTGGCGATGATGGTGATGGCGCATTTAAAAACCCAAGCCACTACCGACAATATGGAAGAACGACAACAGGCGAAACGGTTATTATTCCGGTTCCTGCTGTCAAGGGGTTATAGTAGAGAGCAGGTGTGCGAATCTATTTCGGTTTGTTGACCGGATGATGAGCTTACCCAAAGAACTCGAAGAACAACTTACCACAGAAATCATTGAGACGCGGGAGGAAGAAAGTATGCCATTTATCAGTCCGATGGAAGAAATAATACAAGAAAAGGCGATGCAGCAAGCTCGTCGCGAGGATATCGTCGAAGTTTTACAAGTGCGGTTTGGGGAGGTGCCACCGTCAGTGGTGGAAGCAGTGAATGGGATTAAGCAGATTGAGACTCTCAAGCAACTATTCCGACAAGCGATCGCGATCGCTTCGGTTGCAGAGTTTCAGCAATTGCTTAACTCGGTGACAGAAGGTTAAGCGCAAAACAAGCGATCGCCGTTTGAAAAATCCTACAAATTGCGATCGCACTGCAAGCCTCCCGGATCTGGAATTGTAAAAAAACGATAGAAAACTTCGTATAAATTAGCGATCGCAACGCCAATCTTTATGGTAAACTAGAAAAAGTTGCGATAACGATTTTTACAGAAGTTGGATTATGACCCCCTTACCTGAAACATTACCGCAGTGGTACAGCGTTCGAGAAGACGAAGACCGAGGGTGGACGCCGAAAACTTGCAATATCATTAGAAAACCAGAAAATAAAGTCATCACCCAAGCTTGGAACGGCAGTTTTTATCCGCCAGACGCCCAGGAATCTACCGTATCCTTATCGGGATTGCAAGTCATTAGTCCCTTGCAGGTGGGGGGAGGCAGTTTCCCGGAAGGGGGGATTTTGCCCGCACAGGTGGGGGGAGTGGCTTGGATACCGGGTTCGAGCATTCGCGGGGCTTTGCTCACTTGGTTAAACAAAAATTGGCAGCAGTTATCTGCAGAAGAAAGAGGATTTTGGGAAACATTAGTCAACAGCGATCGCAGTGGGTGGCAACCCCGTAAAATCCGCTTTGAAAGCGTGTTTTTGAGAAAAGAGTTAGAACCTTTTCCCCTGCACGCACAACAATCTTGGCAGGTTTTCAATCAAAAAAGCAACAACCTGGGGGTGCAGTGGCAGGTGTCGCCAGTGATTCCGCCAACCACTCCGCCTAAGTTTTCCGTGCAAGTGTTACTGGCACATCCAGTGAGCGATCGCGAGAAAAATTGGCTGAAAACTCGATTGGAAGAGATGCTCAAACAGCAGGGGGTGGGAAGGGGAACCGCTTCCGGGTTTGGTCGGATCGCGCGATCGCTGCCTTTAACTGCAACTTGGGAAATTGCCCTCACCGGCACTAAACCTGCGATACAACAGCAAGATAATAAAGAGAATATAGTCGGTAAATATCGCTGGAGTCCCCAAGTGCTGCGGGCCTGTTTGCGGGGTTATTTTACCCGCGTGGCGCTGTCATTGCTCTCTCCAGACAATGCTAAAACTCTCACCAGTAAAATCTTTGGCGGGTTGAACTCTCCAGCGCGATTGATTTTGACGAGTTATTTGACCCAGTGTCTGCGATCGCCCAAGGCTGGAAAAAATTATGCGAATATTCCCGCTAAAGACGCGCACAGCACTTGGATAATTCGAGCCGATTGTACCCGAGAATTTCACGATTTGATAGACCCGTTGTTAAATATTGCCAGTCGCATTGGCGGGTTAGGACCGGGATGGCGTCGTCCCCCCCACGTTTTGACGCGGTTCAACGGGTATCGCGGTAGTGAGTTCACCCTCACCCCGAAATCGGAAGACTCGATTGACGGTTTAATCGAGGGGGTGCGAAGTCGGATTCGCTGTCTTGCTGCGGAGTATAAGTTGCCGACTTTTCAGCAACCGAGAAGCGTACCCGGTGGGATTGTCAGCATTTGGCAAGGAGAACCCGACGCATGGGAGGCGATCGTGCATGGGGTATGCAGCAGTACAAATAATTCTAAACCCGACTGGTGCGGCAATTCCACAACGCGCCCATCGGGTTATGCGGTACGGGAGTATGACGATTGCTGCTGGATTACGGTATTCGATGCGGAAGTAGAACCCACGTTGCGACAGCAGCAGTTTACCCAAATTTGGCCTGCTTAACTGGGGTAAGGAAAAGGTGCTGAAACTTCCAGTTGATGAGTAAAATAGAAGAAGGTGACAAAAAACAGAAACTTTTTTAATTTTCCAGACAATAGAGTATGACCATCACCTTCAGGCAGTCTAAAATTGAAATTCCCGAAGCGGCGATCGCTCAAATTTGCCAGGATTACCATATCCGCAAACTCGCTCTTTTTGGTTCGATTCTGCGTGATGATTTTCGTCCGGATAGCGATATCGATATTCTGGTTGAATTCCAACCAGGAAAAACGCCCGGTTTTGGTTTCATCGACATCCAAGACCGTCTCAGCAACTTACTGGGACGGACTGTGGATTTGAATACTCCTCAAGACCTCAGTCGCTATTTTCGCGATCGCGTGGTTTCAGAAGCTGAGGTGATTTATGGTGAACGCTGATGCAGTACGACTACAACACATGATTGATGCTGCCCAAAAAGCAATTGCCTTCACAAATCAGCGAACGAGAGAAGATCTCGATCGCGACGAAATGTTGTCTCTTGCTGTCGTTCGGTTAGTGGAAATTTTGGGAGAAGCCGCTAAAAATGTTTCGGACTCAACCAAAGCGCGATCGCCAGATATCCCTTGGCGACAGATGACCGGAACCCGAGATCGATTGACTCACGCTTACTTTGAAGTCAACCTCGATATCATCTGGAACATCATCACGAACGAACTTCCGTCTCTAATTCCCAAACTCGAAACTTTGCTGGCTCAAAC
Organism: Phormidium sp. CCY1219; assembly: GCF_035615515.1. Taxonomy (GTDB): domain Bacteria; phylum Cyanobacteriota; class Cyanobacteriia; order Cyanobacteriales; family Laspinemataceae; genus CCY1219. The sequence goes on from NZ_JAJENT010000811.1 coordinate 4,169, forward strand.
TGAAGAGTAGAGAGGTTTTTAGACCCACTTCCTCAAAGTCAAACCAACAAAAAAACGATCGCAGTTTCCTAGACTTAACAAACTGCGATCGCTTTCTTCAATTTTCTAACAACAACTCTCGAACCTTATCCCATTTTTCGATAACTTTGATAAGAATTCCACAATCGGTAAGGACACGGCATTGCCGTGTCCCTACGTTCGATCGCGATCGTTATTTCTGAAAAATGAGATTACGCAGGACTTCCACTATCCCGCGCATCTTTCAGGCGCATCGTCCAAAACTGAATTGCCTCCGCAATCTCTATCAACAAATCTGTCAGCAACACCTGCTCATTGAAGTCCAAATCGCGAAATCTTTCCTGAAAATTATCGGTACTCATATTTTCGCGAATCCTCAACTCATTGCCTGCAATTTTGCACAAAACCACTCGCGCCACACTCCAGGCAAAATAACGGCGTTCTTCTTCGGAACCCTCCGCCGCATCGGGCAATTGTCCCCCGAGTAAGCGCTGCGATCGCGACATCGCCCAAAACCTTTCCACTCCCCAACTGGCAACATAATCGGCAATCCCACTGGCGGCACCTTGCCAATCATCCAATCGGTTAACTCCGGGATTGAGCAACCGAAACACTTCCCGATCTAACTCATAAGAACAAACTGGCATTTTCTCCTCCTAATACCGTTCTTTTATACCCTTGATAGGGATATTTATTTGTAGCCCCCCTTAAAAAGGGGGGTTGGGGGGATCGAACCGGATGGTTATTTTTGAGAAAGGGTAGAATTCGCTGTTTGCGCGATCGCAATTCGCCCGTAACCGACACTCCACAATCCCCCCAAATAATGCTCCGATCGCAAAAATTTCTCCCATTCTCCTATCTGTTCCACTTTTTCCGGGTTGCGAATTGTCCAACTGGTCATAAACACCGCCCCCGGAGGCAACCCTTCTACCGCAAACAGATTCTTGACCAAACTGCCATTATCATTCGGTTCGTCCCTTAAACTGACTCGCGGTTGCCGAACCAATCCCATATCCACGATTAAGTTGATACTATCGCTGGGAACGATAATGCGGCGATCCGGGGGAACCTCTGAGGGGGCGGGTAAACTCAGAGTACAGGTTTGGATATTCGTTAACTTCAACCAGCGCAGAAAAACAGTTTTGCCGTTTAATTGAGCGTCGGTGGCGTAGATATTTTCCTCAGTCAAATTCAGCAGATTTTGCTGAGATAATTGCTGATAGCGATTCAACCAAGCGGGACAACTCACCCACCAACTGCCATACCCCAAAACGTGAACCGGCCACCACACGGGCCACCCCCAACCCAAGGCAATATAACCGGGTGAGATATTTTCATCTTTGCCGCCAAACCAGTTACTCACATAACCTTGATACTCCGAACTGTGTTCGGCACCTTCGCGCAAGGCACCCCGGAGGGAACTGCCGGGGATAGCGGGAGTGCGATCGCTCAGACGAAAAATCGGATTGTTGTTCCCGCGAGAACTGCTATCCGCGCCCCCAATATGCACGGGTTCGCGACAAATCAACCATTCAATTGCCATTGTTTGTTTTCTCCTCAAATAACCATAAATGTCCGTAACCGAGGCAGTGGCGATGGTACCGATCCGGCAAAGGTGCGGATGTTTCTAAGGGCGCTTCCCCCTGCCACAGGTAAACCGCACCTGCAGGGGTCAACCATTCCCCAGGGGTCAGCACTTGCACTTTGCGTTCGGGGTTGTGGCGATCGCGCACGGATTTCCACGACTGCCAAGGAATTCCCACCTCTGCCGCATATCCGGCGATCGGCACTTGGGGAGGATAGGGAACCGAGAGGCAATTTTCCTCCTCCCACAATGCGCCGGTTAGCAACACCGCCCCAGTTCCCTGAAAACTCTCCGCTTTCCCCTCCAACCAACTGGCGCTAATCTTCTCCGGTTTGATGCTGACAGGGGTTGCGCCTGCACCAATACAACTCCAAGGCGGATCGGGGAGTCGTTGCTGCCAGTCATAATTGCCGATAATTTTCACCACAATCGACCAACCCGGATCCATCAGGGTCGTCTTTTCGGCAAAAAACCCGCCCTCGTCTTTCACCTGAAAGTCTTCGCGACTGTTGTGACTCAGGGTGAGTTTTTGCCAGGGCAACTCGCACAACAGGGGGCTATTCTCCGGATTGGTTAACCGTCCCGCTTTCCACAATTGCTTGAGACTGTTGCCCGGAATCAGATAGCGACCCCCCACCACCTCTATCGAGGCATCTCGATGGGGAGATTGCACCTGCCAGCGATCGCCTTCCCACACCATCCGAAAAATCTCCGGAGGCATCTTCTGGGAGGACTCCAATCGATACACCGGCAAGGGTAAGGTCACGTAAACCGTTCGGCGAGAATACCAAAATGGCCCGCACAAGGTGCAATCGGTGGGCAAGTTCAAACAAGCGGCCAATTGATGACCGTTTGGCGGCCACCGACAGTCTACTTGACCGCTATTTTGTCCCACTGGGGTGAGATTCCCGATCGCCACCGTTCCCGCAGGAAATATCGAATACCAACTTTGTTCTAATTCACTCATGGGTTAGTTCCCCCAACTCGTTCGACCCATTTTTCCCGTTCCCGTTCTTGTCGCGCCAGAAATCCCATGACGCTAATCCAACCAATCCACCAAGACCAGGTTTCCAGTTCTTCCCGAAACTCCCGTCCCGCCACATTCAGGATGCTGTCCCAAGTGAGTTCGATTCCCACACTCGCCCACAGAGTTTCGATTAAATCCCGAACTGTGGTAATAGAAGATTGCTGCAACCGAGTGCTTTCCATGTATGACAGCAGCTTTTCCCAGCGATTTAACTCGGTTTTCTCCTCGGTTGTGAGTCCCACGTGCATCAGCAGTTCCCACAATCGCCAAGGACAAACCCAGTCCAAGGATTGACCGCTATTGAATAGCACTTTGATACAGACGCGATCGCGCCCTTGATTTTTCGCTTCTTTATACGCTTCGGTTAACCCGCGATGCCATAAGGATTGCGGAATCCGTCGTTGGGCGATGACTACCCCCAAGCTAAAATCCATTTGCTGTCCCGGAACCGGATAAATCTCCGATTCCCGTTGCACCCACCCATCCACTGGCGGGTCTAAAGGTTGGGTCAAAGGTGAGAGTTGACCCCGCCACAGACGATATAAATTGCTGGTGAGGGAAACTGCTTCGGTGAGTGGCCCCAACAACAGAAAATCATCCCCGCCTGCAAAGATAACTTTGGCGTTGTGGTGTCGTTCTGCCAAGGGATACAGCAGTTGATTCCAGCATCCAAATAACACGGACAAATCCAGAACGTGAGGCAAGTCCAGTTGTCGGGTGGCGTTGGCGGGTACCCTCGGCGGGTCGATGTTTAACTGATGTTGGGCGATCGCTTCTTGATTGAGATGCCATCGCGACCACTGCAATGTTAAGGTTTCATACTGTTTCCCAGACAGCCATTTTCCCATATTGTCGCCATCGCCGCGCCATCCCACCGTCCACTCGATGGGACTTTCCCACCCTTTGACGTTCTCTTGCCAGTCTTGCAATTGCGACTCGCGATGGCTTTTGTCTGCGCAGGAGAGAAAATCTTTAAGATAGCGGCGTTCTAAGATGCGCGGACAAGCAAAAGCTGGGGGATGTTTGCGATCGACTTTCGGCATTCCCCACTCGTAACTCGCACTGCGATTGAGATAGTATTCATGCCAGAAAGAGACATTTTCATTCCACAACTCGGCATCGATGCGATCGACAACCCAAGCAGCGGCGACAGTGGCGCGATCGGGGAATTTTCCCCAAGGACAGGGAGGCGGTGTTTTGCCCCACAACAGTTCTAAAGTGGGTTCGATAATTTCCGGAACCGAGGCCAACCGACGGACGAATTCGATACTATTGAGGCGATCGTCACTATCCACCAATCCAGACAGGCGATCGCGACTTTCATTGGATGCCCGCAACCACCATTCATTTAACTCAGAATCGGGCAATCCCCAAGTCCCCCCGCGATGGATCGGTTTGAGTCCCGGATGCCAAATTGACAACTGTCCGGCGCTAGGACTGGTGCGACCTGCCCACCAAGTTGCTTGCCACTGACGACCCATTTTACGCGATTCGATCCGTTCGTGCAAGTGTTTGATATCTTGACTGACCGTTTCTAGGGAAAGGGGTGTGCTTTCGGTATAAACCGACCAGAGATATTCGTTATCCCGGTGAATCACTTGCCATCCTTGACCGTTGAGTAAATGAGGACTGTAGCGTTGGGAGACTTCCGCTTCCAATGCGTTCAGAAAATTACCCCATTCTTCGGTAATAACGGGTTGAAAATCCTGCAACCAACTTTCATTTTGCGGATGCAATCCGGTGATGACATTGGGGAGTTCTGCTTGCCAAAAGCGATCGCGATCGAAGGGTTCGCCGCGCAACAAATTGAGTAATGGGGAAGACCGATGCAAGGGTAACAACACTTGCCCCTGACGTTCTTCCCACCGATAAATTGCCACAGCAGTGAGATAATGGCATAACCAAGAAGCAACCGCCCAATCGCGCAATCGTTCTCCGCCGCCGAGAAATTCTTGAACCGGGCCAAATGAGAGGACGCCCAGGTGAGTTAATTCCGAGTTGGAAGCTGCTGCAACTTGCCGACAAGCTTCGCGAGATGCGCCACCTCCCCACCAAAACTGCGATTTTAAATAACCAGAGTTTTGCCATTCTCCACTCACCGGATGAATGGATATCTCTGGGGAAGCATCGGGCAGATTTTGATAAATCTGGCGCTGTTGAATCAGCCAATCTTCTACATTCATTTACAGATTTTCCTCAATATCTCGAACGATTTGACGATAGTTATTATTGGCTCGTTCTTGCACTTCATCGGTTAATCCAGCTAGGCGGATAATAAAATGGAGATAGTCAACCGCAACTTGCGCGGGATGTTCTGGGTGAGTGACGTTACCAAGTTCTTCGGTTCGTTCTTCAAGCAGACTATCGATGCTATCTCCCAATAAACTGTGATAGAGTTCATTTCTCAGATTGGTGAATCCTCCGACGTTAATATTCTCCTTAATTTGCCAGTTCGTCCCATAAAATCCCTTAAAATCACTCCATTTCTGGGTCTTCTCAATTTTGGTAACTTTCATGAAGCGATCGGGGTCGTCGTCTTTTTGTTTCCTGAGCTTTACTTTTCCTTTGCTGAGTAAACTAAAGACAATTTTCGCAATTCCCAAAGGGCCAACTGATTCCGAGTTTCCCGCTTTGTAAATTAAGTTGATGCCTTCCCATTCATAATCGCCATTTCCCTGGTGTTCGACTAACAGCAAAATCGCCAACTCAAACGCCCCAGCAACGCGCAAATACCAGTGCATCCACTGACGGCGATCGCGAAATGCTGTCTCACTCCAAACGGCGATCGCCACCCGTTCGATAATGCCCTCTCGTCCCGCCAGATTTTCCCGCCCTGTTAAATTCAAAGAAACCGCGCGATCGAGTTTTTGTAACTTCGTTGCAATTTCTTCTATACTGTGCGGATGACTTTGAAGAATTTGCAAAGCACCACTAAAATCCTGAATTTTCAATAACTCCCGGATTTGCGGAACTTTGAGATGCCATTGCCAGTGCGTCCCCGAATGAGGTTCGCATTCTTTTTGCTCGGAAATATAAACAAAATCAATCGGTTTTCCCGTTAATTTGCGCTCAATTCCCCACAAATACAAGGCACCATTTAAAGCTGGCGTTCCACTACTATGCTGCACGGTTATTTTTTCCACTGGCATAGATTCCCCATGCTGCGGCTGAAAAAATATCCCATGTTCTTGAAAGTCAATCAGACTCGCGAAAAACCGTTCTATAGTTTGCGCCATTCCATCCCAATCCGCCACCCCATTTTCCACCGATGGGTCAATCGTCAGGGCAACAGAATAATGCTGAATGTGATGAGCTTCGCACCATTTTTCCAGAATTTTTTGCCACCAAATTCCATCTAAAGCAACCTGATTCCATCCTTCTCCAGTCTCATCGCGCTGGGATTGCCATTGCCGTTGATCCGTGAGCAAAAAGCAAAATAAAGGAGGACTCGAGCTTTCCGATTGAATGATGGGGGATTCGGCAAGCTTTTTAATCAAGGGAAAATTAACGCGATCGATGTTCTCAATTAACTCTTCCTCATTGATTGCTGCTTTTTCTTCAATATCCTCCAAACAATAGCTGTTGCTCAGGGTGTTACAACCTTGGGCGCTATCTACCTCAATGTCGCTATTGCCCAGAACTTGCACGATTAACGAAACCATGTAATTTTTATTTCCTAACTCAACAACTTTTCTCGAAAATGTGGTAAAATGGTGTTTTGAATGGGATTAGGGTGGAGGCGATCGCTTTAAGCGCTGCCATCCTTGCTCTAACTCTCGCCAACTCTCTTGTAGTACCCTCAAACCCAGAGAAGGCGGTTTCGGCGGTTTCAGCAATCGATTGCTGGCCTTCTGCAAGCGATCGCTATATCGATCCATCTGAGAAATTGGCAGATTGGAGGGCAAATTATTTTGCTCCTCAAGCAGTTGAGCGTATATGGCAGAACGCCTTTCCCTTTTACACCATTTGCTAATCTGTTCGGCCAGTTTTTCCGGTTCTGCCGACCAATTTTGTTCCGCCAGATGAGAGCGAGCTTCCGCATCGAATAAATGCGGCTGATTGTGCAACAGTTGCAGAAACCCTTCAATTTTTTTCTGTGCCGCAGTGGGTGGAGAAATCCGCGATCGCAATTCAGCTTTATAATTTTTCTGAACCTTCCGATGAAGCTTAACTCGCTTTTCTAGAATTGTCAATTGCTTAACCACCAGAGGATGCCGTTCGCTTTCACACCAACTGGCGATCGCCTCCCACAATTCCCTCGGTTCATTGGGTTTGCAATCCACCAATTCCCCCAACCATTCGCGATCGCGCCACGAAAACCACGCCGGATATCGCTCTAGTAATAAGCGAAATGCTTCTAACTTCCGTTGAGCGATGCGATCGCTACGCCTGCGTCTAAACTCGCGAACTCCCCAACCAGCAAATCCAAACAATAAAGCCGCCAAAAGACTCAGAGAAATAGACGCGCTAACCGGATGTAAAGCATTCAACCAATCGGGAATCCATCCTACAGTAATCTCGCCATTATTGCTACCTGCAGTGAGTAACCCCGCACTAGAAGCAACAATTGCAGCACCTCCCAACCCCGCACTAATAATATAGGCCAAGTCTTGCAACTCGCGATCGCGCTTTGCCTGCGCCTCATCTTTTTCCCGCAATTGCTGCAAATATTGCCGTTCCCGTTGCTTATCCGCCTCTTCTTTTTCTCGCAATGCCAACATATAAAGGCGATCGCGTTCCCGTTCCCGTTCCTCTTGTCGGCGTAAATCTTCTAAACGCTGTTGTTCCCGCTTTTTCTCCGCTGCTGCCTGTCGCTCCTTTTCTTCCAAACGCTGTTGTTCCCGCTGTTTCTCTGCCGCTTCCAGACGCCGTAAATATTGCAAAGTCGAATACTCTTGCATTTCCCGCACTTCATCGTGAACTTCCCGATAAAGTCGGTCTAACTGAAACACCTCTTGCCACTTGCAATAACAGCGATGATGATGTTTTCGTTGCATCACCTGGGCAAAATATCCCCGTGCAGTAAACCACAACAAGCGATCGCGAATCAAATCAAACTCTTGCAATCGAGTCGCTTCATCCCTCACCCAACTTTCTGCCACCTGTTCCGAGAGTGACATCAGAGCAAATCGCTGATGCAATGCCAGCAAAAACAACAGAAAATACTGTTGGCGCAGATGACTCGGAAGCGTTGCCCGAAAAAATGGCTCAGTAGATGCGTTAACTGCTAAGAAACTGCTGCCTTCCAAAGTACAAACAAACCACTGTCCCCGCGCATAAGGCAACCAAGGCTGAACCTGCGGATCTAAATCTTCTGGCGCTGGATCTTCTCCCTGGTTAGCATGGAAAAAGTTCTGTAACTTGTACAGCAAGTGAGGCGTTTTCTCCTCTGACAATCCATCCACATACAGGGAAACAAACGGCAGCATTTGACCCCGCACAAAAATCTCATTCCACCACCGTTGAGAACTAACGGTGTGCAATAATGCCTTTACTATATGGCCGAATTTAGGTTTTCCCTGGGCATGGCGATCGGCAATTTCCGGAAAATAATCTTCAAATAATGGGCGATTGGTTTCCGCATCCCACAGGCGCTTTTGCGCCCTCACTCTCGACCCCTGCTGCCCTTCCAAAAACCGAAAATAGTGCAAAAAGTTAAGCCAATCCTGGAGAGTATTGGTAGTGGGTTGCACCTGCAAAATTAAAAATCCCACCCCCACCTGAAACAACATCAGTTGTACCACATTGCCAACGTTGCCATCCTTACCAAATCCAAACGGTACGGATTCCTGGGGCGAAATCAACTCCCACTGTTCTCGAAACCCAAACACATCACGCACTGAATCTGATAGTTCCCACAATTGAGCGGTGGGAGTGCGATCGTCTGTGGGATTGAGATAATTGGCAACGTGAAATAATAAATCTTCTGTAGGAAAAGAGCCAGATGTCCACAAAGGAGTCTGCTTCTGGGGCAATTTTGCATCAGCGATCGCCCGATTCAGAGAATCAAACGCTGGAATATCGAAGGTGAAAGGATAAACAAAATAGATTGACGAAGCATTTTCGTCAACCCTTGCCTCATCAAATTGCATAATGCCAACCTCCAACCCGCTTTTCGCGACTCGGCTCTCCCTGGCAATGAGAGTTAAACACCATCAAAACTCCCTGAAGCAACTACGCTCTTTATCGTAGTCCGACAGTTGCACCTCGTTCGCCAACCTTTAGAATAATTTAAGAAACTGTGGGAATGGGTAGAAGCGATCGGCCTTCCATCCGCATCCATATTTGTCATGACACAAGCGCCATACTATAAAATGCGATCGCTGTCCTTGATACTCCCTACGGATAAATCCGAGGGATTCTTAAAGAGTCCAAAGTCGGACTTTTAAAGGCGCTTTTCCCCAC
>NZ_JAJENT010000812.1:0-269 GCF_035615515.1 Phormidium sp. CCY1219
CACGATCCGGCGGGGAGTGCAAGTCCCCGCCTCATAGCTGAAGTCGGTTGAAAACCGACTATAAGACTTACCCCACAAGCTGTTCAGTCCACTTTTAGTGGACTTGAGCTATTAGCCAGGGATTTTAATCCCTGGCGGGTGTTGCCACTGGTGCAAGATGTCAATTTTAACCGACTTTAGCTGTTAGACGGGGATTTTAATCCCCGGCCTTGCAACTGGTGCAAGATCTCAGATTTATCCGACTTGCGCTATTAGCCGTCGGTTTAAAC
>NZ_JAJENT010000813.1:0-1379 GCF_035615515.1 Phormidium sp. CCY1219
GATGAAGCGCGCTCCGAATTAGAGCAAGGCAATCAACGAGCCGAACAGTTGCAATCTCAAGTGGGTGAAGCGCGTCAAGAGAACCAGAATTTGAGTTCGCAACTGGAAGAGAGTCGCACTCAGTTAGAGCAAGCACGTCAAGAGAAGGAGAATGTGGGAGCGGAACTGGAGGAAGCGCGAGAGCAGTTGCAAAGCGAGAGAGCGCAGCGATCGCAGCTAGAAAGCCAACTGGAACAAATGGGAGAAGAAGTGGCGCAAGTGCGACAAGAGCAATCGCGGTTAGAAACGCAGTTGTCAGACTCTCACCGATCGCAGTCGCAAATGCAGTCGGAATTATCGCAAACGCAAGAGAAACTGTTGAGAACCCAAGAGCAGCGATCGCAGATAGAATCGGAACTGGCGAAACTGCAAGGCGATCGCAGCGAAGTGGAATCGCAACTGAAACTGTCCGAGACAGAGCGCTCGAATTTAGAAGCCCAGCTAGACACTGCGCGATCGCAGACGCCATTTTTGAAAGCTGGTGTGTTTCTCGCATTCATTTTCGGGTCTTTAATTGCGTGGTTTTTATCCTTAGCAGTTTAGCTTGCTTAGCGCTCAGCCCCGCCCTGTAGCGGAGGTCAGCATCGGGATGAAAACCGAGGGAGTAGTGCGATAATGGCTTAAGAATTGCAGGGTTGATTTTCCCCCGATCCGTAGGCTTTCTACCGACTATCGGCGTTGACCGGTAGGCATCCCCCGCAAGTCCGCAGTTTCCGAAGTTGAAATAGAAGGCCCTCAAAAAAAGCAACCCTCCTTAATGGAGTAGATTTTTCAAGTGGGGTCCGGCGTTTCCTCACTATAATAACTCGAACTCGGTAGCCAGTGGTCAAACCCTGACGGTGGGAGAAGCCCGCACCAAGCGCTTGCATCGGTGTCGGGAGTATGTCACATTCGCTGAAGCGATGACCATCCCGGGTTGCTCAGTCGTCTCGTGCGATCGCCCTTTTCCTTCCCACCCTTTCTCCTTAAATACACCCGATTCGGTTTCCTGTAGAGACGTTATTCCCAACGTCTCTACATTTATTTTATTTCCTCCTTCCCCGACGCGCGATCGGATCGAGAAAGCCAAGATAATGGCTTACCTAAGCTCTCATAGCCGCCGCTGAAAAAAAGCCGCGATCGCCGAGAGTGCAATCCGGGGTGGATAAAGCCCACAAAATGACCCGTTGATGGCCCGAATCGACAAAGAGGAATGAATCGAAAACACAGACTTGGGCAAGAAGGTGCAAGTTGATTGCCAACCATCGCGAAGGGAATCGAGAAATTAGCTTCTCGGCGGGAAGCCCCGCGCTCTACCCGTGCTTGGTGAGCGTCGGGATGAGAGCCAGGGGAAATGGAGG
>NZ_JAJENT010000814.1:0-7809 GCF_035615515.1 Phormidium sp. CCY1219
GGGGGGAGAACTCCTCCCTACGCATAAATGACGAGGGTTTCCGTTCTCCCCCTTACCAACCCTAATTTCTGATGATTTCCCACGAACTGCGAACCCCCTTGACCACGATTTTATCTTCGGCAGATTTACTCGAGTGCTATAACAATAGTTGGTCGGAAGAGAAAAAACTTCAGCATCTGCGTCAGATCCAAAATGCGGCGGTAGAAATGACGCAGCTTTTAGAAAGCGAAGAATTTTCCCAACAGCTTAAAGCCTGTGCTCGTCAGCTTCAATAAGCAGTGGTATTCGCCAGGGGTGACATCAATTTAATTACCCGATCTACCGTCAAGGTACGAGACACAACAGAAGTGGGGAGGCGATCGCGGTTTCCCCTCAGCGGGTGATTGCGTTCGATTCCCCTGCCCGATTTGCCCCTAGGCATAGTAATGGTTTCGCGAGGGTTTACCTGTTACTTCAGCGCAATTTTAGGTGATTTTCCCAAACGCCAAAAAAAAGCGATCGCCCCACCCGAACAATCAGATGCGGCGATCGCATCATCCATTACCCATCTAAATTCGCTGATTGTAAGGCAGTTTGGCCAACAAGCGCGCCAACATGCAGGTATTGGAAATACCGGCAAACAGCAAACCCGCCCCGACAAATCCGCTGAGAATTAAAAACCAAGGCGACACAAACGCCCCGAGTAAGGTTCCGGTTAGCACTAAAGAACCGGCCACAATTTGCACCTGACGCATCAAACTAATCGGTGCTTTTTTATTCACAATGGTGGGATATCCTGCGGCTTTCCATGCCGAAATTCCGCCGTTGAGGTGCGTAATTTGCGGAAAACCGGCATTGAGAACCTGTCGTGCAGCTTGAGAAGAGCGGTTCCCTGATTGACACTGCAGCACCACCCGCTGGTTCTGTTCAAACGGAATTTTCCGGGGGTCGAAACTCGATAGGGGCATCAATTCCGCGCCGGCAATATGCTCTCCGGCGTATTCTGCTGGTTCGCGCACGTCGATCAATCGCACCTGTTGGCGATCGAGCAATTGTTTTAACGTCGCCGCATCGATTTCTTGCAGTTGTTTGTCCGTGCTCAGGTTCATGCTCTGCTCTCCTCTGGCTCTAATGCAGTGGGTTGACGAGCGATCGCTTGGATAACCTCCCTACTTCCCTCGGCGTCGCTTTCGGTGACATTCACCTCAACCGCGATCGCCGCCCGTAGAAGACCTCTCCTCGCTCGTTCGTTTTATCGCTAATTAGTAATATAGTCAATTTTTCACCGGGTGTCAAGAGGAGAAAAAAGAAATTTTGCCAATTTCCCCACCTTTCAAATTGCCAATTGCCAATTGCCAATTTTCCATTGTAAACTTTCAATTTCCAGACAAAAAAACCCCTTGGGGGGGTTGATGGAAAATGGAGGAGTCAGCGCGTGGAATTAGGCCACAGCGCCAGGGAAATTCACAAGAGATATAAAATAGTAAACAGAACGATCCAGACCACATCAACGAAGTGCCAGTAGATTTCCGCAGCTTCCGGGCCAAAGTGACTTTCGCTGCTATAGTGGTATTTGTAGCGCGATCGCCACAACACGCCCAAAATCAACAGCAAACCAAACGTCACGTGCAAACCGTGGAAGCCAGTGAGCACGTAAAACGTACTGGTAAAGATATTATCCGTCAGACCGAAGCCGGTGTGAAAATACTCGTAAAGCTGGCCCACCAGGAAAATCGCACCCATTGCAGCCGTAGCGGCAAACCAGAGGCGCAGACCGCTCACATCATTTTCCTTAATTGCCTTATTACCACGATTAATCACGAAACTGCTAGAAATCAGAATAATCGTGTTCACCCCAGGGAGTAGGAGTTCCATTTCCTCCGGACTCCCTTCCGGAGGCCAAACCGGTGCCACAGCGCGAAACGTTAGATAAGCGGCAAACAAGCCGAGAAAAATCATCGACTCTGCCACCAGAAACATAATAATGCCAAAGATGCGATGGTCCGGATGTTCCCCATGATGACCGCCCGGGATACCCGCACGGTGTTCGGTTTCCAGAGCGCGATCGCTCGTGTCAATGGTTCCTTGCATAGTTCAGTTGCGATAATTAAACAGTAAAATTTCAGCCTCAGAGCTAGGGGAAACAGCCACTCCCCTAGCAGAGTCAGCCGCAGATTAAGAAACCGTCGGTCCGCCCGAGAGCATTGGCGTATTCGATTGCCGATCCGGGTTGCGACCGTTCATCCCATAATCATACGGACCGGTTTTCATCACCGGTTCGCCGAAGAAATTCTCAACTGGGGGCGGCGAAGCCGTTTGCCACTCCAGAGTCAAGGCATTCCAAGGATTGCCACTAGCCTGACGGCCCTTGAGCCAACTCCACACCGCATTGATGAGAAACGGAAACGTAGAAACAGCCAGCAGATAAGAGCCGATGGTGCAAATCATATTCACCGGTGCCAGAGAGGGGTCATACTCAGCCACCCGGCGAGGCATTCCCTGCAGGCCCAAATAATGCATCGGCAAAAAGCACAGATTAAACCCAACAAACGTCAGAGCAAAATGAATCCGCCCCCAGGTTTCATTCATCATCCGACCGGTCATTTTCGGGAACCAGTGGTAGATGCCGGCATACAGACCGAACACGCTACCGCCAAACAAAACATAGTGCAGGTGAGCCACGATGAAATAGGTATCGTGAACGTGAATGTCGAACGGCACCGAAGCGATCATAATCCCGCTGAGGCCACCGATAACAAACATGGAGACAAAACCCATACCGAAGAGCATGGCACTATTCAAGCGGATTTTGCCACCCCACATAGTAGCCAGCCAGCTAAACACCTTAATGCCCGTAGGCACGGCGATGATCATGGTAGCGATCATAAAGAACATCCGCAACCAACCGGGAGTGCCGCTGGTGAACATGTGGTGCGCCCAGACGATTAAGCCGAGGAAGCTAATCGCCATACTGGAATAGGCGATCGCGCGATAGCCAAAAATCGGCTTGCGCGAGTGAACCGGCATCACTTCCGAAATTATCCCAAACACCGGCAAAATCATAATATACACCGCCGGGTGGGAATAGAACCAGAACATGTGCTGATATACCACCGGATCGCCGCCACCCATTGGGTTAAAAAATGCCGTTCCTGCCAGCAAGTCGAAACTGAGCAGAATCAGTGCCCCCGCCAAAACCGGCGTAGACATCAAAATCAGCACCGAAGCGGCGAGCATCGCCCAACAGAACAGGGGCATATCGTTTAACCCCATTCCGGGCATCCGCATTTTCAAAATGGTGGTGACAAAATTCACCGCCCCGAGAATCGAAGAAGTTCCCAGCAATAACACGCTGAGAATCCAAATCATTTCTCCAACTTTATCCCCCATCGTGCTTAACGGCGGATAGGAAGTCCATCCCGCCCCTGCGGCTGCACCATTGCCCACAAAAAAGCTAGACAACAGCAAGATACCGGCAGGGGGAATCAGCCAAAATGCCACGGCATTTAAGCGGGGAAACGCCATATCTCGCGCCCCAATCATCAGGGGAATCAGATAGTTGCCAAATGCGCCGGTACCTGCAGGAACGATCCACAGGAAAATCATTACCGTGGCGTGGATGGTAAATAAACTGTTGTACAGTTCGCGGGTAACAAAATCCACTTCTGGGGTGGCCAATTCCGTGCGAACTGCGGTGGCCAAAGCACCGCCAATCAGATAAAAAATAAAGCTGGTGACTAGGTATTGAATGCCAATCACCTTATGGTCGGTACTGAAACTAAAGTATTCTCGCAGTGGAGTTTTTTCTCCTTGTTCCGATTCGGGGTTTTGTTCTAGGGTTGATGTTTCTTCTACTTGTGCCATAAGTAAATGGGTGTCACAGATGAATCTGAGAAGGCAATTTTTTCGCGCTTCGAGTGGGAGAAAGGGCGATCGCGTTAGTTATGCAATTGCGCGATCGCCTCCGGGGTAATTCCCATTTCAGCCCCTAAAGGTTCGAGATAGTCGGATTCGGATAATTCCGCTGGATTAATGGCCACCGTATTCCCAGACTCTGGCTGAGCGGCGAGTTGACTTTCAACCCACGCTTGGTAGTCTTCCGGGGTGTGGACGATCGCGCGAGTTTTCATGCCCCCGTGGTAGGAGCCACAGAGTTCCGCGCAGAGTAGCGGGTAATTTCCCACTGTTTGCGGCACGAAGCGCAATTCGGTTTCCCGTCCGGGAATCGCATCTTGTTTCAGGCGAAATTCCGGAATCCACAGGGCGTGGATCACATCGTTGGCGCTGATGGTTAGCTGCACTTCTTTGCCGGCGGGCATATGCAGTTCTCCGGAAGTAATGCCCAAGTCTGGATAGGTGAAAATCCAGGCGAATTGAAGCCCGAGGACGTTGACATTCACAAAGGGGGATTGCCCTTGGGTTTTCGGGGAGGCCCCGACGCCGAGGGCGAGCATTTTTTTAGCTTTGCTCGGTGTTGCGTCGGCTTCGGGTTCGTTTTCCGGGAGGGTGGCGGCGATCGCTGCTCCGGGTTGGGCCTGGGCCTGCATCGTGTGGGAGTCGTGGGAAGCCATCGGATCGAGTCCGCCCATCGAGTTGTACACTTCAAAGCTGTAAATTCCGATCCCCATGATCAGCACGGCGGGAATTGCCGTCCACAGCACTTCTAGGGGCACGTTCCCGTGAATCGGCGGCCCATCGCTGTCGTCGCCCGGGCGTTGCCTAAATCGCCAAATGGCAACGATGATAATTCCTTGCACGAGTACGAACAGACCCGTGGCAATGGTCATCATGGTGTTGAATAGTCCATCGACCCAGGGCGCTTCTTCTGAGGCGGCTATGGGCATCAAACCGTGGTTTTGACCGTACCACAGGCTGATCAGGGTTAAACCAATTCCGGCCAACATGGCTGATATGGCACTGGGTATTTTCACTCTCTGTGTACCTCCTGAAATGAAACACTCCGCCTCGGCACGATGGAACGTGCTGTCCGGGGTTGTCCGGACTTCGGCGGTTTTTGGTTTGCTTGCTTCTGTGCTAACTTAGCAATTTTTTGCAACTTGTGGATCTACCTGGCGTCCGATCGCTGGGGCAAGTCGGTGGCGGCGGGGGTAAATCTTTAGATTTTTTTTGGGATTGCACGATTGCTCTCGAAGCGATCGCCGGGGAAGGCGGTGGGCCTGCGTCCCCCTACCTACCGCGCCGATGGGGCGCGAAATGTTAACCTTTCCACCATCAGGGTGAAAATTTTTAACGTTCGATCGCAATTGGCAAAAAATCTCAAAATTGCATAACTCGCTACACCCTGGCGACTCGAGAGGCGATAACAATGCTTGGCCAAGGGGCGCTGAATCGCCGAAGCGCAACTCAGGCAGTAGATTAGTATGAGTTTGGACTTGAATGGGAAAAGCACATATGGCAAACTTACTCCTGGATCCCAATTCAGAAATCGCGCCGAACCAGTCTCAGGCGAGGGATCGGATTCGGCGCTTGGTCTGGAAAATCGCGATCGCCACGTTGCTGTTGATGGCGGTGGGGAGTGCCACTCGGGTGATGAATGCGGGTTTGGCTTGCCCGGACTGGCCGTTGTGTTACGGTGAGTTAGTCCCCACGCAACAGATGAATTTTCAGGTGTTCCTGGAATGGTTTCACCGTTTGGATGCGGGGTTGATTGGGCTGAGCACCCTTGTGCTGGTGGGTTTATCGACCTGGCATCGTCGGGCACTTCCGGGATGGTTGCCTTGGGCTTCGGTGGGCGCATTGGGTTTAATCGTCTTTCAAGGGGTTCTCGGCGGACTCACGGTCACGCAATTGCTGCGCTTCGATATCGTCACCGCTCATCTGGGGACGGCGTTATTGTTTTTTGCCACCCTGCTGGCGATCGCGATCGCCTTGATGCCTTATCGCCCCACGGGCAGTGTGGGCAAGTTGCCTTGGGTGGGCTTAGTGAGCGCGATTTTGGTGTACGGGCAAAGTATTCTAGGGGGGCTGGTGGGATCGCAATGGGCACTTCATCAGTGCTTGGGGTACGATCGGCTATGCACGGTGATGAATAGCCACATTGCTGGCGTTGTCCCCGCTACCCTGGCAATCCTCACCTTGGTGGTGATGGCATGGCGCACGCCTGCATTGCATCCCACCCTGCGTCAGCTTGCCCAATCGGCGGGATTGTTGTTACTGTTGCAAATTGCCCTGGGCGTGGCCACGTTTTACTGGCGCTTGCAGGTGGAACTCCTCACGGTGTCTCACCAAGCAACGGGGGCGGCTTTATTGGGCCTGTTGGTGGCGTTTACCGGTTTGGCCCTGCGCGATCGCGCTAAAGTCGGGCGATCGGGTGTGAAGTTTTCGGGTCAGTGCAATGTGGGGTCGGCGCAATCTCCTGCACCCGCATTGCGTTGCCATTGTGAAGAGAATCAGACAGACTCTAGAAGCGTCTGAACTGCTGAAAGGAAAAGAAAACGAAAAGACAAAATCGATGCAAGACATTATTGGGACGAGTTCGCAACGTCATCACGACAATTTCTGGCAAGTATGCAAAAGTTACTATCAGTTGACCAAACCTCGGATTATCCTGCTGCTGCTGATTACTACGGCGGCGTCGATGTGGGTGGCGGCCCGGGGAGAAGTAGACCCGCTGCTGGTATTGGTGACGATCGCTGGTGGTGCCCTGGCGGCGGCTTCGGCAAATACGATTAACTGTCTCTACGATCGCGATATCGATTACATTATGGAGCGCACTCGCCATAGACCGCTTCCTTCGGGTCGGGTGCAACCGCGCGATGCTCTGATTTTCGCGATCGCTCTGGCGGTGACTTCTTTTACCCTGCTGACGGCATTCGCTAATTTGCTGGCGGCGCTGTTGGCGATGTCGGGCATTTTGTTCTATGTGGTGGTTTACACTCACTTCCTCAAGCGCCACAGCACGCAAAATATCGTGATTGGCGGCGCTGCTGGGGCGATTCCGCCGCTGGTGGGATGGGCTGCCGTGACGGGGACTCTCACTTGGGCACCTTGGGTGATGTTCGCGCTGATATTTTTATGGACGCCGCCTCACTTCTGGGCGTTGGCTATGATGATTCGCGATGATTATGCGGCGGTGAAAGTGCCCATGTTGCCGACGATTGAAGGGGATGAGGAAACGGCCCGTCAAATCTGGATTTATACTTTGGTGCTTTTGCCCCTGACCCTGCTGTTGGTTTATCCCTTGCAGGCTACTGGATGGCTCTATGCCGTCGCGGCGGTGCTGTTGGGCGGCTGGTTCGCCCGCAAGGCATGGCAGTTGTTGCAAGACCCGCCAGACCGGGATAAGGCGCGATCGCTGTTTAAGTATTCGATTCTCTATCTGATGCTGCTGTGCGCGGGTATGGTGGTGGATAGTTTGCCCGTTACCCATCAGACGATTACCGCGATCTCCGATAACGTGCAACTGCTGGTCAGCGCGATCGTTAGCTAGCTTCCACCCCTCCAGCCTCAACGGCTGCTCTCCCTCCCCTTGGGTAGGCATCTTGCCTGCCCATTTTTTTCCCTTCCCCCCCCTTGACACATGCGCGAAATTGCCCTACCATATAAAACAAATCAACGATTCGGCCTGGTCAGGGCGTTACCGCCGCGCCGACTCCCCTAGTCCTGGGGAATCTAGTGATTTTTAAATCGATAATAATTTATCGGCGCAGGCAGGGCACTTAAGCATTGCACAAATTGCTTAAGTGCCCTGCCTGCGCATAGGGTTTCAGCAGGCTAAGCTGCTACTTAAATTATAGCACCCCTTGCTCATTTAATGCCGCCGAATCTTAAAAAAAATATGAAGTTTCCCTGTCCCTGGGGGTGGGTGGC
>NZ_JAJENT010000815.1:0-8778 GCF_035615515.1 Phormidium sp. CCY1219
GGCGATTAAATTGACTAACCCGGCGATTGCCTGTGGATTGCCCGCGCCAATTTTCCCCAAACTTTCTGCCGCTTGCCTGCGGGTAAATTCAGATTCAGACTCGGCGATTAATTTGACTAACCCGGCGATCGCCTGGGTGCGTTCTGTTTCTCGCAGAACAGTTCTCGCGTCTGATTTTATCGGATCGAGAAAAGTCCGCCAATCTTGTTTTTCTTCGCTAAAATAACCAAACCCCCACCGCACAATTTGAGCAACAATCTCATCAGCCCGATCGCATTCCTTGAATTCAGCGATTCCGGCAGCAGCGAGAAAATAGGCGCGATATTCGTACAACCCCCGATCGCACTTGTCTCGGTTTTCCCATTCTCTGCATCCATCCTCAAACTCAACTAACCCCGCGATAAACTCCTCTTTCCGTTCCTTCGGTACATCTTTGCGCCCCAACCACAGCAAAATCGGTTGCTTCCACAGGGGGTCAAAGATGCGATAGGAATTTTCCGGAATTGGGCGATTGATATGAGTTCTGGGCAAGAAAAAATCCCAATCCTCAAGGCTTAACGCCGCGAAATATTCCTGAAACGTGGCGTGATAGAAAGCGTAAACCTTCTGTGTGTCGTCTTCTGCTGCTACTCCTACCTGATTCAACCAACCGAGTTGCAGCGCTAAGGCAAACAGAGACTTATCATCATCACAATCCCCCAGTACCTCACTCACAAACTGATGCCGCAGGCGAAACGGAGACGCGGCATCATCGATTCCTCGCCGCGCCAATTCTCCTAATGCGTCGTTAAGTTGCTGGCGCTGCTGTTCGGTGGTGGGGAAACGGTTCTGTTTCCACCGATAAATTTGCGGCACAAATCGTTCGTAGAGTGCTGCCTGAGTTTCCGGCAACCCTTCGGAGGTTTGCCAAGTGCTGCACAGCAGGGTCAACCGCAGGGGATTTTTCACCAAATCCTGTAGGCGCTGATATTCCGCTTTGGCTAATTCCTGGCGCAGGGCTTCCCCGTTGGCGGCGTCGCTGGGTTCAAACCACTTGCCGATAAAGGCTTCTACCTGGGTGGGATAGTCAAAATCCAGCATCCGATAGGTCTCGAACCCTTCCAAGGCATTCAGATCCGCTTCCCAGACATTTAACCGACAAGTGAGAACCACCCGCGCTGCGGCAATCCAGCCTTTCAGTTGGGTGGCGATTTGCTGCAGTGGCAATCCGGCGGTTGCTTTTGCTGTCGCCATCTCATCCACCCCATCCAGCAGCAACCACACTCGCCCGCTTTCCAGTTGCGCCAGAAACTCTTCTTGCACCTTCTGACTCAAGCGCGACGGGAGAATGGCTTGTTTCAGCCAAGTTTCCAGCAAATACTCGTCGTCCAGTTCTCGTCCCTGCAAGTCTGCCAAGGAGATCCAAATCGGCAATTCCTGGCGTTCCTCTAATATCCAATCGGCGATTTTTTGCAATTGGGTGGTTTTTCCCGCCCCCGGTTCGCCGATGATGGCAATCTGTCGCCCTTGGGTTTTGCCTTCCCCTTTGCCGAGGATATCGTGCAAAAAGCGATCGTGTTCAAAGCGCTGCTTTTCTTCATATCCGCTGGGTTCGTAGAGTTGCGAACCGTCTTCGGCGCGAGTCTTCCCCGGGCGTTTGTCGCGCTTGCGGCGTTCCACCAGCGCCAGGGGTACGTGAATGTCGTCGAGGTTAAATTTGATATCTTCGTTGGCGGCGAGGAGGTTGCTGGTGAGTCTGCTGTCTAGCATCATTTTGCAGACTTTGCGCCAGTCGATCGGGGGAGTTGGCTTAACCGGATCCCGTTCCGGCGACTTCACTCATATATTAATGTTGTTTGTCTGGGTGTTGATAGTCCCTTGATTTACAACTCCAATTTTTTCGGCCAGTTTTGCCAAATTTTGAATGGTTGGCGGCTGAGATTGTAGAGTTTCTCTAATTTTTTGGATTTCCGCTGCCAATTCTGGATGTGCCTGGGCCTCAGTTGCCACTTGCTCAACGGCTTCCCGGATTTCTGGGTTTTCCTGGACGGCAGCTTTTAATTCCAGCACTGCTTCACCATAATCCATTGGTTGTTCGTTAGCCCCTTCTATAGCAGCCGCTAGTTGGGGTTGTTTGGCTTGGAGTTGTTGCCGCAAATTATTAGCTGCCTCAAGGAGATTTTCTCCTATCTTTGCAAGTGTTCCTTCACCAATTTTAGTTATCGCCCAAGTGCCGATCGCTGCCAGTTCTACGGGTTCCATAGCTTTATCTGTAACAATCTCAGGATATTAGAAGCATTGCCCAATTCTAGCAGATCCTTAATCTCTAAACAAGCGCCGGTCCCACAGCGATTTAATATGGTGGGCAAGGGTTGCGCGAGCAAAAGCAACACCCGCAGGGGGATTTTAATCCCTGCCGGATCGAGGGGTCTACTACAAGGGTTGTGGGATAATGTTTTCAGTCCCCGTCTCAATTAACGCGACCCCACGCCGAAGCGATCGCGTAAGGTGCGTGACCCCCTAAAAGACGGGATTAATCGCGTTTCTACAAGGGGTCACATGAACCCGACCCCTGGGGGTCACGCACTGCGCTTTAAGTTTCCAAACACTGGGCGATCGCCTTTGGAATTCTTCCGATTAATTCCTTCAGGGATTTGGCTTGAGTATGCTTCTGTGGGGTGAGGGAATGTACCCCAGGCACGAAAAAAAATCGGGCAGAGGACTTGACAAAAGCGAAGATATGTGGTAATAGTAAGAGGCTATTCCCCAATCCCGCGCGGCCTTGCCTGTTGCCTCCGGTTCTAGCAAGCGCGATTCGCGAAGATTTTTGTCAGGATTAAATTAAACCACGGTCCTCGAAGAGCTGAAAACCTGTACTATTGTTTCAAGGCGGTACTGTGCCCAATCGCAAATTATTGATTTCGTTATTAGTCGCGCTGGGATTGTGCAGCGTGGCGGCACCTGTCGCGGGACAGGCATTAATTCCCCATACCCTGCAACTGGATGCAGAACAGTTAGAGCAACAAGGCTTGATGCTTGCCGAAGAAGCGGCGCAACTGGCGAGATTCCAGCAATTCGAGCTAGCCTTACCCAGAGCGGAACTGGCGACGCAACTCGCGCCGAATAATCCGCAAGCCTGGGCGATTTTAGGGAGTTTGTACTTACAAGCGCAAGACCTAGAGCGCGGAGTGAACGCCCTGCAAAGAGCCAGAACCCTGGATCCAGAGAATCCGGCGGTGTGGTTTGCGTTGGGGTCGGCGTACTTTCAGCAGCAGGAATATCAAACGGCGATCGAGCAACTGAAAGAAGGCTTAACCTTAAAACCGGACGTACCGGGAGCGTTATTCGATTTAGGGAATGCCTATTACATGCTCGAGGAGTATGGCGAAGCGATCGCCGCTTACGAAAAAGCGATCGAGCAAGACGAGCAATTTTGGCCGGCAATCAACAACATCGGCTTAGTCAAATACGAACAAGGCGACGTAGACAAGGCGATCGAGCGGTGGAAGACAGCGGCGCAAATCGACGCTGACGCAGCGGAACCGCAACTAGCGATCGCGGTAGCGATGTACGCCCAAGGAAAGCGAGAGCAAGCATTAGCGCGAGGAGAAGAAGCCCTGCGCCTCGATCCGCGCTATGCCGATCTCGACTTTCTCAAAGAAAACCTGTGGGGCGATCGGCTGCTAGCGGACACCCGCAAATTCTTAGCCACCCCGAGAATGCAAGCCACCCTAGCACAACTGCAGGATGCGCCCGCCCCCGTCAACCGTGCCCCTTAACCGGCACTACAGCCAGACCCCTACTCGGCTATCATCCTAACTCCAGAGGGACAAAGCGGACCGGTAAGACCGGCGTCAACCGCACCCACATCCCGCATATGGAAGGCTAAAGCCGGTGGCCATTGGGGGGATAAACCCCCTGGCTCCACGGTTTCACAAGCGCGATCGCGAACCCTCACAGACCCGATCCTAGGCCATAGAACCCCCCGGATAGACTCATTCTTCCTTCGGGAGGAGGGCCGAGATTTGGTCAACGAACTCTTGGTGGTCCACCACCGGCTTAGAAATATACCCATCCGCCCCACTCTGTTCGAGAAAGGTTTCTTTATCCCCCGCCATTGCATGGGCCGTCACCAGAATAATCGGCAAATTCGCCGTTTGCGGGTCAGCCTTCAACATCTGGGTAATCTTGATGCCATCCACAGCCTTCCCCTGATAAACGCTGCGCGAGAGCGACACATCCATCAGAATCACGTCAGCTTCTCCCGCATGGGCAATTTCCATCACCTCTTCCACATTTTCGGTATGCTTGACGTTAAGCCCCCCGCGTTTACTGAGGATTTTCGAGAAAACGCGAGCGTTGACCAAATCGTCCTCCACAATTAGAACGGTTCTCATATGCCTTTCCTTTTGAGTTAATCGAATAGTGTACTCATCGTCAGACTGTCAGGTTTGATAGTACGCTGACAAAGTGTCCCTCGATCTACTATTCGCTCAGAATAGCGTCATTAAGCGCAAAACAGCAGGACACAATTGGAAGTTGGTTTGGTAAGGAACGAAACTCATGGCTAAACAGTTAAACCTTCTGTCCACCGGACAGGTGATCCCGACTGCGTTGCATACGGAGATGCAGCAGTCCTACCTTGAATATGCCATGAGTGTCATCGTTGGGAGGGCGTTACCGGACGTCCGAGATGGCTTAAAACCCGTCCACAGGCGTATTTTATACGCCATGCACGAACTGGGTCTATCACCCGATCGCCCCTACCGCAAATGCGCCCGGGTGGTGGGAGACGTGTTGGGGAAATATCATCCGCACGGAGACCAAGCGGTTTACGATGCGATGGTACGGATGATCCAAGACTTCTCCAGTCGGTATCCCCTCCTGGCAGGTCATGGCAATTTTGGGTCTGTGGATAACGACCCACCCGCAGCAATGCGATACACCGAGACGCGCTTAGCCCAAATCGGTCAGGAAGGGTTGCTGCGCGAAATTGGCGAAGCGACGGTAGATTTCATCGGCAACTTTGACAATTCCCAGCAAGAACCATTAGTCTTGCCGGCGCAACTCCCCATCCTATTGCTCAACGGCTGTTCGGGGATTGCGGTGGGAATGGCAACCAACGTCCCCCCACATAACCTGGCGGAGGTGGTGGATGCTTTAATCGCCTTAATCGACAGCAAAGAACTCTCAGACGAGAAATTATTCGACCTCATCCCCGGTCCGGACTTTCCCACCGGGGGAGAAATCATCGACACCGAAGGGATTCGCACCGCCTACAGAACCGGACGGGGGATTATCCCTTTGCGGGGGGTGGCGCAGATCGAAGAAATCCAAGGGGGACGGGGACGACACCGCCGTACTGCCATTGTAGTCACCGAATTGCCGTTCCAGGTGAATAAAGCCGGCTGGATCGAAAAAGTGGCGGATTTGGTGAATCACGGTCGCCTGCAGGGCATTTCCGATATCCGCGACGAGAGCGATCGCGAGGGGATTCGCGTGGTCATCGAACTCAAACGGGAAACCAACCCGGAAACCCTTCTGCAACAGTTGTACAACCAAACCCCGTTGCAAAGTAACTTCGGCGCTATTCTCCTAGCCCTCGTAGACGGTCAACCGCGCCAACTGTCCCTGCGCGAGATGCTGCAAGAGTTCTTAAAGTTCCGCGAACAAACCCTCAATCGCCTTTACCAACACGAACTCGAACAAACGGAAAATCGGCTAGAGTTGGTGGAAGGATTGCTGGTGGCGCTCAACGAACTCGACACCCTGATCGAAATTTTGCGAAATTCTGCCGATGGAAGCAGCGCCAAACAAACCCTGCAAGGTGAGCTAGACTTCAGCGAAGCACAAGCCGATGCAATTTTAGCCATGCCAATGCGCCGGATTACCGGCTTAGAACGGGAAAAATTGCAGGAAGAAAGAGGGAATTTGACAAAGCGGCGCGAAGAGTTGCAGCGATTGCTCGGCGATCGCCGCGAATTGCTCAAAGCGCTGAAAAAAGAGCTGCGATCGCTGAAGAAAAAATACGGCGATGCCCGTCGCACTCGGATTTTCACCGTCTCGGAAACCAAAGAAGCGGTGGTAGTGGCTTCTGCTTGCGCCACCACCCCTACCAAAACCAAAAGCAAGAAAGGCAAAAAGAAACAAAAGGCAGAAGAAGCCCCCTCTCTGCCTTTATTTCCCGCCGAACCGGAACCGGAAGAAACGGTCCTGGAATTTACCCACCGAGGTTACGTGCAGCGCCTCTCTCCCGCCACTTACGAACGACAGCAGCGCGGGGCCGATACCGACTCGCAGTTTCAGACCCTCGAGGAGGGTGAGGACTTTACCGTGCAGACTCAGGTGGCCTTCACGGACCAAGATGTGCTGATTTTAACCCGCAATGGCAAGGCATATTCGATTAAGGTGGGGGATATTCCCCTGAGCAAGCGCGTGGGGTCGAATAAACGACCGTTTGTCAGTTTGTTCCCGCCAGCAGTACAGGGAGACCCGGAGGCGATCGCCACTCAGTTTATTCTGTCGGATTATCCCGAAACTCTAGACCTGATTTGTCTCACCAAGCGCGGACGAATTAAGCGCCTTCCCCTGTCGGAGTTTTCCAACCTGACGGCGCGGGGCCTGACGGCGGTGAAGCTCAAGGAGGGGGATTCGTTGGTTTATGCGAATTTGGCGACCGCCGGTCAAGAGCTAGTTATGGCCACCTCCGGGGCACGGTTGTTGCGCTTTACCATCCAAAATGACAATCTGCCCATCACCAGTCGCACGACTTTGCCTCAGCAAGCGTTACGATTGGGTAAGGGGGAGAGTCTGGTCGGCTGTGTGGCCCTCAGCGCGTCGGATAATCTGTTGCTGGTCTCTAAGTTGGGATACGCGAAACAGTTATCCGTCCATCACGTGCGCCGCGCTAAACCCGGGGATTTGGGCACCCAGTCCATGACCTTTAGCGCCAAAAGCGATAACTTGATGGGCATGGTGGCGGCGCTTCCGGATAGTGAGGTGAAGCTGCTCACCAGTAGCGATCGCTTGCTGAAGTTGCCGATTGATTCCGTGCGCGTCAAGCGCAAGGATGATAAGGGCACGCGCTTGCCCACGGTTAAAGGCAAGGAAACCATCGTCTATCTCAACGTTTCTTCCACAGACCCCCAACAGTACGTCTGAACGGTGCTTCCCAAGCACTCTCACAAGTCCGGGGGAATCGGCAAAATTCGCCTGTTTTATCCGCCTAAATTTGCCGTTTCTCCTCCCCCTGACTCTGGATAAATTCTATCGCCTAAATTCTCTATCCTGATGACCGAGGTTTTTTTCGGAGCAAAACCATGAAACTGAATCTGAATGGATATGTTTTCCAAATCGAGTTAGACTTCTGGGAACAACTTTTGGCGTTTAATCTGGAAAATAAGTTCGACATCCCCCTGTCGCATATTGCCAAAATTACCGCCGAAGAACCCCCAAGTCACTGGGCAGAAATCCGCGTCCCCGGAACCTATTTCCCGGGACTTATCAAAGCGGGAACTTACTACACGCCCCGGGGAAAAGAATTTTGGTTCGTCACCCGCGATAAGGATTATTTGGTCCTGGAACTGCGGGAAGAACCTTATCAAAAGATGGTGTTCACCGTGGATGACAATCAATATTGGATCGACAAAATTATCGCACAAATTCAACCGCAACCCACCGAGGAATAAATTCCTCTGTTTGTGGCGCTTTAGTTGGGGTTTAAATAACCCGAAAGCGCCACAATTGACGATTGGGTTTGGGTGGATTATCCGCCACTGACTGGCGGAATTAATACGACTTCATCTCCCGGTTGCAAGCGGGTGTCGGGAGAGACGAAATTGAAATTGATGCCAAACCGGGTGATGTCGCGCCACCGTTCTAGTTCCGGGTGTTCGGCAATTAAGCGATCGCGCACCGCCCGCACGGGGGTATCTGGGGGAAATTCTAGCACTAATTCCGGCACGCCTAACGCTTCTTGATAGGCGGCGAATAGTTTGACGGTGACGGGAATGGAAGATTCACTCATCGTAAGGGCATGGTAAAGATTGCTGATGTTAATACGATACACCGCTTTGGGGTGAGGGGTGGCTTTGGGGGCGATCGCGATTCGGATGCAGTGGCTTATAATGAGGCTACTATAGCGCTTAGGGATGGGATAGTGATGAAACAGATAAGCAAAGAACACATTGAAATTACTCCCGGCGTGCGAGGTGGTAAACCCCGGATTGCTGGCACTCGAATAGCTGTAGAAGACATTGTGGTGATGCATCTGAAGATGGGACAATCTCCCCTGGAAATTGCGAGTAAATACGATTTGCCTCTCGCTTCAGTTTATGCAGCAATGGCTTACTATTATGACAATCGAGAACAAATCGATCGCCGCATCGAGGAAAACGAAGCATTCTTCGAGGCATTTAAGCAGAATAATCCCGGGCGGTTAGAAGAAAAATTGAGGAGACTCAGGGTTGAGTGAGCGAATTGGCTTTCACTTAGACGAACATATTGACTCGAGTATTGCTGTAGCCTTGCGTCGTTACGGCATTGACGTCACGACAACCGTTGAAGCAGGATTGCGTACTTAACCTGATGAGGTACAGTTTGCATTTGTTTGTCAAGAACAGCGAGTGCTGGTCGCTCACGATTCCGATAACGGGCGATCGCTAACCGAACTCGGGACTATCCTGGTATTGCCTATTGCAGACAGGGCACTCGTTCAATTGGGGAAGTCAGGGACTCCGTAGAAACCAACCCCATGTCTAAAGCCAGGGGCTTGTACTTCTAACCACCTGACCAGCCTAA
>NZ_JAJENT010000816.1:0-12763 GCF_035615515.1 Phormidium sp. CCY1219
GCGATACCAACTATCGACTCAGTACCTCCGGTCAAATCGTCGATACTGCCGGAAACACCATGTCATCGGCGCGGTATATTACTCTAGGTCAAACGATTGCTGAACGAGTCAGCAGCAGCGACCAATACGATTACTATCGGTTTAGCGTCAACGGGCCGACCCGAGTCAACCTGAGCATCTCCGGCATGAGTGCCGATGCCGACTTGTTCTTACTGAGTTCCAGTGGTAGCACCGTTGCCAGTTCCACCAATGGCAGCAACAATACCGATTCAGTCGCCGTGAATGTAAACACCGGCACTTACTACATCCGCGTCAAACGCTATAGTGGCGACACGAGCTATACACTGAGGACTTCCGGTCAATCTTTGAATCGAATTCCTGTTGTTAGTGGTTCAAATCAAACCTGGAATATCGGTTACTACATTTATCCCACCTTCAACGTCAGCGATCCAGACGGAGATGCGATCGTGCGTTACCGCTTCCAAGATCTCAATAGCGCTTACAACAGTGGCTATTTCGTCCTCTGGCAGAATGGCCGTTGGGTACGTCAACCCTCCACCTTTGAGATTACTGCCAGCCAACGCAGTTACCTCCGCTTTGTCAGTGGCAGCGTTCCCGGCGATAACCGCATTTCCGTCCAGGCGTATGATGGTCGCGCCTGGAGCAATCCAGCCTACATGACCATGACCGCCGATACCGCAGGTAACAGCATCAACAATGCCCGCAATCTCACCCTGGGTCAATCTCTCACGGAATACGTCAGCCAGTATGACGGGGATGATTACTATCGGTTCACTGTGAATACTCGCAGTCGGGTCAATTTGAGTATTTCTGGCATGAGTGCCGATGCCGATCTGCGCTTGCTCAATGCCAACGGCAGCACCATTGCCAGTTCCGTCAATGGCGGTAACAACAGTGATTCTGTCAGTCAATATCTAGATCCCGGCACCTACTACGTCCGCGTTAACCGCTTCGCTGGCAGCACTGGATATAACCTCAATACCTCAGTGCAAGCAGTTTCCACAGGGCCGAGCTTTACCGCTTTCTCTGCCGTAGATGCTTCTGGGGATGGCACCAGCAATACGGTCTTCCAACGGGGCGCATTACGGTTGAACTGGGCTACCAACGTTACCCCCACCAGCGTGCGGGTATTCGCTCGCAATCAAGCAACGGGTGCTGTCACCGAACTTTCTATCCTCAATCGAGATGGGGTTCGTCTGGCAAATCTGAACAACCAAAATTTATCCGCCGGAAACTACAGCATCTACGCCGAAGCGCGAGATGCCAGCGGCAATGTCGGACGCTCCAGCAACGTTCAGATGCGAGTGCTGGCATTTAATCCCAACAATGCCAACAGTCTCAAGATTGGAGACTTCCGCAATGGCTCCCATACCTTCTCTGGCATGACCCAAGGGTCGGTCTTCATTGGCGCAGGTGGGACTGATACCCTCAACCTCTCCGGTATCCGCAGCAGTGACGTGACCTTCAATGCCAATAACCGTGCCGTATTTGGTGGCACCACGTTTGATTGGTTGCGCGTCAACAGTACGGGTCAAGAGATTTACTTCCAAGGGTATGAGCGAGTGCAATTCTCCAATGGCACCGTCAATCTCGGCGTCACGCCTAACGACCCCTTATTCTCGCAACAGTGGAATCTGCGGATGATGGACGTTCCTGGTGCGTGGCGATTTACAACGGGTTCGAGCAATGTTCTGCTGGGTATAGCGGATACGGGGTTGAACCTCAATAGTTATAATCGACCGACCCACTCTGACCTGAATAGTGGACGATCCATTATTGATAGTTCTGACCAAGACGCTTTAGCCGGTCGTCGTGGTTGGGGACATGGAACTGCGGTTCAAAGTGTTGCTGCTGCTGATACGAATGATGGATATGGCATGGCTGGAATTAACTGGTCTAGCCCAGTGTATGTCTCGAATGTCTTTGGCTCTCGTTCATTTAATGCAGCGGCTCAAGAGCAGATCGAATATGCCCGAGCCAGGGGTCAGCGACTGGTTTACAACTTGAGTGCTGAATATATTAGCAACTACTATAATGCTGCACTGGCTAATCTCATGCAGCAGAATGCAGATACGGCACTGTTTGTGATTGCTTCTGGTAACAGTCAAAACCGACCGACTAATGTTGTCTCTTGGCCTGCTAACTTTGCTGGACAGTATGGTAATGTCATGGCAGTGGGTGCTGTGGGTGACAGTAATGGTAACAGCGCCACCCGCCACCCTTACTCGCAGTACGGTTCAGAACTGACTGCAGTTGCACCTTCGGGCATTTTGACGGCTAACATCAATGGCCGTCACGAGAATACCTGGGGAACTTCATTTGCTAGTCCCAGCATGGCAGGCGCTGCCTCTCTTGTCTGGAGTGTCAATACTGGTTTGAGTGCAGGAGATGTGCGAAATATCCTCACCAGCACGGCAAACCGAGTATGGCGCACTTGGGGGGGTTCTAATACGGGCAATCAGTACGGTGCGGGATTGGTTGATGCTGAAGCGGCAGTGCGTCGCGCTGATGCGCTTAACCGCAACCGCACTGTGGCAAATCTCTTCAATCATGGCGGTTTGTTTTTCAGCTAATGGGTTATCAAGGGATTAACTTTTAGTCCCACAAAAGGCGATCGCTCTTTCATTTCCCGATAGAGCGATCGCCTCTCCAAGTACAGTTAATAGAGTGGGCACAGCTTCTAGATATGAGTTGCTCCTAGCAAACAGCCCAGTGGCTTTCTCTGCCCACCTGCCTACTTTTGGGGGAAAATCGACGCGATCGCCCACTCCTTGAATAAGGTCATCATCCAGTGGATTAATCGGAATAATTCCCGAATCTCAAAACAATTGTACCCCCGTCGGTACAGGCTCTTTACCAGAGTTACTTTCCACTGTTACCTCTCTTGAGGTTGTTGGTGGGTGGATTGGGTTTTTAGGTGCGCGATCGCCATCGCGGCGAAGGAATTGGAACTCGCTTCT
The DNA here is from genome assembly GCF_035615515.1 of Phormidium sp. CCY1219. Taxonomy (GTDB): domain Bacteria; phylum Cyanobacteriota; class Cyanobacteriia; order Cyanobacteriales; family Laspinemataceae; genus CCY1219. Next base: position 2,982 of record NZ_JAJENT010000816.1, read on the forward strand.
AACTCCGGAGATCGCTGTTCGTAGTCGAGCAGTTTCACATTGGAAAACTCTAGCAACACTCGGGTTACCAAAATTTCATAACAATATTCCGTGAAACGCCAATCCGGGCGCTCCTCCCCTAACAAGGCTAAACTGACTACTTGGTTTCAAGAATTTCTGGGAAAAAAGCCGATCGCAGGTTTGAAGTACACCGCTATTGCTGCTTTCCACGGACTATACTACTCTGCTTTTTTCTTTTTTATTTTCGCTTGATTTTGATTAAAAAGTTATTTATTTTAAAATTTTTAATTTTTACTTAAACCATTTTTTGGTCTTTTTCAACGTCATAAAAACCTAAAAAATGAGGTTTTCTAACAAAAATATTGTAGGATGGGCACTGCCACCCTACTCTTGATTACATTACCAAATAGCGTCTATTTTTTGGCGATAATCCATACGGCATGAACGATACCGGGGATGTAACCCAATACCGTTAACAAAATATTAATCCAAAAATCTACGCCGATTCCGACTTGCAAGAAAACGCCTAGGGGGGGCAAAAAAATCGCGCAAAGAATTCGAACTAAATCCATAAGAAACTCCCTCATTATCAAAAAAAGTGGGTTGGGGTCGAACAGTGGGGCGCGAGATAAGGTATTGCGTCTTGATGCTTGACCCTATTACTATCTTAACGATTCCTTTGGTAAAGAAATCCGTACTCCTACAGATAAGGAGGGTAGGAAGTCAGGATTGAGGTGGGTGCTAAATGTTGCTATATTCGGCGTCGGTGGGGGAGAGAAACCCGTACTGGAATCGGATTTGGGTAATTTTTTCAAAAGGAGAGATGCAAACCACGCTTTGCTTGCGCCAGGGGTATGGGGGGCGATCGCCGATTCCAACCCCGATCGCAACAGAGGGCGTGGGGATCCTCTCCTGTCGCTTCGCCGATCGCGCCCTCTGTTGCGGAAATGGCAATTCTCCCCAGTTCACCTCGATCCAGAGCCGATGCAAATAGTGGTACCCTAGATGAGGGAGCTGACTCGACGAGTGTCAAGAGGATGGAAACTTCTACAAAACCCCACGGTGACTTCGCCGATCTGGCAAAAGTCGCCGATTTTGCTAGCTTCATACCCCGCAGCGATCGCCAAAATGCTCTAAGGGCGATCGCAATTCGCCTATTTTTTACCTTAGACTCGCATCCTTGTGCCGTGACTTCAGTTCCGAATCCATCGGATCGAAGCAATCTTTTTCCCACAGAAACACAGATGGTTCGCCAAAGCGCAGATGGAGTCAATCTAAAACCCTTACGCCCTCAAGCTGTCCCAACTTTAGCTGAGGTGATTTATGCCACCGCGTGACTTGCAATACCTGCTGGATATTTTAATATCGGCTAAACTTGCTTTGAGCTATGTCTCCAGAAGTAGCTGGTCAGATTTTCTGGCGAATATTCAATTGCAAGATTCGGTGGTTCGCCGACTCGAAATTATTGGCGAAGCCGAACGTCGTCTTTCTGAAAAAACGCGGATTTCTTTATCTCGAATCCCTTTTATTATGATGCGAAATCGCATTATCCAAGAATATGACAAAATTGTATTAGAAGTGGTTTGGGAAACGATTCATAACGATTTGCCACCCTTAGTAGAAGCCCTGGAAAAAATTGTCCCCGAGGAACCAGAGTAATCCGATCGCCACTCCATTCTTCGCTCAAACGCCTCCCGCCAATCCCGACAAATCCATCCTCAACTGAGCCGAAATCGGCTTGATGGCGTTGGACTTTCCCCTCCTAAAACCCATCCTCCACCTCCATCAATCCCACTCCACGATTTCCCCGCCATCCGAACCCCAAAGCGTATTCTGCTCATTTCTAATTGGCAATTGGCAATGGATGAGGGAACAATTTCATTACCGTAAGCGCTTGTTCCGGGCTACAATTAAATTCAGGCTTTCAAGTATGGATCCATTGGTGGGGTTTCTTTCTGGAATTGGGTGCAGAGATAAGGTAGGGATCCCGAAAAATTGGAGCGATCGCGATCGAAGCGTAGGTTAGGGATGCCCCTATTGGAGATCGCGCCTATCCCCACTGAGATAAAATAGCATCCAGACCATTATTTACCCACCAGAAAATTTTATTATAAAAGCCAAATCAGGGTAACATTAAATTTGATGATAACTCTAAAAAAACCAAATACTTTCTGGCAACCCAAACCAAAGGAAATTCAAACCAAAGGAGACACCACTGATGAAGTATGTCAAAAAACTGGGGGCTTATATTTGGCTTGTTTGTAGCCTACCAACTTTTGGATTTATTGCCATGACAAGCGTGGCCTGGTTTAATGGAAATCGAGCCTACGATTCCTGGAGAACGGTAAAGCAGATAGAGGAACAAATCGAAGAAACTGGGGAAAGCGCATTAAGTATTTCAGAGCGGCAATTGCTAGAGAGAGAAAGCGCCAACCTAGAGAATGCATTACTATGGGTGCGCTTAACCCTGCTAATCGGGGGATTAATCGAACTGGGATTGGTGTTAAATTGCGTTTTTTCTATTGTCTCGGGTGTTAGCCGGCGGATAGAGGAATTTGCCCAAGAAATTACCCGTTCATCCACCGATATTGCCACTACAATGGTTCAGCAAGAACGCATTGCCAACGAGCAAGCGGCATCGGTGAATCAAACCACGACGACGATGGATGAATTAGGCGCATCATCGCGACAATCTGCCGAACAAGCCGAAGCTGCAGCTGCAGATGCTCGCAATGCCTTAAGCTTAACCGAGGGAGGGAGCAAAGCGGTAGAGCGCACCTTAAATGATATGTCCGCGCTCAAAGAAAAAGTCGGAGAAATTGCCCAACAGATTTTACGTTTAAGCGAACAAACTTCTCAAATCCGCAACATTTCTGGATTGGTTAGCGATTTAGCCACCCAAACCAACATGTTGGCACTCAACGCCGCCGTGGAAGCAGTGCGGGCGGGGGAACATGGAAAAGGATTTGCCGTAGTGGCGAGTGAAATTCGCAAACTTGCCGATCAAAGTCAGAAATCCACGGAAAAAATTAATGCTTTAGTTTCGGATATTCAAACAGCGATTAATTCTACCGTAATGGTTACCGATGAAGGAACCAAAACTGTAGATGCCAGTTTAAACGTTGCGAAAGAAACGGCACAAGCCTTTCAAGGAGTGACCGAAGCGATCGACAATATTACCGTAAGTACGCAACAAATTTCCCTGAGTGCCAAACAGCAAGCCGTTGCCATTCAACAAGTAGTGGATGCAATGAATTCCCTCAATCAAGTGGCCAATCAAACTGCCCAAGGGATTACGCAAGTTAAAGTGGGTACAGAGCGACTCAACGATGTGGCGCAGGATTTGCAGCAAATTGTTTAAAAAATAGGCCGATCGCATCGGTGTAAACTCGTCCAAGATCATCCCACTTAGCCGCCACTAATTTTGGCTTTATAACCCTCTTTGGCGAGAATTTCGACAATTTTTTGCTTGTGGTCGCCTTGAATTTCAATCGTATCTGCTTTCGCAGTACCGCCAGTGCCGCACTGACTTTTTAAGCGCTTTGCCAGGGCACTGAGAGTTTCCGGTTTAGCTTGAAACCCGCTAATCACCGTCACCGTTTTGCCTTTGCGTCCTTTGCGAGAGGCTTGGACGCGGAGATTGTGCTCCGAGGGAGGGAGTTCCGGAACCGGACGTTCCGTTGCCCGATTAGTTTGAGAACCAAACTCTTGATATGCGATGCGATCGCCACTGGATTTCTTTTTAGAAGATGCCATAAACGCGAAAAATAACGATAGAACTTTGGTTTCAGGGTAGCGCGACGCGCCCCCAGGCATCGGTCGGTTCCAGCCCTATCTTAAAACCGACTTACGGCGAACAGTCCTTATAATAGAAAGTTGTTTAATTGATTATCCTTTGCCCCGTGACCACAACACCAAGACCCACAACTTCCGGAACCCCCACTCCAAACCCCGATCCTCTGGGACGCTTCGGGCGCTTCGGCGGCAAATACGTGCCCGAAACCCTGATGCCCGCCTTAGCCGAGCTTGAAACCGCCTATCAGCAATACCGCCAGGATTCCGAATTCCAAGCCGAACTCAACCTGTTGCTGCGCGAATACGTGGGACGGATCACCCCGCTTTATTTTGCCGAACGCCTGACCCAACATTACGCCAGACCCGACGGTAGCGGGCCGCAAATTTATCTCAAACGCGAAGACCTCAACCACACCGGGGCGCATAAAATCAATAATGCGATCGGACAAGCACTCCTTGCCAGACGGATGGGCAAACAGCGCATCATTGCCGAAACTGGTGCGGGTCAGCATGGGGTCGCCACCGCCACAGTTTGCGCCCGGTTTGGCTTAGAATGCGTCATTTATATGGGCGTCCAAGACATGGAACGGCAAGCCCTCAACGTCTTTAGAATGCGCCTGATGGGGGCCGAAGTGCGTCCCGTTTCTGCCGGCACCGGTACCCTAAAAGATGCCACCTCAGAAGCGATTCGCGATTGGGTGACGAACGTAGAGACCACCCATTACATCCTCGGTTCCGTAGCCGGCCCGCACCCTTATCCGACGATCGTGCGTGACTTCCAAGCGATTATCGGGCGGGAAACGCGCCAGCAATGCGAAGAAAAATGGAGCGGAGTGCCGGATATTCTGCTGGCCTGCGTTGGTGGTGGATCCAACGCGATCGGACTTTTTTATGAATTTCTCCGCGATGCGAACGTGCGTCTGATTGGGGTAGAAGCAGCCGGAGAAGGGGTAGAGTCCAAGAAACACGCGGCGACCTTAACCCGGGGCGAAGTGGGCGTTTTGCATGGCGCGATGAGCTATTTGCTGCAAGATGAAGAAGGTCAGGTGCTCGAGGCGCACTCAATTAGTGCGGGGTTAGATTATCCGGGAGTCGGACCGGAACATAGTTATTTGAAAGACAGCCAACGGGCGGAATATTACAGCGTCACGGATGCGGAAGCGTTAGGGGCGTTTGAGCGGTTGTCGAAATTAGAAGGAATTATTCCGGCATTGGAAACGGCCCATGCGATCGCTTATCTCGAAACCCTTTGTCCGCAACTCGAGGGCAGCCCGCGCATTGTGATTAATTGCTCTGGACGTGGAGACAAAGACGTGCAAGCTGTGGCGAAATACCTGCAACCCGATGGATAAGGTTGACGCGCAACTGCCGCGATCGCCGGAAAACCCCCACTTGCCAGGGCAGTGGCGGTGTGAAACCCCTGATGCTGGGTGGGTAGGCATCCCCTCGCCGATCGCCGGGAAGGGGGGGTGGTTCCGATGGTGGCCGATCGCGGCGATCGCCTTTACCCTGGCAAGCTGTAGGTTCACCCTTCCACCCCCCTCTCCTCCCGTGAGTCCTTCTCCTTCACCGAATAATTTGTCACTGCAAACTTCCTCTAATTCCACCAGCGAATATCGGGAATTGGAGCGCACCGTTTTCCAGCTTGTGAACGAGTATCGTGAATCTCAAAACCTGCCGCCGTTGCAACTCGAGGAACCGATTAGCCAAGTGGCGAGGCAGCACTCTCGGTCGATGGCAACTGGAGAAGTTTCGTTTAGTCATGGGGGATTTGACCGGAGAATTGAAGCGATCGCCGAGTCGATTTCCTATCGAGGAGCGGCGGAAAATATCGCCTACAATCAAGGGTATAATAATCCCGCTCAACAAGCGGTTGAAGGGTGGATAAATAGTCCCGGGCATCGCAAAAATATGCTGGGCAATTATGACCTCACCGGGGTGGGAATTGCCAAAAACGCCGAAGGGGAATATTATTACACTCAAATTTTCATCAAGACGCGGTAATTGCACTGCGATCGCCAATTGGGGTGGGGCAACGCTTGTCCCACCCCAATTGGGTGGGGGTATTTTGCACGAAAGCTTGACAGGTGTGCAGTTTTCCGGGATGCTAAAGAGCGAAATCTCCGGCGAGGAAGTGCGCCAAGCGGGAGAAGGCGGGAATAGCAAGTTTCTCGCGCGCAAAATTGCGGGGGAGAGCAGGAGGAGGAAAGCTAAAGCGATGGGATTGACAGATTTTCAAGTATGCGATCGCGATTTGACGGAAGAACAGTTAGCGGAGTATTTATATGCAGGGGCGATCGCGGTGGATACGGAAACGATGGGACTGTTGCCCCAGCGCGATCGACTTTGTTTGGTGCAACTTTGCGACCCTTCATCGCGCGTCACCGTGGTTCGCATTCCCAGAGGACAAACAGAAGCCCCCAATTTAAAGCAGCTTCTGGAACATTCCAACATCGTCAAAGTATTTCACTTTGCTCGCTTTGACATGGCGACTCTGCGCTATCATCTGGCGATCGAAGTCCAACCCGTTTTCTGCACCAAGATTGCCAGCAAACTCGCGCGCACCTACAGTCCTCGTCACGGTCTCAAAGAGGTGGTGCAAGAACTGGAAAACGTAGAACTGGACAAAAAAGCCCAGAGTTCCGACTGGGGAAATCCGGACAATCTCTCGCAAGAGCAATTGAGTTACGCCGCCAACGATGTTCGTTACTTGCTGCCCGTACAACAAAAATTAATGGGAATGCTCAAACGCGAAGAACGGTGGGCACTCGCCCAAGAGTGTTTTCAATGTTTGCCCACCTTCGTTGCTTTAGATTTACTGCAATATAAGGATGTGTTCGAGCATTAAGTGGAGTGGCAAAGAGAAAGTGGAGGGTTGGTTTACCCCCCACTTTCCTCGCGGTTGAATGCTGCATTTATTCCATGCCTGCAGTATTTTTCTAGGACTCGGTTTGAGTTACGGATCCTTGCAACGCACCGACCATTTGCTCCAAACCGCGTTTAATCCAGCGCGTCACGGTCATCGGACTGACACCAATTTGTTCCGCCACCACCTTGCGCGGAATATTTTGGAAAAACACCGATTCGATCGCGGTTCTGGTTTTTTCTTCCAGTTGGTTGAGCGCTTCTTGCAGTTGTTGTCGTTCTTCTTCCAGGCGCTGTAGGGATTGGTAGTGACTATCCACCAATGTCTCGCCCAAGGTGACTGGGGTATCCACGTGCTGAGACACCAAGGCATCCAAACTCAGGGGGTTGCGATTTTGACCCGCCAACTTGCTTTCGCGCCACTCTTCCAGAGAAATATTTAACTCGGCGGCAATTTCTGCCTCTTTCGGGGGGCGTCCCAGGGACTCGGTTAGGGCTTCGCGAACTTTTTCCCCTCGGGATTGCAGTTCTCGCCAGCGACGCGGAATCTTCACGGAAGATGCTTTATCGCGTAAAAAGTGCAGCATTTCGCCGCGAATGTAGGGCACCGCAAAGGAACTAAAGGCACAGCCTTGGGTGGGGTCGAACCGTTCGATCGCCCGAATTAAGCCCAAGTAACCGATTTGTTCGAGGTCTTCATACGGCTCTGCACATTGATGACTGACGCGATGGGCGATTTTTCGCACCAAACCAGCATTCAACCGCACGAGCTGATTGCGAATTTCTAGGGAGGGATTTTGGTGGTACGAAACTAACAGTTCCATCCCTCTATAGCGCAGAGAGGATTGAGTTGCCATTCTAGTAAATCCTCAATAAGGACATCCCCGTGATGTTTGGGGAGATAAGTCAGAGACTTTTGTAAAAGCTACTGATAAAGATTAGTTAATTTTGTCCTTATTCTGTCCTAAGATAGATGCAACTTACTAGGGGCGTTTTACGGAACTCCTGCCCTAGGATCCCCGAAATTTCCGTAAAAATACTGAGGTTTTTTCTGGCTTTTTGCGATCGCCTTTCCGGTTTGTTAAGAAAGCTTGCTGAAGAATGAGAGTCATAGTACGCTTAAATCCTCTGTTGGCGGGTAATGGAGCGATTTTCTGGCGAGTCACCTCAATCGGCGCTTTTGTGACCATTTGCCGGCATTTAGCAACAATTCTCAACTCAATTCCGTCTGCGAAACTCTTCCCAAGGGCGGAGGGTACTGCAAGGACTTGCCACGCATGCGCGATCGGGTTCGGAAAGCTTCCCCAAAAAACCGGATCCCAATTCTTCCCTCATTCTTTACAATTAATCGTGGAGTAATTAGCCCCAATACTCCAGATCGATTTTTCATGCGGGTTAGGGATGCAAGAAATGATGCGCCATCCGGGCCTTTCGCCGAGACGCCCTATAAGGTCAACGAAGGGGTTTGAGTTCCCGCATCGCGTTCCTAGCCGCAGTATTGTAGAAGATCGATGGAGTCCACTCTGGTCTAACTCAATTAACTCAATATGGAAGTCCTAGACATCAAACGCGAAGTCGAACAGTTGTCCGATCGCCTGGGTAAAACCCAGGACTATCTTTGACATTCCGGTTCTCAATGCCAAAATCCATGACTTAGAGCAGCTTGCGGCTCAACCTGAGTTTTGGGATGACCCCAATCAGGCGTCTGAGATCCTGCAAGAACTCAACGAACTCAAGTCCCACAAGGAGCAGTATCATCAGTGGAAAAATAGCCTCGAAGATACCAAGGCAATTTTGGAACTGCTCGAACTTCAACCAGACGAGGCGCTGCTGCAAGAAGCGCAAACGAATATTACCCGCCTCGATCGCGAACTCGAACGCTGGGAGTTGCAACAGTTGCTTTCTGGCCCTTACGACAAAAACGGGGCGGTATTGACGATTAATGCTGGCGCAGGTGGCACGGATGCCCAAGATTGGGCGGAAATGCTGCTGCGAATGTACACTCGTTGGGGGGAGAGTCACGGTTACAAGGTTTTGTGCAGCGAACTGTCCCCAGGAGATGAAGCCGGAATTAAATCGGCTACCTTGGAGATCGAGGGTCGCTATGCTTACGGCTCTTTGAAAGCGGAAAAAGGCACCCACCGCTTGGTGCGAATTTCTCCGTTTAATGCCAATGGCAAGCGCCAAACTAGCTTTGCTGGGGTGGAAGTGATGCCGATTCTCAATGAGTCGGTGGATCTCGACATTCCGGAAAAGGATTTGGAGATTACCACGTCTCGTTCTGGCGGTAAGGGCGGGCAAAATGTCAACAAGGTGGAAACTGCAGTGCGTGCGGTTCACATCCCCACTGGCATCGCGGTTCGCTGTACCCAGGAGCGATCGCAATTGCAAAATAAGGAAAAAGCCCTTGCTTTGCTGAAAGCAAAGTTGCTGGTGATTGCTGAAGAGCAACGCGCCGCCGAAATTGCCGAAATTCGAGGCGATATGGTGGAAGCCGCCTGGGGCAACCAAATCCGCAATTATGTGTTTCATCCTTACCAAATGGTCAAGGATTTACGCACCAATGTGGAAACCACCAACATCTCTGATGTGATGAACGGCAACCTCGACCCATTCATCGAAGCCTATCTACGTCAGGAAACGCAGCTAGGCGAGGTCTCTAGCGCTTAATTGAGCCTCCAGAACCTACAGAAAATTGAGAATTGTGCAGTTGAAGGCTCAATTCTCAATTTTTTCTTCTCTCAACCATTTTGTGAACTTATTGTTACAATTCCCTAGAAGCCTTTCGCGTTATCATCAATCCTTATGACTCATCCATCCACTCCCGACACCCTCTCTGACACCCCCCAACCTGACCAGGCGATCGCCGCCCCTGCGGAAGAATCGCAGCCCAAAGATAGTTATGTCAAATTGGCAATGCGTAATATGGTACGCAAGCGAGGCACCTCAGTGAAGCATTTTCTGTTGAGTGTAGTAGGGCTATTGGCGGTGCTGATCGGGCTTTCGTACTTAACGCGCTAGAGGTAATCAGCGGGCGAAGGAAGCAGGTCAGGGACTCCGTAGAAACCAACCCCATGTCTAAAGCCAGGGGCTTGTACTTCTAACCACCTGACCAGCCTAAA
>NZ_JAJENT010000817.1:0-2902 GCF_035615515.1 Phormidium sp. CCY1219
GAGAACTCCTCCCTACGCATAAATGACGAGGGTTTCCGTTCTCCCCCTTACCAACCCTAATTTCTGATGAGCGCCTACCACCCCACCTTATTCTTGATTACCATTCTGACTTGCCTGGGATTGGCTCCGAGTGCCAAGGGTAGGGTTGCGATCGCCCCCCCCGATGCCTCTGTCACAGGACAAACCCTGGCGATCGCACCTACCTCAACTCCCCCCCCAGATAGCGCTGACGATTTCACTCCCTCTTTCCCCCTCTCTACCTCAAGCCATTCTTCTGTTCGGGTACCGCTTTCCTCCCCCGACACGCACTCGTTTCTACTCGCCGATCGCCTCTCGGTGAGTGCCACCGCCCGCTCTACCCCAGACAACTCCCTGTTCTTGGCGCAATCTTCCTCAGAAGATACCTCGGACGAGTCTACCTCTGCCCCAAAATCTGAGAAAACCGGCCTTTCTACCAAAGACTTAATCTGGTTGCTGTTACTCGGTTTCGGCACTCTGTCTTTTGCCGGCATCTTCGCCGGGGCGTTTTACTTGCTGACTCATTCGGGCAAGGAGGAACCGGATTGCGACTCTCCACCACCGGATTCTGACTCCGATGACGATCGGGATATGCCGGCGGAATTCTTTCCCCCCCCGGAAGACAAGCCCCCCATGCCTCCCACCTACAGCGATCGCCCGCCGGATCCCGTACCTCCGACGACTTGGGACGCCAATGGCTCTCACCAACCCGCCGTGGGGGTGAGTGACAAGCTCCCTCCACCACCGCAAGACACTCCTCCCCCTCCTCCCCCTCCTCCTCCTCGTGCACCTTCTCCCTCCCCCACTGAATCTCTCGCGGTTCCCGAATCTCCCCCCCTTGCCAAAATCGATAATGTGGAACGCTCGATCCAACAACTCAGTCATAGCAGTCCCACTGAGCGTCGCAAGGCAATTTGGACCCTGGGTCAACAAGGCGATACCCGCGCGGTTCAGCCTTTGATCCATTTACTGATGAATTCCGATTCCAAACAACGCAGCTTAATTTTGGCCGCTTTGTCGGAAATTGGCTCGCGCACTCTCGAACCGATGAATCGCGCTTTGGCCCTTTCCCTGCAAGATACCAATCCGGAAGTCCGCAAAAACGCAATCCGCGATTTAACCCGCATTTATCACTTGCTCTCTCAAACTAGCCAACTCCTGTGCCACGCCGCTGAAGATTCGGATGCAGAGGTTCAAGAAGCCGCAAAGTGGGCTTTATCTCAACTCAGTCGCATCCGCTCTGTCTCTCATGCTGACACTCGCACCCGGTTGCAAAATTGGACCAGTCCTCCCCCAGAAAATTATCCCGAGGATATCCCCTAATTTATCCCCTGCTTGTCCATTTGCCCTCCCTCTGTGGCAACAGGCACCCCGCATTCGCCCAAAACAGCGGACTCACCGGCAATTTCCGTTATCGTCTTACATCGCTTCTTGGTAAATATACTCTCGCAGTCAGAAAATTAATAAATCCCCAGCGAAACGGCAAAATTCAAGAGATAAAAATCTTGTCCAGAAATCCACCGCCACCGGTGTGGCACTATTTTTGATTCTAAATCCTCTTTCCCTGCAGGGGATCGCGGTTTGGCCAAGTTGAAAACTACTCTCGGGCAGCATCAGGGGAAAGGAAGGGAAAAAAATAGAGAAATATCAATTTCTGCTCAAAATTAACTCCTCAAACCAACTATAATTATCTTGCCAATTGAAAACCCCTTACAGATGAGGGTGTAAACCCGGTGTATTTACAGCAGATGTGTCAGTGCGGTTGTGGTTTGAATAGGTAAAAATGGGAGTAGAAAAACAGTATAAATCCAGTGCAAAAATGCAAGTTCCCTCGCCGTTGAAACCGGGGGATTTGTTGCGAGTCATCGCCCCGAGTGGTTGTCTGCGAGAGCGAGAAAGGTTCGATCTCGGGGTGGAGATTTGGCGATCGCGCGGTTATCGCGTGGAATTGAGCGAGGGTTACGATTCCGCTTGGGGCTATTTGGCAGGCAGCGATCGCGATCGGCGTGGCCAATTGTTCGCCGCATGGCACGATCCGAACTGTGGCGCTATCCTCTGCGCTAGAGGCGGTTACGGTGGGGCAAGATTGCTGGAAGAATGGACTTGGACCGCGCCAGCAAACCCCGATAATTCCCCGATTGTCAGCACTGCCCCGGTGACGCCTAAATGGGCGATCGGATTTTCCGATATTACCAGTTTATTGTGGAGTTTGTGCCAACATGGGGTGATGGGAATACATGGGCCTTTGCTGACTACAATTTCCGACGAACCGGAATGGTCGATAAACCGCTTGTTCGATTTAGTGGAAGGACGAGAAATCGCGCCACTGCAAGGGAAAGGATGGGGGGGCGATCGCGTCACCGGTTATTTACTGCCGGCGAATTTAACCGTGGGCACCCACTTACTGGGAACCCGCGCCCAACCCAATTTAACCGGTGCCATTCTCGCCTTTGAAGATGTGGGCGAAGCACCCTATCGCATCGATCGAATGCTGACCCAATGGCGGATGATGGGGGCATTGGAAAAGGTGCGCGGGATTGCATTAGGGCGCTTTAGTCAGTGCGACAATGTGGCCAAACCCCCGAGTTTTACCGTGGCGGAAGTCTTGCGCGATCGCTTGTCAGATTTAGGCATTCCCATTGTGTCGGATTTGCCCTTCGGTCACGATGGGGAAAATGCCGCCTTGCCCGTGGGGGCTGAGGCGGAATTAGACGGCGATCGGGGCATTTTAACGGTGAAGAATCCCGTGGGTTGATGGGGGCGGTTTATTCGGCGATCGCCCTCCACGCTTCGCCGCATTCCTTATGCAGATACATTTAACCCGGAAAAATCTAGCAATTGCTGGAAGTTTCTGAGTATGGCACAATCTGGAATGAAATTATTG
>NZ_JAJENT010000818.1:0-26526 GCF_035615515.1 Phormidium sp. CCY1219
TAGGCTGGTCAGGTGGTTAGAAGTACAAGCCCCTGGCTTTAGACATGGGGTTGGTTTCTACGGAGTCCCTGACGTCAATCCTTTAGAAAGTTTAGAAAGAGGTGGGTAGATATGACAATTAGGGTGTTTATTTTAACTCTAACGCTGTTGCACCGTCAATCTTTCCGATACACTGAGGGATAAGCATCTTTGACAGCAGCAAAATGGAAAATTTGCCCGTGACTCCTCAAGCGCCAGGATTACCGAATCAAAACGCAAGCCCTTCAGACCCTAGCGATCGCGGCGGTGGTGACTTCGATCGCTCAATGATGCGGCGCTGCATAGAACTGGCGCGCCGCGCCCTGGGACAGACTGCGCCCAATCCCCTGGTGGGGGCGGCGATCGTCAAGGATGGCAAAATCGTGGGAGAAGGGTTTCATCCCGGGGCGGGACACCCTCATGCTGAAGTCTTCGCCCTGCGCGCGGCGGGGGAACAAGCCAGAGGAGCCACGGTTTACGTGAACTTAGAGCCTTGCAATCACTATGGACGCACCCCCCCTTGTTCCGAAGCCTTGATTGAGGCAGGGGTGGCAAAAGTGGTAGTGGGGGTAGTAGACTCCGATCCCCGGGTGTCTGGGGGCGGGATCGAGCGGTTGCGCGGTGCCGGAATAGAGGTCATCGTGGGGGTAGAAGAAGAAGCTTGCCGCAAACTGAATGAAGCCTTTTTTTATCGGACGCTCCACAATCGTCCGTTTGGCATTTTGAAATATGCGATGACTCTCGATGGCAAAATCGCCACCACCACCGGCCATAGTAGTTGGGTGACTGGTACAGACGCTCGCCATGAGGTTCATACCCTGCGGGTGGCTTGCGATGCGGTGATTGTGGGCGGCAACACCGTGCGTCGAGATAATCCCCAGCTTACCAGTCATCATACCGGGAACCACAATCCCTTGCGCGTGGTAATGAGTCGCAGGCTGGATTTACCACGGTCGGCGCATTTGTGGGAGGTGGAGGAAGCGCCGACCCTGGTGCTGACTGAGGGGGGAGCCAATCCCGATGTGCAGCAGCAGTTGATGAAGAAAGGGGTGGAAGTCATCGAGTTAACGCCCTTAACGCCTGCCAAAGCGATGGAGTATCTTTACGATCGCCAATTGCTTTCCGTACTTTGGGAATGTGGTGGGACTTTAGCCGCTCGCGCGATCGCTGAGGGAGCGGTGCAAAAAATTCTCGCCTTTATCGCGCCTAAAATCATCGGCGGTCAGTCTGCACCTTCGCCAGTGGGCGATTTGGGCGTCACGAATATGACAGATGCCCTAACATTAGAACGAATTCAATGGCGAACCATTGGCACAGACTGTGTGGTGGAAGGCTATTTAAGACCCCAGGAAAAAGGCTGAAGGATAAGCGATGAATGCTATCGGAAAAACTTAGGTTTGGCTATCAAAAATTGTGCGATAATTATTGATAAAGTTAAGCCTATTTTTTTTGCGAAAAAACATGTTATGCTTCAGATTTTATTATGGATAGACCCCTTTTTTAGCGGAACAATATGCTGCAAATTTTAGTGTGGAGCGTATTTGTAGGGAGTCTCGGAATGGAGGCAGCGATCGCTGGTGGATGGTTGCGCTGGCGACAGGTAATTTCCCTTGCAAAACAACAGGAGGAGGAAGAAATTTTGACGGATCATCAAAATAATCGAAAACTGACCACCGTACAGACCCCACCGGCATCATTGAGATCCACCGGGGAAACCGAGTCAAAGGCTTCTGCAACTGGAAACAGCGATCGGCAACTGACTCATTTCGCGGCGGTCCCCCCCCACTTAAAGACTGCGCCGGCAGAACCCTCGGGCAACTCCCAACTGGTAGAATTCGAGTACAAAATCGTCCGAGCGAATTTCGATTTATTTCGCGATCCCCAGGTGTTGCAGCGATTGTGCGAGGAAGAACAACAAGCGGGATGGACCTTGTTAGAAAAGCTCGACGATCGCCGAGTGCGCTTCAAACGACCGATCGCTTGGCGCAAAATGCTCAATTCAGAGGCGCTCAAATTCGATCCCTACCGCTGTCACTACGGACCGACCACCAGTTGGCTGAATCTGTTTGGGGCGATCGCCGCCGTCACCACAATGGTTTTACCGGCATATCTCGGCTATGTCTTGGTCGCCAACACCTTAGAGACAAAAAACCCCGCCCGAATGCCCCCCGCCACACCCACCGCACCGGTGTTCGAGCCTTCTTCACCCGAACCGCCCCCCATTCCCTAAACAAATCAAGCATCCACCATCGAAAATTCATGTCAAATGCGGTTGACAAACCTCGAGGTTTGTCAACCGCATTTGCTATGACCCATAGCAAATGATGCTTTGACCCGCTAGTTATGCCATTGGACCGCCTCTTGTAGAGAGGTAATGAATCGCGTCTTTAGTCTTCCAGTTCCTCCAGGAGGGCCTCAACTTTTTCCAAACCTTCCGCATTGTCTTGCTCCTCGTAGAGGTCGCGCGCGATATTTAACTGGTCGATCGCCTCAGAGATGCGATCGCGCCCTTGGAGTGCCAAAGCGAGATTATAATAAGCCTCTGCATTATCCGGAGCCATTTCCAGGGCGCGACGATAAGCCACAATCGCCTGTAGAAATTCTTGCCGATCGAGATGGATCCCGCCGATCGCCACATGGGGTTCCACCAATTCGGGTTCCAAACCCGCCGCGCGATGATAGACATTCAGGGCCTCATCCAACTCGCCGCGATCGTGGAGGAGCTTAGCGATCACGAGCTGTAACTGTGCATTGCGCGGTTCGAGTTCCACCGCTTGCTCGAACATCGCCAGGGCGCGATCGCTGTCTCCCTGAGCCAGAAATGCCGCCCCTAAAATGCGCTGCACGCTGCTTTCACGCGGGGCCAACTCCACCGCCTGTTCCAGGGCCGCGATCGCCTCATCCACCCGTCCCTGCTGCAGCAGTGCGGCACCGATGGACTCATACGCTTGCCAGTATCTCGGATCCTGACTGGTGACCTGCTGATAAACCCCTAGGGCTTCCTCATACTCTCCCTGGCGCAGCAGAACCACCCCGAGACCGATATGGGCGTTAAAATTCTCCGGATCCAATTGCGTCGCTGTGCGATAAGCCATTTCGGCGGCTTCGTTATCTCCCAAATTCGCCAAACTGTAGCCGAGGGCATATTGGAAATCCGCATTGTTGGGATCCAAGGTAACCGCCTGTTGATACGCATTCGCCGCCGCCTCAAAATTTTTCTGCGTCGCTTGCAAATAGCCAATCCCGGAAAAAATTCGCGGGTTTTCGCCATCTAAATTGGCAGCCGTTAAATACACTTGGATCGCGGCGGCATAATCCCCCGCATCCACTAATTCCCGCCCCTCGCGCAACAACTCGTTCACGTCGCGATCGCGCTCGGCGGTATTTTGCGCCACCTGTGCCATCAGACGGGGTAATTGGGCACCCACCGCCACCGACGGGATGAAGGCAATTGACCCCAATAAAAAGAGGCTGACGCCAAAGGAAATCTGCTTTTGCACGGCCTAAACTCTCTCCTGTTGCTATCCTAAATGAGTATTACCATCAAGTGTTCCCATCACCGGGACTTGCAGCCGTATCCAACCCCCTACCGTTTAGGGAAACAGCTTCGGGGTGCCACGGTTGCCCCTCCGGCGAGGGGAAAGGAGCCACTGGGTATTTTTTCGCGTGAGAACAAGGTATGATTTTAACAACAACTGATGTCATTCAAGATGCTGTGGTCGAATCTTATTTAGGTGTAGTCACAGCAGAAGTGGTTTACGGGAGCAATGCCCTGCGCGATTTTTTTGCGGGGATTCGCGATATGATTGGCGGACGCACCGGGAGCTATGAAGAGGTCTTTCGCAAAGGACAGCTTGAAGCGATCGCCGAACTGGAAAAACGCGCCCAAAGCTTAGGCGCTAATGCCGTGGTCGGCATCGAAATCGATACGGGCACCATTAACGTGGACGATCGCGGGGCACTACTGCTGATTACCGCCACAGGTACGGCGGTCAAGTTGCAGCAATAAACCCCCGACCGGTGACGGCGGGCAGAGGATCCGTAGGAGTGGAGCGATCGACTGCCCAGCCGGGAGTGGCGATCGCGGGAAAGACCCATTGACCTGACGAATCGAAACTGTTACATTGAGCCACGATAACAGAATCCATCAAACTCATTGGAATACCGAAACAATGGCTCTCACCCTGCAAATCCTGCACGCAGCGGACCAAGAGGGCGGCATTGAGGCTCTCGAAGATGCCCCTCGCTTTTCCAGCGTCCTCAACGCTCTGCGTTCTCAATTTCCCGATCGCACCCTGACCCTAACTTCCGGAGATTTATACATTCCCGGTCCATTTTTGGCAGCCAGTAGCGATGATTCCTTGGGCGACATCTTAGGTCGAGAAGGTCCAGGACGCGGCGATATTGTGATTAACAACGCCTTGGGGTTTCAAGCCGCCACCTTTGGCAACCACGAATTTGACCTAGGCACCAGTACCGTCGCCTCCCTGTTGGAAACAGACGGCGACTATCCCGGCACCGCCTTTCCTTACCTGAGTGCTAACCTCGACTTGAGCACCGATAGCAATTTAGCCGAATTCGTGGTTCCCGACGGCGGACCGCCCCAACCGAACAGCATTGCCAAAAGCGCTGTGATTGAAGTTCAAGGGCAACCTATCGGAATTGTGGGGGCGACCACCCCGCTGTTGGACAGCATCTCGTCACCGGGGAATGTGGGGGTTTCCCCTGCAGATCCCAACAATTTCGATGCCCTGGCGGCTACCATTCAACCCTCGGTGGATGCCCTTAGCGCTCGAGGCATTAACAAGATTATCCTGCTGTCGCACATGCAGCAGATTAGCGTCGAACAGGAACTTGCCCCTCGCCTGCGGGATGTGGATGTGATTATCGCTGGGGGATCCAACACCCTGTTGGCAGATGCTACCGATCGCCTGCGCGTCGGGGATGCGGTGGAAGGTCCCTACCCCATCCTGCAAACCTCCGCCAGCGGCGAACCGGTGGCGATTATCAATACCGATGGAAACTATAAATATGTCGGTCGCTTAGTGGCTGACTTCGACGAGAATGGGGTTCTGATTCCCGGCAGCATCGACCCGAATGTTAGCGGAGCCTACGCCACGGACGAAACCGGCGTCATCCAAACCGGTAACGTCCCTGCAGATCCGAAAGTGGTGGAAGTGATTGGGGGCTTGCAAGGGGTCATCGCCACGAAAGACGGGAATACTTTTGGTCGCAGCGAGGTATTTCTCAACGGCGATCGCGGCGACACCCGCACCCAAGAAACCAATCTCGGCAATCTCACCGCCGATGCCAATTTGTTTGCCGCCCGCCAAGTGGATCCGAGCGTGGCGATCGCGATTAAAAATGGGGGGGCATCCGTGCCTCGGTGGGGGCCGTCAGTACCGCCAGCGGCGCTGACGCCGCAGTGGGGGAAAAAACACCACCGCGAGCAAATCCGATTGCCGGCAAGGAAGCTGGGGAAGTGTCCCAACTCGATATTGAAAATGCCCTGCGATTCAACAACGAGCTGAGTTTGCTCACCCTCACGGCACCGCAACTGCGGCAAGTTATCGAATATGGTGTGGCAGCTACAGAAGCAGGGGCAACTCCGGGTCAGTTCCCGCAAGTGGGCGGTGTCGAGTTTAGCTTCGATCCCGCTTTGCCCCCCGGACAGCGCGTTCGTTCTCTCTCCCTGCGTGACGAATTGGGCAGCGTTACTGATATTGTGGTGGAAAACGGCCAATTGGTCGGCGACCCCAATCGCTCTTTCCGCATCGTGACTTTGAGTTTCTTGGCGGATGGCGGCGATGACTATCCTTTCCCGGAGTTTGAAGCAACCTCGAACCGCGTGGATTTAGTGCCAGAAGGGGTGGATGCGGGGTTCGCTACGTTTGGTACGGAGCAAAATGCCCTGGCGAATTATCTGGCGGCGATCGGCTCGTTCGGCGCTGCAGATGTGGAACCAGCCCAAGACCAGCGGATTCAAAACCTCACGGCACGCAGCGATACGGCTCTCGCTTCGGAATTCTTTAACTTAAATAATGGCGATAATGTCTTTGCCTTTGCGCCGGGACTGCTCGCAGGGCGTGCCGGTGGTTTGCGCGCCCTGGATGGTAACGATGTGATAACCGGTTCGGTGGGTGCTGACACCATCAACGGCAATCGCGGGAACGATAATCTTGTCGGTGGTAGCGGCGACGATCTGCTCTTCGGGGGCCAAAATAATGACCGGATCGATGGCGGCGAGGGCAACGATCGCCTGTTCGGAGATTTAGGAAGCGACACCTTAATCGGTGGCTCTGGTGGCGATATCTTCGTCTTGCGCCCAGGTGGCGGTGGCGATGTGGTGATTGATTTTGAGAATGGCGTGGATTCTTTGGGATTGGGCGCAGGCTTGACGTTCGCACAACTCTCGATCGCCCAAGGTGAGGCGGGAACCTTAATCTCGTTGGGCGAAGAAGTTCTCGTTACTCTCAATGGCGTTTCCGCTAACTTAATTGCGGCTGAGAATTTCACCGCGATCGCATAGCCAATCTGAAATCCGCCTGTCAAACGTCTGTTTTAAATTAGCCCTTGTCATGCGGGCACCGTTGCAGACCAACGCCCTACCCGTCTCGGGTGCGGGGCTTTTTTTAGTCCTACACTTTTTCCCGAAAAATATACAAATAAAAAGTAGGGATGCGGCATGCCGTGTCCCTACCGTCTATGGTACTCGCGATAGATTTTTGAAAATTGTTAGAATTAAACCAGCGGAGTGATAATTGTTTATTTCGCAGGGGATATCCATTTATCCCAGAGGGTTTTTCAAACGCAGGCCAAGTATGTTTAATGGCGTGAATCGCTGGTTCATTTTCACCAGCGATCGCTCTCTTGCAAGGGTTCCTTACCGTGGGATTTTCTGGTGCCAAACGCTCCCAAGCCGAATAACAATAATCCAGCAACCAAAGAGGGTTCGGGGATAGAAACCTTCCTCGGCTTGGTGGGCCTGTACTTGTCGTTCAAAACTCCGTCGATCCAACTGGAATAGAATGAGATCCGCGTATCGAATCCCAGCTCTCCGTAAGACGAATTTACCTTATCGTCCACATCGGTGGGCAGTTTTCCGACGCCAAAGGATGTCACCCCAACAATATTGCCCCAAAAATCAAACGTCGGTCCCCCCGCATCTCCGGGAGCCGCCATACTTTCCAATTTTCCCAATCCTAAATGTTTGAGGCCAAACAGATAACCCGAGGCATCGTTTTCCGGGGTGCCATTATCGAAATCATACCCCAATAAGTTCAATTGTTCCTGTCCGAAAATCGCGTCATAGGTGTTGATGCCAAGGCGCAGCTTGCCCGCATTGCCCTCAGCTCCTTTGTCGCCGCTTCCGGTTTGACCGTAACCGGTTCTGGTGAAAAAACTGGTTTCCAGGTAGCGATTGATCTTGTATCGGCGAATCGTCTCATCGGCGCGATCGCCTAGTTTGAGAATTGCCAAATCGCCCCCATAGAAAACGCGATCGTGACCTTGCCAGTCTTCGTGAATAAAATAGTCGGAAACCAAGAAATTGGCATGGCTGGAAAATGTTGCCTCCACCCGATGGGCGATCGCATTTCCCACATCGTCTGTGAGACACTGCGCCGCCGTTAAAATGTGCCACCCGGTACCTAACAAGGCACCGGAACACCCCACATAGCCATTTTGTGTATTAATTCTTAACTGGGCCACGCCATTAAAAAACGGCGTGGAAGAGATGTCTGCGCGATCGCTCTCCCCCACCGGGGTGAAAAACGGCTGAGTTTCCCCCGCCAAAACCACCGCATGGGCTGGCTTGGACACCATACAGGTCACCAGCACCCCCAAGGCAGAAGTCAGGGTCGCAAACCACCCCGACCTCAGAGCGCGTTGCCACTGTTGTTTGAAATTGCGTTTCATATTTTTTAAACTATCGGCAAAACAACACTTCTATTTTAAGTGTTTCCACGTAAACCTGACGGGCAGTTTGGCAAAAAGTTTCCCCCCACCCCCGTATTAACACGGCATCAACCCCTGAAATGCAGGCAGGCGCGGGAAATCCTCCCTTCGCGGAAAAACTGACCCTGCAAGGGTAGGAGCCGATGCCTGCCTTTCCCAAGGGCTGCAGCAATCGGTAGGCAATGCCCATCTTGACAATTTTCTGTCAAAAAAACAATCAAAAGCCTACTTTCATACAAAATATAAAAGTAGGCTTGTCGCCGTCTGTACGGCTTTCTAGCCTACAGGAACCTGTGGTGCGCTACGGTGACTTTTCGTGGGCATTGCCCACCATTTTTATATAAAATCACCGAGGAAGTTTGCACAATACGCGGTAGGCTTCGTTAATCTCGATAAATTTAGCTTGAACTTTGCGCTGCAATGGAGGATTGTGGGCGAAAAAATCCGGATGCCACTGTTTCGCTAACCGCCGATAGGCTTGTTTCACCTCCCCTAGAGAAGCATCGGGTTGCAGTTCGAGAATCTGGTAGAATCGGCGATATTTTTCATCAGTAACGGATGCACTCGCTCCGGGGGAAGAATGAGAAGAAGACCCCCGGCTTTCCCTTTGGGAGTAGGGAATTTTTAGCTGCTCTTTGAGCTGTTGCAATTCGGCTTCAATTTCCCAGGCGCGAAATTTATCCTCTACGCTATCCATTGTAGTTTTCTCCTGTGGGTTTAATCCTCGGCGAATTGAGTGGCCAAGGCGTTGATTTCGGCATCGATATTTTGCACTAAGCTGTTTAAATATTCAAGATAATTCTGCTGGGTGGAAAGGTTTTCTGGGGCTGGAGTAATTTGCAACCGAATGGCGGTTTCGGCGATTTTCTCATAGGGAGATAGACTGGCAAATGCCGCTTCGCTAAAGCGGGTTAAATATGCTTTTGCGGCTGCGGTATAAGCTGCTCGAACTTGCGCTTGATAGGCATTTAACGAGTTCGCCTTTTCTTTAGCAGAAGAGCCGCTTAACAAATAAGACGCACCGCCCACCACGGCGGCTCCCATCGGTCCGCCCACCATCCAACCCACTCCTGTCGCCAGGGCGATGGGCGCAAGTCCTCCGGATTTATTAACAGATGCCGGCGGTTGGGGTAAAATCACTTGGGGCGCTTCGGGAAAGGGTATTTCTAATCGACCCGGGTGTGGGGTTTGAAAAAATTCGCAGCCTTTATCAAGCCACTCAACCAGTTGGGTTTGATACGCTTCCACTGTGGGTTTGAACTGTTGGTTTTCCCAGGTGATAAATTCTCCTTTTTCCAGCGCCGTTGCCAAATCGGTTTGATAGCGCTCTAACAGTTTGGGTAGGTAAAGCCAGTTTTGAAAATCGGAACTGCTGCTGGAGAATCCCTGTTTTATCAGTTTTTCCGCTTTTTGTTGAATTTCGGTTTTATGGTGGCGCTGGGTTTCGCGGGCGTCTATCTGTGCTTGGAGGGCTTGTTTTTTGTCCTGCAAAGACTGGAGAATTTGGGTGGCGATCGCCTGCACTCGTGCAAAGCGAATCGCCGCTTTTTCCCGTTGCACGGCGACGATCTGTTGCAGCGCCGATTCAAACCCCGCCAATCCGCTGGTTTGTGCGGCGGCGGTATCTCCTTTCAGTCTCGCTCTTAACGCGGGTAATGCATCTACGCGATACAAATTACTCATCCCATCGGGTAAATTGCAGCGAAAACTTTTCGCCACAAACCGCATCCGATTGGAGACTTCTTTTTGTTCTTCGGGTTCGAGTAAATTGAGAAAGTTAATAACAAAAACTACCGTGGTTATTCCTCGCTCCCACAACCACTCTCGCAGGTTTTCTCGCTCGCTTAAGGTCATCAATTTGCGCCCGTCGAGGACTTGGAGGATTAAATCGGCACCGAGCAATTTATCCCGCACCAAGGCATCTTGCGCGTCGCGATCGTTGGTTCCGGGTAAATCTAAAAATTCCACCCCGGTTTTGAGCAGCGGGTGCGGAGAAGTCACCGTCACCGCCGCCACATCTTCGCGCATTCTGCGGTTCTCGTTGAGAATGGCATAGTCTTTAAGAATTTGGGTGCCGGATTGACAAAGGGTTCTGCCATCGGTTAGGGTAATTGTGGTGGAAAGCGACTCGCCATAGCGAACCGCGATCGCCGCACCAGTGGTGGGAATTAAATCGATGGGCATTGCTTTTTCCCCCAGCAAGGCATTGAGTAACGTTGATTTGCCGTAATTAAACGGACCAAAAACGGCGATTTTAAAGGTGGGATTGTCTAAATAATCGCCAATCGCGATCGCGTCTCGATACAGTGCCGATTCCCTATCCAGTTCCAGCAAGCCCACGCTCGCTTTCAAGTCCCGGGAAATATTTTGATAAATTTCGGTTTGCATGGTTTTTTATCCAGAATTGAGAAAAATAATGCTAACAAAAAGCGGCGAAAAAAGCGGTGAATTAAAATTGCGCCGAGGCAAAAGCTTGCGTCCGCCAACGCGGACGATTTGACTCGTTTCCCCCTGGGGGGAAACGCCGATTCCGAGGCGGAGTCTCCCCCAGAATCAAGGATTAGGAAACCGCCTTGATAAACCCTTCATACAAGGTTTCGATATGGCGAGATTCAGCTACAACCTCCTCTTCTAATGTTTGCAGTCGTTCCAACTCAGCACTGCGATTAATTTCGTGAGTTTCCTTTTGCTCAATGAGATTATCTAACTCTGCTTGGCGAGATTGGATATCATCATTCATGCGATCGCTCACTTCTCGTTCGTAAACGTCAAAACATTCTTTCACCGCATTGTAAACGGTTTGCCATTGCTCCTGTGCCACGTGGGGCAAATGCTTCACCAATTCTTTTTTCGCCGCTTTCACCACTTCTTTGCGCGCACCATCCGCTTGCACCAGTCCCACGCCTAACCCGAGTAAGGCTAAACCCACCGGTCCCATCAGCGCCGCCGCCGGAAATACGGACACGATAATCCCACTAATTCCGATAACGGTAAAATAATTGAGCAGAATGCTTTTCCAGTCGAAACCGGCCCCCGCCATTGCCACACCGGCGAGGTTTCCGCGCGCCAGGGAAAACAATCCCATCGCCCATTTTGCCCAAGCGGGGGAGCTGTCTTCCCCTGCGCTAGTGCTGAGGGGTTGCACTTTCTGTCCGGTGAGTTTTTCGGTGATTTTGTTCGTAACTTGGTTGTAATCCGCCCCATATTGCGCCGCGCTGCGCGACAGTTGCAAGAAGGCGGTATTCATTTCTGGTTCGGTTTGCCGACTCCATTCGGCTAATTTATCGTTAATATATTGCTCGAAGGCTTGCATCAGGGCGTCTTCAAATTCTTGGCGCTTGCCGGCATTGATGAAGTCCAAGAAGTTCAAGTTGGGTTGATAGTGCAAAAAATCCGATTCAAAGGTTTTGTCTAAGTTAAGCAGATATTGGCGAAACGAATCGGCGATCGCCGTGGCTTTTTGGTCGCGCAGGGACAGAATTTCCCCTTGGAATTTATCCCGAATTTCGGTCAGTTTTTGGAATTCCGGTTCCACGGAGGCGATGCGTTGTTTTAAGCGGTCCGCATCTTCCCCGAGTAAGGGAATCCGACGGGCGATCGCTTCTCGCACGTGATGCTCAGCTTGCCTTGCTAGGGTTTTGCTCTGTCGCAATTCCGACACTCCCCGTTCTTTGGTTAAATAGGTATTCAGCGCCGCCATAAACTCCGGAAATCCCGTGCCTTCTAACGACCCAGACGGCTCTTTTATCCGGCGGCGCAGGGCGTTTAAGGAAGAAATCTCGAATACTCGTTCGTCGTAAATATCTTCCCCTTCTATCTGACAATATTCTGCCAGATTGGCTTGAAATACGCGCCGCAATTTATATTCGGCTTCTTCTAATTCTTCCTCATCCTCCGGGTCGATTAAGCTTTCTCGTACTTGGTCCCAAGCGTTAATCAAAAAGAAGACCGTCAATCCTCGGCCTTTGATATAATTTTCTAGGTAGCGCCGTTCTCCCAGGGTACAAGGTTGGGAAGCTCGCAACACGAATAAAATCGCGTGGCAATTATTCACATATCCTAGGGAGAGTTCGTTGCGCGCTTCCGTATCGTTTAACCCGGGACTATCCACAATTTCGATTCCCTTTTCCAGCAAGGGTAAGGGATATTCCACTACGGCATAATCTACGGTGGGAAAGGCTTGCTTTTTCTCGCGTTCTAAAATTTTTGCCTCGGCGGGGTCGATGGTGTAGTTGCGCTTAAACTGTTTGAAATCCACAGTTTCGGGTTCGGTTCCATCATTGAAGTAAATGGTCACTTTCTTTTCCGAACCGTAGCGCAATACCGTGAGCAATGCGGTACAGGGATTGACATCGCTGGGCAGTAATTTTTCGCCGATTAAGGCATTGAGAAAGGTGCTTTTGCCCCGTTTCATGTCCCCTAACACTAGCAGCCGAAAAACGCCTTTTCGCAAGTTGTTGCTCGCTTTGGCGAGGTCTTCGATTTCCCGGTTTAATCCCAGTTGTCCGGAGTTGGTTTTCGCTTGAGATTCGGCAAGGGTGAGGGTTCCTACGATGCTGTCTAGCCCGTTGGCAATTTCAGCGCGAAATGTGGCAACGCGATCGAGATCCTGGAGAAAGTTCGCTGTTTCAATTTTGGCCATTATAGTCGCTCTACTGAATTGGATTTGGGGGAAGGCTGGAAATTCAAATGGGAGTCTAGTAGGGTGGGCACCGCCCACCAGACGATGTTATTTTTTAGGTGTAACCTACTGGGTTGTAAATTGGCAAGATAAAGACATAATTTTTTATCAAATCACATAAAAATTTAGAGAAGTTTGGAAAACGTACAGAAGGCGTGGGGGCGATCGCCACTCAACAGGGAAAAGGTTAACCCATCCCGGGGAGGGGGTGGAACAATTGCCACCCCCGGGAATTAATTAGGTACTGAAGTATTTAGCAACCGGGTGATAGGTGATGAGCGCGGTGGTAGATTGTTCCGGATAAAGCTGTTCGCTTTCATCCATGTACATATTAATGCGATCGCATTGCAACAAGTCCAATTGCTTGTACTGGTCCTGCATATTCGGGCAGGCGGGATAGCCGAAACTGTACCGAGAACCGCGATAGCGCTGCTGCAAAATATCGCGCATATTATCCGGTTCTTCCGCACCAAATCCTAATTCCTGACGAATCCGAACGTGCAACCATTCTGACATCGCTTCTGCCGTTTGCACTGCCATGCCGTGATAGTACAAATAATCCGTGTATTGGTCGGAATCGAACAGACTTTTTGCGAACTCGGTGGCAACTTCACCCACCGTCACCGCAAGCATGGGAAACACATCCACAACGCCGCTATCTTTCGGCGCGAAGAAGTCAGCAATACACAAGCGGCGTCCGGATTTTTGGCGCGGAAACTCAAATTCTGCCGCCACTTTTTTGGGTTGGGCCTTGCTTCCGCCGTTCATTTCTTCCGGATCGTAGACGATTAACGTATTCCCTTCCGACTGACAGGGGAAATATCCATAAATCGCCTGGGGATACAACAGATTTTCATCCAGGATGCGCTGTTTCCACTGTTCTAAAATCGGATACACCGTTTCGGCGAGAAATGCATCGTATTCCTCGCGCGATTGGTTTTTCGGCTTGCGGAATTGCCATTGTCCCACAAACAGAGCTTGCAGGTCGAGATAAGGGAATATTTCCGCTAACGGAATATCTTCCGGTTGTAACACTTTCGTGCCCCAGAATGGCGGCGTGGGGCGAGGGATATCCACATCCACCGCTTCGGACCGCCGGGTATCCACCACTTCCGGTTCGGCGGGTTTTTCTTCTGCTTTTTCCGCCTCGGTTTGAGACGTAACTTTGCCGTTGCCGTCGCTGGTTGCGGGGGCTGCACTGGCACCGTTTTCGTCTGCTTCATCTAAGAAGCCTTTCAGGTCATCCCAGTTGCCGCCGGATTTTGCGGGCATTAATTTGTCCATGAAATGCAAATCCGAGAAGGCATCTTTGCCGTAGACGACTTTACCTTGATAGGCATTTTGGCAATCTTGGTGGACGAATTTCGGGGTGAGTGCTGCACCGCCGAGAATCACGGGAACGCTAATTCCGCGTTCGTTAAAGGTTTCCAGGTTATCTTTCATAAAGGCGGTGGATTTCACCAACAAACCGCTCATGGCAATGCAGTCTGCTTTGTGTTCTTCGTAGGCATCGATGATGTTTTCCACCGGCTGTTTGATGCCGAGGTTGACCACGCGATAGCCGTTGTTGGTGAGGATGATATCCACCAGGTTTTTGCCAATATCGTGAACGTCTCCTTTGACGGTGGCAATCACCACGGTGCCTTTGGCATTGTCGCCGGATTCTTCTTTATCCATGTAGGGTTCGAGATAGGCGACGGCGCTTTTCATGGTTTCGGCGGATTGCAACACGAATGGGAGTTGCATTTGTCCGGAACCGAAGAGTTCGCCGACGACTTTCATGCCGTCGAGGAGGTATTTGTTGATGATATCCAACGGCGGATGTATCTCCAAGGCTTTGGCGAGGACATCTTCTAATCCGATGCGTTCGCCGTCGATGATATGTCGTTTGAGCCGTTCTTCTACGGGCAGGTTTTCGTCCACGCCGCGTTCGCGTTTGGTGGTTTTGCCTTGGAACAGTTCGGTGAGTTTGGTTAGCGGGTCGTAAACGCAAACATCTCCTTCGTATTTGCGGCGATCGTAAATCAAATCGCGGCAGATTTGTTGATGTTCGGGGTCGATTTTTGCTAGGGGCAAAATCTTGCTGGCGCTCACAATGGCGCTATCCAATCCCACGGACATGGCATCGTGCAGAAACACGGAGTTTAGCACTTGACGGGCGGCGGGATTTAAGCCGAAGGAGATGTTGGACACGCCGAGGAGGATATGACATCCCGGGAGTTCTTCTCGCATCCGGCGAATGGATTCGATGGTGGCTTGACCGTTTTTGCGGTCTTCTTCGATCCCGGTGGAGATCGGTAGGGCGAGAGGGTCGAAAAATATTTCGTGGGCGGGAATGCCGTAGGCGATCGCATCGCGGTACGCCCGGGCGGCAATCTCGAACTTTTTCTCTCCAGTCCGCGCCATCCCGTCTTCGTCGATGGTTCCCACCACCACACCGGCCCCGTAGCGCTTGGCTAATTCTAGCACTTTATAAAATCGCGGTTCGCCGTCTTCGTAGTTGGTGGAGTTCAGCAGGCATTTACCGCCGGCTACTTTTAACCCCGCTTCCATTTTCTCCCATTCGGTGGAGTCGAGCATCAAGGGCAAGGGCACGTTGGTCACTAAGCGCGATACCAGTTCGTGCATGTCTCGCTCGCCGTCGCGTCCCACGTAATCTACGTTGACGTCGAGAATGTGGGCACCTTCGCGCACTTGGGATTTGCCCAGGGCCACCAGTCCATCCCAGGCTTCTTCGTTGAGCAGGGTGCGGCACTTCTTGGACCCGCTGGCATTCAGCCGTTCTCCGACAATTAAGAAGGAGTTGTCTTGTTCGTAAGGTTGGGCGCTGTATATGGACGCGGCTGCTGGAGTATAGTGTAAGGGGTCTCGGGCAGGCGGTTCCCCTTCCCCATCCCAAACTCGCACGGGACGCGGTTTTGGCTTCAGGCTTTTGCCAATTTCTGCCAGTTGTTCGATGTGGGTGGGTCGCGTCCCGCAACAGCCGCCAATCACTTGCACGCCTAAGTCTTCGATAAAGTGCATCAGCGCCATTTTTAGTTCGATGGGCGTCAGCTTATAGTGGGCTTGACCGCCGACGTTTTCCGGCAAGCCTGCATTGGGAATACAAGACAGCACAAAGGGGGAGTTTTCCGACAGATACCGAATGTGTTCTTTCATTTTATCCGGACCGGTGGCGCAGTTGAGTCCGAGGATATCGATCGGATAAGGTTCGAGAATGGATAGCGCTGCACTAATTTCGGATCCGACTAACATGGTGCCCATCACTTCCATCGTGATCGAGACCATCAGGGGGAGGCGTTGTCCTTTTTTCTGGAAGACTTCTTCAATGCCGTTGAGTGCGGCTTTGATTTGCAGCACGTCTTGGCAGGTTTCGACAATCAGGAGGTCCGCCCCACCATCGAACAGTCCTTCGGCTTGTTCGCCAAAGGCTTGCTTCATGGTATTGAAATCAATATGTCCCAGGGTCGGCAGTTTGGTGCCCGGTCCGATGGATCCAGCCACAAATCGCGGTTTTTCTGGGGTGGAATATTCGGCGGCGACTTCTTTGGCAATCTCGGTGGCGGTTTTGTTGAGATCGTAGGCCCGATCGCCAATATCGTATTCGGCAAGAACGATGGAGGTGCCGCCAAAGGTGTCGGTTTCTATGACGTCGGCACCCACTTCGAGAAAGCCGCGATGCACTTTTTTCACGGCTTCCGGGTTGCTGTAGACCAGGTATTCGTTACAACCTTCGTAGTGTTTCCCGCCAAAGTCTTCCGCTGTCAAGTTTTGGAATTGCAAGCTGGTGCCCATCGCGCCATCGAACACGATGACGGGGCGTTCTGGACTGTGCAGGTGTTCGAGAAAACGACTTTTCATAGCAGCACGCAGATATGGTTAACCTCCTGTTTAGTTTATCCTATTGTGCGTTCGTTTCTCGGGGTCGAAGCGATCGCCAAGGATTCTTTTCCTGCCAATAATGCCTCGGTTTTCCTTTTCTGCTGCCGCGAATTCTCGCGATCGCCAATTGCCAATAGGGAAGCCATTGGATTTTTATTGATTTTTTTCTGGGGTTTTGGTATAATAACCAGAATTAAAATTGTGCCGGTTCGAGCAAAAGAGCGGTTCTTTTTCACTTAACTCTTGCATTGGTTGCAACCGCTTTCCGAACATACATCTCTTTTTGGTTATCTAGTAATTGAAAGAAAGTTCCGGTCTATTACATTCAATCAATCGATTCTCAGCCTCAGCAAACAAGCCATTTCGGTCTAATATCAAGAGGCTTTGTATAAAAAATATCCCTATCCCCGATCGCCTCTTCCATCGGATCGCTTTGCAACATACTTACTTCCCGCCATAAATATAAAATATGGCGCCATTGTTATACTTAAAGGAGTCCCCAAAACTCACTTTCGGTGCGATCGCTTTCCTTGAGGCTCCGCCCGCAGCGGTGGATCCTCAAGGTCAGGGGGTTGCCTAACAGGGGCGCGCGAGCAGCCAATTTCGGGTTGCAGTTATAGGATACTAAAGGTGCGGATTTGTCAAGTAACGCGATCGCAATTGACATCATAACTTTTCCTTTTCTCGATCCAATTTTTTAGCTGTTGCAAGCACGATCGGCTTAACTTTGCAGTGCATTTGCCCGTTTAACAGTTTTTGATGGATTTTCTACCATGCCAGGATCCATCGGTGGGGCGATCGCGGTGGCCAAATTGGCTACAGTGTCAATTGATTTGGCTACAGTGTCAATTGATTTGGCTACACCTGTGAACAAAACAGGGGCGATCGTGGTTGCTGTGCCCCCATCCTGACCCAAGATGTCAGTCCCGGTTGCCCCCGACAATCCCAGGCGATCGTCTGGGTGGCACCCTGGGTTTTTACGGGAAGAAATCCCTGGAAGCTAGACTATATATAGTTTTCATCTCTGCCATAAGCTGACAAATGCAGCACATCTGTGTTAGTTTTCTGGTGAGTCAGTGGGAAATCACGGGGAGAAGGGGCGGTGTAAAGAAATGTTAAAATCAACCCGATGGCCAGGGAGAAAGGAAAAAAAACTGGATGAAAATTCCGTGAGACCATTGAGGGATAAGAGATAGAGCCAACTCAAAAAAACTCAGTAGTCCAGGCTTGACAAACCCAAAAATCGGGCCTAAACTAACTTAGGCAATATATGAGACAGGTATCCGACCGAAAATGAAACCGATATAAGGTGATGGAACGAGATTCTGGGACAGAATTATCGAAACGATCGCCAATCAAATCAGCAAACAGATGAATACTCTTACCAAAGTCGCCTTCATTGGCACGGGTGCGATGGGTCGCCCCATGATCTTCAAACTCTTAGAGAAGGGCTATCCGGTTCAAGTGTACGACAAATATAAAGAAGCCGCAGACACGGTGGTGGCGGCGGGAGCTATCTGGACCGATACTCCCGCAGAGGCGGCGCGGGGGTGCGGGGTGGTCATCACCTGTTTGCCCCTACCGCATCACGTGTTGGAAAATATGTTGGGGGAAAACGGGGCGATCGAAGGAATGCAGCCAGGATCCACCTGGATCGACACCTCCACCACGGATTATCACAATACGAAATACATCGCCGGGGTAGCGGCGAAACGAGGCATTTATAGTTTAGAAGCACCCGTGAGCAATCTGTCCCACATGGGGGTGGATTTTGCCAATGTCAGCTTTTATGTTAGCGGGGATAGAGAAGGGTATGAATTAAGCAAAGATGTTTTAAACACGATGGGCCAAATCTCGTTTTTTGTTAACGAAAATATCGGCAAAGCTCAAACCGTCAAACTGCTCACCAACTTGCTGTTTTATACCGGAACTATCTTAGTGGGGGAAGTGTTGATGGTTGCCTACAGAAATGGCATTCCTCTGCACTGGATGTGGGATTTTATCCGCGCTTCCAGAGGATGCAGTTTTGTGGCGGAACAAGTTTCTCCCTTCATCTTAGATGGCAGCTACGATCGCTCTTGTACCTTAGAAATTACCGTCAAGGATACGGACCTAACGGTGAAGTTGGCAGACGAACTGAATGTGCCGATGCCCATCGGTAGAATCGTAGAAGAACGATATCGCCAAGCCGGGGAAAAATACGACCAGCAACTCGGTCACGTCACCGTAACAAAGTTGATTGAAGAAGAAAACAATCTGCGATTGAGAGTGGTTGGATTTACCGCCCCCTCTCCCTATGGAGCCAACCCCAATTACGTCCATTCCAAAACCTTAGTCGAAGACCGATATGGGCGCATCAAACCCTTGCCCTATCAACTCCACTACGACCCCCCACCATCCTATGATTTGGCTGCGGAGTTAGTAGAACTGGCAGAAACTCTGACCGAGTTCATGGCCTATGTGAATTATGTCATCCTCCAAGAAGCCTATCAGTTAGGAAAAAATATGGGATTAAGCAGAGCGCTGCTAACCGATGTGGTACGATGGAGTTGTGGAACCAGTTGGGTGTTCGATAATGAGGGATACTATCAGCCTGACCCCCGAATTGTGAGGAAAATTAAGCAGATGGATTTGGGCAGAAATGCCATAATCCCTTACATGACCAAAATGATTGATGCCTTATTAGAAGAACCGATGAGGCAGGTGGCTTAACCACAGAGCGAGTCAGCATTGATACGGGCGCTTTTGAATTGGACAAGCTGCTGCTGGGTTTACCCCGGGAAGTAGCGCAACACAAAAAGCACAAACCAGTCAAACAAAGTTGGGACGCAAAGGATGATGAATCAAGCTGTAAAAACTCAAACCACTGAAAGTTTTGATGCCATTAAAGAAGCCCATAATTTGTCTGGCGACTCGGGAAAAATCGGCGAGTATTACGACAAATGGTCTGGGGCTTACGATCGCGATGTGTCCAACGAGGCATATGCCGGTCCGGAATACATTGTCAATTATTTTGCCAGCCTGAAAAGCGATAAAGGAACCGTGGATTCGGGCGATCGCGATCTGGAGATTCTCGATGCCGGTTGCGGCACCGGTTTGGTGGGAATTTTCCTCAAGCAAAAAGGGTATCGCAACGTCGATGGGTTTGACTTGTCCGACAAAATGGTGGAAAAAGCCCAAGCCACCGATGCCTATCGAACCCTCAACGGTGGCATCGATATGACCCAAAAAAATGAGGTGTATAAAGACAACCAATACGATGCAATTTTGTGTTGCGGCGTGTTTACCCTCGGTCACGTACCTCCTGACTCGTTGTCAGAGCTGATTCGGATTGCCAAACCGGGCGGCTTGATAGTGGTCAGCACTCGGAAAAGCTACTACGACAGCACCGATTTCCAAGCGGTTTGCGATCGCTTCGTCGCCGAAGGCAAAGTGAAGCGAGTGAGCAACCAAATGGACGGTCCGTATATTGCCGAAGAAGGCGCTCACTACTGGGCGTTTGCCGTATGCTAACTTCCTAGAAAAGCCAAAGCGAGAATCCGGGAGAAGGAGTCATTGATTGACTCCACTCCGAATGCTTCTCCCCAACGCAACTCTTTTGTCGTTCTTACCCCACCCTCTCCATAAAGTTATGAACACCCTACCGATTATTTCTTTATCCGAGCTACAAAAAGCCAGCGATCGCGAAATCAAACGTCTCTACGATGTCTGCTACGAACATGGCTTTTTCTATATCAGCGAACATGGCATTTCCCCCGAACTCATCCACCGCACCATTGCCGCCTCCCGCAAATTTTTTGAACTCCCAGAAGCGGTCAAACTCAACTACGCCCAAGACTATCAAAAAGTTTACCCCAAAAACTCCCGGGGTTACATTCCATTGTACGGAGAATTTCTCAACGCCAGTGGAGCTGACCCCAAAGAAATTTTCGATTTAGGGTTAGAAAGACCCCTCTCGGATAAACCCTTTACCGGTCCGACAGTCATGCCCGACGACAGTGTGGCTCCCGAATTTGCCAGCTCGCACTATCAGCTCCAAAATGAAATAATGACAAAGGTTCTCCCTAACTTGCTTAAAGGGTTAGCCTTAGCGTTAGGCTTAGAGGCCAATTGGTTCGATCGATACTTTACCGACCCCATTTTAATCCACCGGATGATTTATTATCCCGCAGACTTTGGGCAAGCGGGCAAACATACCGATAACGGAATTTTTACCATTTTAATCCAAGAATACCTTCCCGAGCCTTCTTTGCGCGTGCATACGAAAGAAAAATGGATAGATGCCCCCTGCCTAGAAAATGCATTTGTGGTCAACTTAGGGGATATGTTGCAACTGTGGACGAACGGGTTATTTGTTAGCACACCCCATGAAGTCATTCACAATCACTGCAACACCACCCGCATTTCATTCCCCTTCTTTGTCTATCCGAATATCGATACCATCATCGAACCGTTTAACACAGATAAAAAAATCAGTTCCAAAGAAGTAATGCTCGAGAATTTCGTCTCGATTTGGGAAACCAAAGAAGGAGGAGGCAGAGCCAAAGAATTAGTCTAGTGAGTTGGGGAGAAGACCGTTTTCTGGCGTGGCAAATAACACAAGATGACACAGTTAATGAATGCCGTGCTTCTCACTGGATATGGGGGAGTGGAAAAACTGGAATATACCCAAGTCAAAAAACCCGTTCCCCAAAGCGGAGAAGTATTGATTAAAGTGGGGGCTTGTTCGGTCAACAATACCGACATCAATACCCGTACAGGCTGGTATGCCGCAGATGAAGGCTTTCAAGAAATCCTGCAAGATACGAAGAAAAACGAGGCGGAAAAATCCACCGGCTGGTCGCAAACTGGCATCGACTTTCCCAGAATACAAGGTGCGGATGTTGTCGGGAAAGTGGTAGAACTCGGTTCCGATGTGGAAGCTAGCCTGCTGAATAAACGGGTAATTGTTGACCCCTGGATTCGGGGAGAAAGCCCGGAAAACTACAAATATGTGGGCAGTGAATTGAATGGAGGATTTGCCGAATATGTGGCCATTCCGGCGACGAACGTTTACCCGATTCATTCATCCCTGTCTGATGCGGAATTAGCCACCATACCTTGCTCTTATTCTACCGCAGAAAATCTGCTGACCAAGGCCAGGGTAGAGGCGAAAGATACGGTGTTGATTATGGGGGCTTCTGGCGGGGTTGGCAGTTCGGCGATTCAGTTGGCTAAAATTCGCGGGGCAACCGCGATCGCAATTGTCGGACCGAATAAAGAACATCTGGCGCAACAATTAGGTGCCGATTATGTTTATCCGCGCACTGATGGATTGGCATCAAATTTGGCGCGCCATCACATCAGCGTCTGCGTGGATGTGGTGGGCGGAGACTATTTTGAGGTAATTTTCAAAGCCTTGAGCATCGGCGGACGATATGTGACAGCAGGGGCGATCGCAGGTCCACTGGTTTCCCTGGACTTGCGGGATTTGATTTATAAAGATGTGGAAATGAAAGGGGCGACCCGCCTGGAAGCCGAAGTATTTCAACGCTTGGTCGGCTATATCGACCGAGGGCTGCTCAAACCCCAAGTGGCCAAAGTGTTTCCCCTCAGTGAAATCAAAGCGGCCCAGAAGTTTTTTCAAAGCAAACGCTTTTTCGGTAAAGTTGCGATCGTCCCTGATAGAACCAACCCTTAACCCCTCACCCTACAACTCCAAAAATTCCCATTCAATTCAATGAAAATTACTCGAATTTCTGTCTATCAAATTACCTTAACCCTAGAGCATCCTTACTGGCTATCCGGCGGTCGATTGTATTTTGACAAACTCGATTCTACGATAGTTGCGATCGATACCGACGAAGGAATCCGAGGATGGGGGGAAGGATGCCCCTGGGGTTCCACTTATTTACCCGCTTTTGCCCGGGGTGTGCGGGCGGGAATTGAAGAACTCGCCCCGCAACTCCTCGGACTCGACCCCAGACGCACGGATTTTATCTATCGGACAATGGATATTGCCCTCCCCGGTCATCCCTACATTAAATCCGCCTTGGATATGGCCTGTTGGGATATCCTAGGAAAAGCCACAAAACTCCCGCTTTGCGAACTATTTGGCGGACGTTTAGACCACCCCATTATTATCCAAAATTCCGTGCCCACCGGCACCCCAGAGGAAATGATTGAATCGATTAAACGGGGTCAGCAAAAAGGCTACACTATCCATAGTTGTAAAATTGGAGCCGATGTGGCGCTAGACATCGAAAGAATTAAAGCGATTGGTGCTTATTTACCCGCCAATGAAAGCGCCACGTTTGATGTGAATCGAGCCTGGTTGGTAGATGAAGCCATGCGGGTGATGAATGCGGTGACCGACCCTATCTTTTATTTCGAGCAGCCTTGCGAAACCTATGAAGAATGCCTGAAAGTGCGGCGCGTCACTTCGCATCCGATTATTCTCGATGAATGCATTCAGCGCTATGGCGATGTAGTGCGCGCTCAAGCCAATGGGGCTTGTGAGGCAATTGGCCTGAAAGTCGGTCGTGTGGGAGGCTTAACCAAAGCCAAGCGAATCCGCGATTTTTGTATAGAAACCGGCATTCGCATGAATATTGAAGAAACCGGCGGAAGTGTCATTGCAGACACGGGAGCCGCACATCTGGCTCAAGCGACTCCCGAAACCTTTTTGCGCGCCACTTGGTTGTGCCACGATATGCTCACGGTAGATACCGCTACAGGTGGGGCGCGCAATCAAGGGGGCAAAACCTTTGCGCCAGAAGCACCGGGACTGGGTGTAGAGCCGAAACTGGAGGTTTTGGGTAAGCCGATCGCAGTTTATGAATAGAGCGTGGCGTCCTGGAAGTGAGTTCTGTCTTCTTTATCTGCTGCAGAAAAAGTCACCGACGCTGATAGAAATTCCTCCACAAGGTAGATGCCTTTAGGGCAGAATCTCTTTCTTCGTCCGCCGCCCCACTCGATCGACGGACGAAAGGCTTATTTTTCCCCAATTTAATGGCAAGCATAGGAAGGAATTACCTAACTAATGGACAAAATTTTAGCATTGTGGGCAGTGCCGCGATCGACTTCCACTGCATTTGAGTGTATGATGCGCGAACGCGGCGATTTTTGGGTTTTCGACGAACCGTTTGGTTTATCTTATTATTACAGCGAACAGCGGCGCAATACCACCCGTTACCCGGATATCCAACCCAATCCCGAATATAATTTTAGTTCAATATTAACCTGGCTAAAGCAAGCGTCGCAAAAGCAGCCGGTTTTTATGAAAGACATGGCCTACTATGTCCCTCATCTCGCCGGAAACGCAGATTTTTTGTCTCATTTTCACCATACCTTTCTCATCAGACATCCAGCTAAAAGCTTGCCCTCCCTGTTTGCAAGGTGGCCTGATTTTACCTTAGAAGAAGCCGGATATGCCGAACTCTATACCCTCTTCCAACAAGTGCGGGAAAACAGCGGCACGGTCCCCATCCTGATTGACTCGGACGATTTGGTGGCAAAACCGATAGCAACGGTGAAAGCGTATTGTAATGCCGTGGGCATCCCCTTCATCCAAGAAGCACTTTCATGGAACTCTCGCGTCAGACCGGATATCAATCAATGGGAAGGCGGATGGCATACTTACGTCCAGTCCAGCCGGGGCTTCCAGGAACGGAAAGATAAAAAATATACAAACATACAGGGTAACGCCCATCTGGAGCGGGCGTATGAATTTTGTCTGCCTTATTATCACAAGCTCTACCAATGCCGACTGTCGGTGGAGTAAGACTGGTTTTTGTATAAAAATCGCCCTTGTGAGAATCGGTGCGTGACGCCCGCAGGCAAGTCGGTGCGTGACGCCCGCAAGCAAGTGAGCGATCGCGCCCTGGATTGGGTGGCGGGCGTCACGCACCCTACCGGATCTGCGCGCGATCGCCACTCTCCCCGATTTACTCCCGGAGGCCACTTTGCTGAAACCTTGGGTCTCAGTGGCGTTACCCAAGTTTTTATGCTAAAGTGGGTTAATCTTTTTCACCCACTTGTAATTTTTTATCCAACAATGGAATCTTTAACGACAATTGCCAGCTTTTCAGTTTTTCTGGTCATTTTCTTATGGATAGGCGCGATCGCCGCTAAAGCTTCCGACAATACCGAGAGCGATTACTTATTGGGAAATCGCTCCTTTGGCAAGGTCTTCATCGGACTGAGTGCAGGGGCCACGGGAAATAGCGGTTGGATTATGGTGGGCGCTGTAGGAACGGCCTACACGATGGGTATTTCCTCCCTACTGCTGCCGATCGCCTACTTTTTGGGCGATATTACCTTCTGGAAATTTTTTCCCGATAAAATCAACAAACTTTCCCTAGAAAAAGACTCGCAAACCGTTCCCGAATTACTCGGATCCACTGCAAAAAAACCCCAAGGGAAGCGACTTATTACCTTCATTGTGGCGGCGATTACCGTGGTATTTATTGGCGCTTATACTTCCGGCCAATTTGCCGCTGCCGCCAAAACCCTGGATGTGTTTTTTGGCGTGAACCCTATCATCGGTACGTTTATCGCAGCAGGTGCGATTCTCGTGTACTGCGTCACTGGCGGTTTGAGAGCCTCTATTTGGACCGATGTGGTGCAGGCATTTGTGGTGCTATTTGTCTCATTTGGAATGCTCGCAGTCGCGCTGAATGCTGGGGGTGGCGTGTCCGCAATTATCGAGAACTTAAATGCGATCGACCCGCAATTGACCAATTTCACCGCTGGATTCACTCCTTGGACGTTACTGCTTTATATCGTTGGGTTTTTCTTTTTCGGCTTCGGGTTTGATATCTCCCAGCCCCAAGTATTGGTTCGCTTGCTGGCGAGTCGCAGTCCCCAGGAAGCCAAACAAGCGCGCTGGGTGTATTTAGCCTATGTCTATTCTACCTGGACGGCGATGGTTTTATTTGGCGTCATTTCTCGAACATTAATTACCACCATTGACGATCCGGAACAGGCGTTACCTTACTATGCCATGCAAACATTTAATCCCTTTGTGGTGGGAATCGTTTTGGCTGGCGTATTCTCCGTGATTGCTTCTACTGCAGATTCCCAGCTTCTGGTTTGCTCGAGTGCCCTAGCGCGCAATATTTGGCCGTCTTTCTATCAAAAAATGGCTCGCAGATATGGGGTGAAATACGAGCAAGCCATGACCTTGATTGTGGGCATTTTAGCGGCGATCGCCACCTTGAATCTCTCCACTACTGTGTTTTCCCTGATTTTATTTGGGGTGGGAGCGGTGGCGGGTTCCATTGGTCCTGCGATGCTGATTATTTTAATCCAAAGACGCACCAATTATCGGGCGCTGAGTGCGATGATGATCGCCGGATTGCTGACCACCATCGTTTGGCGAGTTTTGGGATATTCTGAGGTTCTGTACGAGATTCTCCCCGGGTTTGTGGTGGCATTGTTGGTGCATGAGCTGTTAATGCACAGTGTTTTTCAATCCGGGAATCACCCTGGTGCCTCAAGGTAAGCTCGCATCAAATCGTTTGTCAATCGTGCTCCATTGGTGGTTTCGGGGTTTGGCAACTGCATCGGGCGACAATTAACTGAAATTCACGCAGAAAAATAAACGAGTAAACGAGTCAGGGCTTACGCACCGACCTCACGGGTAGGTTGAGCAATCAGTGACCCACCCTACTCCCTGACCTCCCCACTCAAACCCCGCGAGGCGATTGCCCCGGCGATCGCCTCGCAACCCCTGGGGCAATCTCCCCGAAATCAAAAATAGAAATATTAAAAAAAAATAAAATTGGCGATCGCGGTCAAAAAATAGAGGCTAATTTTCCGTCAATCCCTTATTCTGACTTAGATAGAGCTAACTCACGCGATGGGGGTGACGATCCCTTGACAAAGCCGAAAATTGACGGTAGTATTAGTCTCGGCTATGAATCAGATTGGGGTCAGGGACTCCGTAGAAACCAACCCCATGTCTAAAGCCAGGGGCTTGTACTTCTAACCACCTGACCAGCCTAAAC
>NZ_JAJENT010000819.1:0-6288 GCF_035615515.1 Phormidium sp. CCY1219
GGCTGGTCAGGTGGTTAGAAGTACAAGCCCCTGGCTTTAGACATGGGGTTGGTTTCTACGGAGTCCCTGACGGTTTTTCCTACAGGTTGATGGCTACCCTCAGTCTACATGCTCTTGTGCGTGAAAGACATGCTACCCTCAATCATCTTTGAGGTCTGAAACGTTCTTAAACCATCCCCGACGCCAGAAAAAGCAAATCAGCACTGTGGCGATCGCAACCATCAACACCCACACTGCCGGATATCCCCAGTACCAATTCAATTCTGGCATATTCCACGGCGATACCTCGGGATTAAAGTTCATTCCATACACCCCTACAATAAAGGTTAGGGGAATAAAAATGGTCGAAATGACTGTGAGCAATTTCATCACTTCATTCATTTTGTTGCTCACCGCTGACAAATACACATCCATCAACCCGCTGGCTAACTCTCGGTAGGTTTCTACCATATCCAAAACTTGAATCGTATGATCGTAACAGTCTCTCAGATAAATGCTCACCTCTTCTCCAATCAGCGGACTCCCTTCGCGAATCAATTTGCTAATTGCATTGCGCTGCGGCCAGATGGAGCGCCGCAGGTATAGCAACTCTCGGCGTAATTTGTATATTTTACCTAAAGTGTGAGTTGTGGGGTTGAGTACCACTTCGTCTTCTAAGTCTTGAATCCGCTCGCCATATGCTTCCAAAACGGGGAAAAATCCATCGATTAGGGCGTCTAACAAAGCATATGCCAGATAGTCGGCTCCATATTTGCGAATGTTGCCTTTGTTCGTGCGAATGCGATCGCGCACCGGCCCGAAACAATCGTGTTCGGGTTCTTCCTGTACGGTTAGCAGGTAATGTTTACCCAACACAAAGCTCACTTGTTCGGACATAAAATATTCTTCGTCGGGATCGGGCCGCTCTTCTTTGAGCATCACCATCCGCGCAATAATCACTTGCTGCGACTGATAATCTTCTACTTTCGGTCGTTGGGGAACATTGACAATATCTTCTAGCAGTAGCGGATGCAATTCAAACACTTTCCCCAACCGCTGCAAAATATCCTCACTTCCCAACCCCTGCACGTCTATCCAAGACACTGACTGCTTATCTAAATACGGAATACAGGTTTCTGGGCTACCCAACTCTACCCGGGTGGCTTTG
Organism: Phormidium sp. CCY1219; assembly: GCF_035615515.1. Taxonomy (GTDB): domain Bacteria; phylum Cyanobacteriota; class Cyanobacteriia; order Cyanobacteriales; family Laspinemataceae; genus CCY1219. Next base: position 1,148 of record NZ_JAJENT010000819.1, read on the forward strand.
CTGAAGTTATAGTCGATTAATATCAGTGTCGGCGGTGACGCATCGGACTCAATACTAAGGGTTCCCGGCATACTCCCGGGTTCGTCGTAGAAGTAATCCACATAGGATTCTTCTTCCTCTTCGTGGCGATCGCCTGGAGCAACCACTTCAGACGTCGTAAATTCTCGTTCTATCATGGGGTTGAATGCAACAACAACTATCAACAGCGATTTTAAGTAATTTTTACGCGAATTGTCTTCTGTGACCGAGAACTTCCCTCTGTAGAGCGATCGCCCTGACCCCTCTTGCCTAAGATTTTATTTGTTTCCCGCCTGTTTAAAACACTGGCTTTTTACCCCTGTACTTTTCCAGGATAAACTTGCTAGCCATCAAACCTTCTTTTTTCTTCTATGGTGCCCGGTCGATTGCCTCCAAAAAGCTTGCGATTGAAATACCACCCGCCGTAACTACATCTGCCTACGCAGACAATTTTTTTAACAGCGATTCTCCCGGATCCCATCGGAGTGCAAATCGATCGCAGCCTCCCGGTCAATCGCCAGTTAACAATCGGAAATTGCCCTAAGACCCCCGCCACCTAAATCCGGATTTTACAGCTCAACGCTTCAGAGGTAACGGGAGTTTCAGAATCGCGGCGATCGCCAGCGGGGGGTTCTTGCACCCTCATGGGCAGATAAACCGTAAAAGTCGAACCCACTCCCACTTCACTTTCTACCATGATATCGCCCCCCATCATCTGACAGAACAGGCGGCTAATCGCCAAACCCAAACCGGTGCCGCCATACTGGCGAGTCGTGGATGCGTCAGCTTGCATAAACGCTTGGAATAAATGTTCCACCTGTTCTGGCGTCATGCCAATGCCAGTATCGCGGACGCGAAAGACGAAAAACTGCTCCTCTAAACTCCCATCCGATTGATTTTCATCCATCAAGATTTCATGTTGACTTCTCGGTTCGCGGGTGACACTCAGAGAAATTGTGCCTTGTTGAGTAAACTTAGCGGCGTTGCTCAACAAATTGAAAAGCACCTGTCGTACCTTAGTCAAGTCGCCGTACATGGTGCCCAACTCCCCGTGGCAGTTAACCACCAACTGATTCAAATTTTTTTCCACCAAAGGTTGAGTGGTTCCGCGCACTTGCTCGATTAACTTCGGCAACTCGAAAGACTCCAGAAATAGCTGCATCTTGCCCGCTTCAATTTTTGAATAATCTAAAATATCGCCGATAATCGAGAGTAAATGCTTGCCTGCGGAATTAATCGATCCCAGATCGGCGATAAACTCCGCATCGGAAATGCCGAGATCCACCGCATCTTCTTGCAGCAGTTCGCTATAGCCGATAATCGCATTTAACGGCGTGCGGAGTTCGTGACTCATATTGGCCAAAAAGGTACTTTTCGAGCGATTGGCCGCTTCTGCCGCCAGTTTGGCTTCGTAGAGTTGTGCTTCGGTTTGCTTGCGTTCGGTGATATCGCGCACCAAGATGCAATTGTACTGCTGAGCGTTGTATTCCAAATAATTCACCGTACTTTCCACAGGGAAAATCCGGCCATCTTTGGATTGGTGGCGAGATTCTAGAGTAAACGAGCCAAGTTGTTTGATTTCATCCCAGTAATCGGCCCACAAATGGGGTGGAAAATCTGGATTAATATCGTGAAGCGTCATCGAAATTAGTTCTTCGCGCGAATACCCTAAAGACAAACAAGCGGCATCGTTGACGTAAAAAAACTGCGCTTGGGAATCCACCCAAAAAACCGCATCGGCAGCGCGATTGAGGGAAAATTGAGTAAATCTGAGAATGTCTTCGATTTGCTCGCGGTGAGCTTGTTCGGCTTCCAAGGCGAGGGTCATTTGCTTGAGGGAGTCCGATTCTAGGACCGGGGCGATCGCGCGCATCCAGACTAGAAATTCATTCTCCTCGCAGGGGACGATTTGTACTTGGTATAACTGGCAGCGGCGGGGGCGGGGTGCAGGGGGATCTGGGGGAAGGGATTCTGGAGAGGGGGATTCTGAGGGGCGATCGCCACTCGGGAGTTCTAGCTCAAACGATTGTACGCTGTTTGTTTTTCCGGAGAGTTTGAAGTAGTGCCGAGTCAGCTTGGCAACCTCGGGAGGCCAAATATCCCACCATTTTTTGCCAATAATAGGGCGATCGCCATTATCTGACCATAACCGTTCGTTTTTTGGCGTTTTGAACTCGAGGCAGGTGCCATCTTCCCTCAAGCAGAACAGGATATCGGGAATTGCCTGTAACAGTGCGTTTGCTCGGCTGGGTCTTGCCCAGAAACTGGCTTGTCGGTCTTCCCGTTTGAGGGGGGTGAGGAGGAGATGTTCTGACGAGGGGGCAGGTTTGTGATTGTGATTTGGGGGAACTGCGGGGCGTGCATCCCGGGAAAAAGCGATTGCATCGGCGTGGCGATCGCCTGCGGTTTTTTTCCACCCCTTCCTTGAATCCGTGGCATTGCTGTGGGGGGGGTCGAGTTTGACAATCTGGCTAAATAAAATCAAGCCCCCAACTTTACCACTGGGGTGATGCCAGGGACGAATTTCGCCTTCAATCCAAGCAATCGAACCATCACTGCGGCGGAGGGGTTCGGGTTCCCAGCGCGCGATCGCACCTTGCAGGGCATGCGCGTGCATTCCTTGCCACCGTTGAAGTCTGACCATTTCCCCCTCCCCTTGCCTTGCCACCTTCGGGGTAAATCCCACCCCGCCATGATGGTTGCCTGTGGTTTTTGCCTTGATGCTTTTTTCCTGGAGAAACGGAAACAGTTCAGAATGAGAGCGGCCAATGAGCGAGGTGGCGCAGAGTTGATAATCCATCGCCCACTGACGAGTGGTAAGCAGGTAGCGCATCTGGTCGTCAACCATCGCGATCGCGGCAGGTGCTTGTTCCAAAAACAGAGCGAACAGTTCGCTATTGTCTACGGCGGACATGGCGGTATTTCCAAAAAATCTCATCACGATCGAGCATCAATTAAGGTGGAATCGGACACTGCAAAGGTTCCGAAGAAGAAGGGGGGGGGGACAACAATACCGGGCTAGGGTGCAATATTCTAAAGCAGAAGCGTTGCAAGGGTTAGATTCCAGATGCACGTTTTCAAACAGAAGAATGCAACGTTCAGTTTGCACGGGATGGAGGTGCGCGATTTTTGCAGGCGCGAATTGGGAGTAATTGCCACATTTTACAACGGCTTCATGCTGCTTTGGCGGCAAAAAGGGACAATTTGCCCCGGAGAGCGGAATTATCTTTCCCCAAGCAGCACAGTCTGACGAGTGTCTGGCGGCTGGCTGATTTGGGGGCGGGTTGTTCACTTGATGTTCGTGACGTTGGTGTTGGAGAGGGCGGTGGCGCGATCGCCAACCCATTACCCCCAACCGTAGAACATCAGTTTCCCGAATCTGGTAGGAGCAATTGAAACCGCTAGCTAGATAGGCCAGTATAATCCCCCAGGAAAACAATTCATTGATTTTATAATTCCCAAAATCAGTTGTCAACCAAAAAAATTGACATTATGGCGATGGATAAAAACGATAAACTCCCTTTTGGTGTAAACCAGAAGGGAGTTGAGTGGGGCAAATAGGCGCTCCTTTGAGCTGGAATTGCAGCGCGAGTGCAATGGTTGATTGGTGAAGCGATCGCCGGTTTTAATCGGACTGGAGATAAAATGTGAAACATGAGCGTTACCGTTTAAAAGCAACCACTATTCTGCCTGTGTGCAGGCAGTGCTACGAGAGCGCTCGGGGAATCGCCAGAGGTTTTTGGGGTGCGGCGTGCTGTTTGAGGGATTGTTTTGCCATTGCGATGGTATGGGGAAACACACCCACTAACATAGCCAAGGCTTCACTGGGAAGATTCGCAACAGTTTTACCGTCAAAGGATTGCGCGAACAGGTGCAAAATTTTTTGCGCTCTGTGCAGGGGAACCAACTCCATCAAAGGCTGTTGAATGGAGTTAAACCATTCTTGGCGCTGTCGATAGGCTTGCTGACGTTCCTGGTGCGACTCTGGATAAATCAATGCCACATCGCCCACCGCAATCGTGCGGACGCAATCGAGGTCAAACATACCGCCCACTGCCGCTCCCGGACCGGCGAACTCGGCATGATGGGCTTTGCATAGAATCAGACCGCCCTGCCGATTTGGATCGACCCTCAACAGTTGCCCACTTTTCAACTGCGAGAGCACAGCGGTGGATCGAGAGGAAACAGAAGATGGACTGTCGTCTTGTAACATAGTGTCTATAATTTTAGCCCTACGATTATACTATTGCACGGTTTGGGTAGTAAAACTGCGATCGCGATTCGAGCGCATAGTGACAAACGACACAATTGAGTGCGATCGCGATCGACCAAAGCTGCGATCGTCATCACACCCGAGCGGCGATCGCCCGAGAGCGGGGGGCCATGTGGGTGAGTGAACCCGTACCGAGTTAGGGGCGTTTTCTGCCCGTAGCGGCCAGAAGGGGGTCGCTACAATGAAGACAACTGACACCCGGATGGGCAAGCGAAAATCCTGATGGAGGCGATCGTTTTTCAGCGCTACCCAGTTTCCGACTAAAGGAGGCTAACCTTGATTTTAATGAGCTACTGGCTGATTGGGGGCACAGCAGGAGCCTTAATCGGCGTAGCATTAGCGGCACTCACCAACATTGGCTCTTGGTACTATTGCGATCGCATTGCCTTAGCGGCATATGGTGCCCAGCCCGTCTCTCAGGCGAAGGCACCGCAACTCCATCAAATGGTACAAAACCTCTGCTACCGCGCCTGGTTGCCAATGCCCGCGATTTATATCGTCCCCAGTCGCTCTCCCAATGCCTTTGCCATCGGTCGAGACCCGGAACATGCAGCCGTAGCCGTTACCGAAGGCATTATCGACCTCCTGCCCCCGGACGAACTCGAAGCGGTAATTGCCCACGAATTGAGCCATATCAATAACCGCGACACCCTAACCCAAGCCGTAGCGGCAACCATCGCCGGTGCCATATCCTTCTTAGCGCAGATGGCATTTTGGTTCGCACCCGGAGGCGGCGATGATGACGGTCTCAACCCTTTGGTGCTGCTCTTAACCTTTTTAGCTTCTCGGCGGGAAGCCCCGCGCTCTACCCGTGCTTGGTGAGCGTCGGGATGAGAGCCAGGGGAAATGG
>NZ_JAJENT010000820.1:0-332 GCF_035615515.1 Phormidium sp. CCY1219
GGATATTTCCCATCTTCTTCCCACACCACCCAGCTTTTCCGTTCTCGCCGTTGGGTATCCAAAACCACAAAAAAATCCGGTCCGCGCATGTCTTCTGATTTGCGCTGTCGGGTACTGTAATAAACGCTCATGTTTGCCCCGGCGAAAAAGTCGGTGCGCTCTTGCCAATAGCGCTCCAAACATGTTAGTAACAGGATTAATTGTTTCAAATGGCGATAGCTTTCCAATGGCGGTTCCTCGCTCCATAGTTCGCCCGGGGGAACGGTGGGAATATCCGATGACGGGTGACTTTGTACCATATTACCTGCCCGGTTTGAGACAACTTTTGTTCT
>NZ_JAJENT010000821.1:0-294 GCF_035615515.1 Phormidium sp. CCY1219
CTTCGTTCCGAATGTCGATTGTTCGTGCCTTTAGGACGCCACTATACGCCGGGTTTCTTTTGAGTGTGTGGAAGGTCAAACTAAAACTCGCCTTCCCCTTTATCCTTTGCCTTTTGGTTCCAGCGTGTCAGTCTATTTTTCGCTGGTTTCAATTATCGACGCTTCGGACGTGGCTTCGTTTTCCTATCCATAGACACTTGCTCGATGGGGTACCTGCTTTAGACTCAGGCTTAACCACCTTTCCTCCCCGCTTCACGGATTGATGACCAGTCGCTACCGTGGGGGAGGTGCTTT
>NZ_JAJENT010000822.1:0-1918 GCF_035615515.1 Phormidium sp. CCY1219
AGACCGTGGCGGCAGGCAGGACTTATGCGCAATGCTTTGATTGCATCGTGCCCCGCTCAAAAATAGCTTCCCCGCCGTTAAAAAGTTGTCTCCCCCCTTGACAAAACTGGAGGCATCTGCTAGAATTAGACCGTGGCGGCAGGCAGGACTTATGCGCAATGCTTTGATTGCATAGCCACAGCTTTAAATTGCGCTTCACCGAGGAGGATATCGCCCCATCGGGACTCGATGCAGCAGAGGAGAACCCGTCACCCCTCGTGCGCTACTCCAGGAGAACAATATTTTTAGGAAGGGGAAAATTTGGAGGAAAATTTGTCTGGGGAACCCCGGAATTATCAGAAGAAGTCAGATTGAGTATGAAAACGGTGGGTGTTTCGGGTTGTCCCCAGGGATGGCCGATGATGCGATAGACTATATATTTTCCAGTCCTTCAGCCCTAAGGGAGCGGGTGCTTTTTTTGAACGGGTTCTCGGCGACAATGAAGGCAGGGAAAAGAATTGACACAGCGCGATCGCGATTTTATCCGTGAAGCGCCTAATTTTATCAATCCTTGGGGGACATGACAATGTTAAGATACCCGAAGTTTTCATTCACTCCGTTTTCTCCCCACACGCAAAGGTACTTTATGGGATTATCTCAGAACGTTTCCCCGCTGAATTTAGCGGGTTTCTTCTCCGTACCTCTGATAGCAGGGTTAACCTTGCTGCCTATTTCTCCGGTGCGCGGGCAAGATTCCCCGCAACCCGACGGATTCGATCGCATGGACTCGCCAAACCAACCAGGCGAAACCCTCAACCTACCCACCAATGCCCCAACCGAATCGGTACCCCAGGAGAGCGTCTCCCCCCCGGAACAAACCGAAGCGGTCAATCCCGCGATTCCCGCCGAGAACTCGGAGAATTCAGAGGTTACTCGTCCGTTAGAAACACAGAACAGCCTTCTGAGCATGGAAGGGGGCCAACGGTTGATTGAAGAAGCCAGAGCAGCCGCTCAGAGCGAAAATTACGAACAAGCCGTGAGCAAACTGCAACAATCGCGCGAGATTTTCAATCAGCTTTCTAATTTTCATCAACAGCTATACGATAGCTTTACCGGCATTGACAACCGGATAGCCGAAAGTCAGCGACAATCGGCAGTAGAAAGTGCGGAAATGCGGGATTTGGCCACCTACGAACTGGCGATCGTCCATCGGGCGCAAAATCGTCCCGAATTGGCAGTGCCGTTATTGATTCAGATTATTCGCTCTCAGCAACCCACCCGGGATTTGGGCAAAAAAGCCTATCAGCAATTATGGGAACTGGGATTTGTCGAGTCCCCCTATCCCGCCGCCCCCGCATCCTCGAACTCTTCCGGGGGATAAAAATCTCGAGACCCCGATGTTAGGGCGCTCCAACTGGGTGCCCTACGGTTCATTTTCGGGGAATGGGCCGCGATCGCCCATCTAACGTTAGAGTAAAGTAAGCCATATGTCGTACAGATAGGAGTTAGGAATGGTTACCCCGGAGCAGGTGAAGGCCATGATTGAGGCCAAATTGTCTGACGCCCAAGTGCAGGTTGAAGACTTGACCGGCACCCGCGACCACTATCAACTAACAGTGGTGTCTCCTGACTTTGAAGGGATACCCCGGGTGCGACAGCACCAGTTAGTCTATGGTGCTTTACAAGACGCAATGTCGAGCGAAGCAATTCATGCCCTAACCATGAAAACCTACACCCCAGAGGCATGGGCCGCAACCTCTGGTGCAGTTTCGTAAAGAAAACGATACACTATTTGACTGAGCCTGGTTTTCGATCGCCAGTCCATTCTAAACAACAACCGACCACCTAGAACCTCTAAGCACAGCTGTCAGCACCCCGCTCTAAAGAGACGGGGCTTCTAGCCCCTGACTTTAGGTAGCTGACCAGCCTAAGCCCTACG
>NZ_JAJENT010000823.1:0-358 GCF_035615515.1 Phormidium sp. CCY1219
GGCGGCAGGCAGGACTTATGCGCAATGCTTTGATTGCATCGTGCCCCGCTCAAAAATAGCTTTCCCGCCTTTAAAAAAAGTTGCCTCTACTACCCAGTGGATAAATCAGCAATATCCCATCTTCCAGTTATCCAGTTGTCCCGGATTGCAATTCTCCAACTCTCGAATTTGAACTGGGGTAAAACATCCTTACCCCATTTATCTATCGCGCGAAATTCCGTTTCCCGCCGCTGCAATTGTTGTCTCCCCCCTTGACAAAACTGGAGGCATCTGCTAGAATGAGACCGTGGCGGCAGGCAGGACTTATGCGCAATGCTTTGATTGCATCGTGCCCCGCTCAAAAATAGCTTCCCCGCCG
>NZ_JAJENT010000824.1:0-2174 GCF_035615515.1 Phormidium sp. CCY1219
GACCGCAAGCTGACATGCCGGCGATCGCTCGTTTTCCTTCCGGGGTTGAATGATTTTGAGGCACCTCTCGAACAGTTAGGGCACCCACCGCGATCGCCTTCTTCTGCGGGGTCTAGAGGTCCGGTGGTGAAGACGATTCGCGAGTCAACCCCTGCCAAATACACCACCGATGCCCGGTTCCCCAATCGACTGTAAAGACTTATCACGCGGGCTTGCTTTGAACAAATCCATGTAGGGCAATCCACCGCGCGCGAAAGGGCAAATAACCTAAAAGCACGCAAGCCAATTTTGTGGTAAGGTGAAAAATTGACCCGTAAGCGAATCAAATCGCTTTACCACCCTATTTCCTGCGATCGAAATGCCACAAGCAACCCCAATCGAACCCTTATCGCGTCAGAAACAATTTCCCTTGACCACTGTAGGCGCACTGGTTGCAAATTCCAGTGGGCGCGTGTTAATTGTCAAAACCACAAAATGGAAGGGAACCTGGGGAGTACCGGGGGGGAAAGTCGAGTGGGGGGAAAGCCTAGAAACCGCACTGAAAAGAGAATTTCGAGAAGAAGTGGGGTTAGAGTTGAGCCACATCCGCTTCGGGTTGCTGCAAGAAGCGGTGCGAGACCCGCAGTTTTTGTATGAAGCCCATTTTATCATGGTGAATTATTATGCCTTTTCAGAGAAAGAGGCGATCGCGCCCAACGAAGAAATTGTCGAGTGGGCATGGGTGAGTCCGGAAGCGGCTTTAGACTATCCTCTCAATACCTACACCCGGGTATTAGTTGAGGACTATATTCACAGGGAAATTAACGATTTGAATGACAATCTAGGGGGCAATAACCATGTTTAAAAAAGCGTTAGTCACCGGATCGGCAGTGGGAATTGGGAAGGCGATCGCGCTGGATTTGGCCAGTAAAGGATTTGATGTAGCCTTTCACTACAACAGAAGTGCCGAAGCGGCCAAAAAAGCCAGTCAAGAAGCAGCGAAGTGGGGAGTAAAATCCGTTGCCCTACAAGCCGATATTACCCAACCCGAAGCGGCGCAATTGCTAGTGGAAAATGCAGCCAAAGAACTCGGCGGCTTATCAGTAGTTGTCAATAATGTGGGTAACTATTTGGAAAAGGCGATCGGGCAAACTTCTATAAAAGAGTGGCATGAGATGCTCGATTCCAATCTCAATGCCACATTTTACGTGACTCAAACGGCAATTCCTTACCTAAAAGAAGCCGGTTGGGGACGGATCGTCAACTTTGCATTTGCCAGTGCCCAACATTCGATTGCAGATGACGAACAGTCAGCCTATCGAATTGCGAAAACCGGGATTATTGTTTATACGAAGTCTCTGGCGAAAGAGTTAGCGAAACACAACATTACCGCCAATGTGGTTTCGCCAGGAGTGGCAGAAAATTCCGTGGGCTTAGAGGAAACGATTCCCCTCTTGCCAACCCAAAGACCGGCCACCTTAGAAGAACTCAGCAATGCGGTGGGTTTCTTTATCAATCCGCAATCCGATTACATCACCGGACAAGTTTTGGAAGTTGCCGGGGGCTGGAGGTTGTAGTTTTGCCGAAACTGCCGAAATAGGTGTAGAATAGAAAGACTGGAAAATTGTGGTTTGAAGTGAAATTACTATTTTGGAGGATAAGAGATTCAAAATGCTGACCCTGGAAGATATCTACGAAATCTACGCCAAACATAAAGAAGACTACAATGTACGAGTAGTAGAATTTGCCATAGGCCATAAACAATTTAACTTTAATTCAAAAACAGCCTTGATGGGCGTGATGAATCTTTCTACGGATTCTTGGTGGAAAGACTCGATTTGTTATAACCCAGAACAAGCGATTCGTCGCGGCAAGGTTTTAACAGCTCAAGGGGCGGACATCGTGGATATCGGAGTAGAAGCGAGTTCCCCAAATACACAAAGATCCGATGAATCCCAACAAAATAATCTACTGGAACCTATTCTGGAGACATTAAGCAACGAAGGGGTGGTAACCTCTATCGAAACTTATTACCCGGAAGTAGCCCGAGACTGTCTCAAGATGGGAGCGAATGTTATCAACTTTACTGGCAGGGAAAATAGCGAAGAAATGTATCGAGTCAGCACCCCGCTCTGAAGTAGCGGGGCTTCGTGCCTCGTTAATTTAGGTAGCTGACCCGCCTAAGTGCCTCACGC
>NZ_JAJENT010000825.1:0-68112 GCF_035615515.1 Phormidium sp. CCY1219
AGGAGGGACATCATGCGGGAATCATCCATGTATCAAGAGATTTTAGCTGAAGGTCGCGAAGCGGGTCTGCGCGAAGGGATAGAGAGAGGTCAAGAACTCGGTCGCCAGGAGGGTCTTCAGGAGGGTCGCCGGGAGGGTCGCCAGGAGGGTCTTCAGGAGGGTCTTCAGGAGGGGATAGAGCAAGTGGCACTGAATTTAGTTCGGAGTGGGATGTCACTCGAACAGATTGCTGGCGTCACGGGTTTATCCGTACAACGAGTGCGCGAACTGGGTTCTGAGTCATAGGACAGTGCCGATCGCCGCTTTTGCTCCACACAGGCGATCGCGATTTTCTTTCCGCCTATTACCACATTGCCTTACTTTTGTCAACCCCTAAGAATTACAAAAAGTAAACCAGGGATGCAGGGGGGTTTGCGATCGCCCTTATTCCAGAATCTCAGTAATTTGCACCTTAACCCGACCCTCCCCAAGTTGGAGCGAGAGGGCTTCTCCGGGTGCTAGCTGGGCGCTGCTGCGGGCGATCGCCCCCGATTCGGTTCTCACCACCGCGTAGCCTCGTTGTAGCACCCTCTGCGGGTCGAGGTTGTGGAGTGTATGCCGCAGCATTTGGCAGTGCATGCGCGCGTTCCGCAATTGCTCGGAAGTCACCTGCACCAAGCGTTTTTCCTGCCAGTGCAGGGCTTGACGATGTTGCTGCAGGTGTTGGGACAACGGTAAACGCCCCAAGCGCGATCGCAGCATGTGGAGTGCCTCTGCTTCGCGCTCGAACCTTGCCAATCCTGCCGCTTTTAAAGCAACCACTCGTTGCTGATGTTGTGCGGACAAACTCGCTAATTCCGGCACCGCCATTTCAGCCGCCGCTGTGGGCGTGTGGGCACAAACGTCGGCCACTAAATCCGCCAAAGATTCATCCCGTTGGTGACCGATGCCGGTAATCACGGGAATGGAACAACAGGCGATCGCTCTCACCACGCCTTCATCATTAAAACAAGCCAAATCCTCAGAGGCACCCCCACCCCGCGCCAAAATCAACAGCTCAGCGCGATCGTCCCCTTCTACCCGCGCGATCGCCCGGGCGATGGATGCCGGCGCTTGTTCTCCTTGCACCGTCGCCGGCGACAGCAGCACCCGCAACCCCGGATACCGTTGCCGCAAGGTACGTTGTATATCCCCCCAGGCAGCCGCTTGCGGGGAGGTGACCACCGCCAAGGTTTGCGGGTGCGGCGGGAGGGGGCGCTTGCGGTCCGGGTGGAATAATCCCTCCGCCTCCAGACGCGATCGCAGTTGCCGATAGCGCAGGGCCTGCAACCCTTCCCCCGCCGGAAACGCCTGCCACACATTAAGCTGATAATCTCCCCGCTTCGGATACAGGCGAATGCTAGCCAACACCAACACCTGTTCCCCAATTTCCGGCACCTGCACCAATTTTTGCAACTGAGAACCCCACACCACACAGCGGATTGCCGCACTACCATCCGGTTCTTGCAACGTAAAAAACAACCCACTGCGATGCGATCGCGCGCTAGAGACTTCCCCCATCACCCACACCTGCCGCAATTGCTTGTCCAGTTCCAATAAATCTTTAATGTAGGCACTCAACCCTGCCACAGACAACGCATTATCCAGCATCAGGTTATCGGCGATCGCATCCATCATCAGCCACTCTTTTACAGTTTAAATTCAACAATTGAACCTTCCGTCCAACTTACCACACCCTCTGCCCCGGCAAGCTTCTAGCCATTTCGGATTATCCCGCAAAACCAGACCAATCAAGCGGATTTAAGATTTAATTAACATTTATCCGTCCCAGATCCCCCCCAACCCCGAGCCGGTCATGTAGAATAGATAATCAACATGCCCAGTCCAGATGAATCCCAACTAAGAGAATGGCTACACAAACCTCGGTAAACTCCGACAGAGAAAAAGCCCTAAAAGTAGTGCTTTCCCAAATCGAGCGCAACTTTGGCAAAGGGGCGATCATGCGCCTCGGAGATGCCACCAAAATGAAAGTGGAGACGATCCCCTCCGGGGCGCTCACCCTCGACTTAGCCCTAGGTGGGGGTTTGCCCAAAGGTCGGGTGATCGAGATTTACGGACCCGAGAGTGCAGGTAAAACTACTTTAGCATTGCACGCCCTCGCCGAAGTACAAAAATCTGGCGGCGTTGCCGCTTTCGTAGACGCAGAACACGCCCTCGACCCCACCTATGCCTCCAGTGTAGGCGTGGATATCGAAAACCTGCTCGTCTCGCAACCCGACACTGGCGAAATGGCCCTGGAAATCGCCGATCAGTTAGTCCGTTCTTCTGCAGTAGATCTAGTGGTGATCGACTCGGTAGCGGCCCTGGTACCGCGCGCGGAAATCGAAGGACAAATGGGGGATCCCACGATTGGCTTGCAAGCGCGCTTGATGAGTCACGCCTTGCGGAAAATTACCGGAAACATCGGCAAATCTTCCTGTACCGTGATTTTCCTCAACCAGTTGCGGCAAAAAATTGGCGGTTACGGCAACCCCGAAACCACCACCGGGGGTAACGCCCTGAAGTTCTATGCCTCAGTTCGCCTCGACATTCGGCGGATTCAAACCCTGAAAAAAGCATCCTCAGAATTCGGGATCCGCGCCAAAGTGAAAGTCGCCAAAAATAAAATCGCGCCCCCCTTTAGAATTGCCGAGTTTGACATTCTCTTCGGCAAAGGCATTTCCAATATGGGTTGCGTGATGGACTTAGCGGAAGAAACCGGCGTGATTATCCGCAAGGGGGCTTGGTATAGCTACAATGGCGATAATATCGGCCAAGGGCGCGACAACTCCCTACAGTATCTCGAAGACAATCCAGAAATCGCAAAAGAAATCGAGCAAAAGGTGCGCGAACAACTGGAACTCGGTGCGGTGGTGTCCGCCAACTCCGTGGGACACACCCATGATGACAATGGAGATGCCGAGTACGACGAAGACTATGTTGAGGAGTATGCCGAAGAGGAAGATACGAAATAAGTGAGGCGCGCCCTCTACTTTCCCCACTGCCAAAAGCACCCCCCAAACCTCGGGGGGTGCCCTAGAGCGTCGGTTCGGTAGAATTAGTCCGCTTAGGCAGACACAAGCTTTTGCCTCGGCGCGATTTTAATTCGCCACTCTCAGCCGAACTACGTATAAATCACCGCTTTTTGCCCATCTTTCTTCTCTGTTTGTGGATTTGTTTCCAGCGTTTTTTCTCGACAAGAGAGGCATTTTGGTTTTGCTTGGCAGACAGGTAGTGCAGTTCCTTTTGCAGCTTTTGATAGCTGAGGAACCGCTGCTCATCTAGGGTACCGTTTTCGATCGCCGCTCGTAATGCACAACCGGGTTCGCGATCGTGTTGGCAATCGCGAAAACGACACTGTTGCGCGAGAAGTTCGATATCCTCAAAGGTTTCTTGCAATCCGCGATCGCTCGACCACATTTGGATTTCGCGCATTCCCGGCGTATCGATGAGCATTCCACCTGTGGGTAAACGCATCAATTCGCGATGGGTGGTAGTATGTCGTCCTTTCCCGTCACTTTCGCGCACCGCTTGCACGTTTTGCGCCAAAGTTCCGAGTAACTGATTGGCGAGGGTAGACTTGCCCACCCCCGAGGAACCGAGTAAGGCGACAGTATCTCCGGGTTGCAGATAGGGGTGCAATTGTTCCACGGCGCTGCCCGACAGGGCACTAACGACCACAATCGGTACCCCCGGCGCGATCGCTTCCACCTCCGCAATTCGTTCCCCGATGCTGACGCACAAATCCGCTTTATTCAACACGATCGCCGGATTAGCACCACTTTCCCAGGCTAAAATCAAATAGCGTTCGATCCGTCGCAGATTGAAATCGCGATCCAATCCCGACACGATAAACACCCGGTCGATATTACTCGCCACGATTTGCTCTTTCGTTTTCCCCCCGGCAACTTTGCGGGAAAATTTGCTTTGGCGCGGCAAAATATGGTGGATAATCGCGTTTTTCCCTCCTGGCGATGGGCGAATTGCTACCCAATCCCCCACGGCGGGAAAATCCTCGCTTTGCGTCGCGCCATAGCGCAGCTTACCGGCGATTTCTGCCAATAACTCTCCCGTTTCGGTGTAGAGAAAGTAGGTATTTTTATAGGCGATCGCCACTCGCCCCGCCAGATATCCTTCCCGTTGATAGCTGGCAAAATTTTCCTCAAAAAAAGAATTCCAACCTAATTGCTTTAGGTTCATTGCCGATGTTTCCTCGAAGTGTATTGCTGGTTAAGAGCAAGGAACACCGAGGAAGTACGGTTTTATTTCCGGATAAACTCATCATTCAAGCCGACCCTCTGGCTGTTCCTTGCTGGATGGATGTAAAGAATTTTGGGAATCGATTCGGACAAGCTCAGACATATTTTCTACTCCTGAAAAGCATTAAGAATGGATCGATCTCGATTTAGCCGCCATCGATGGTCGAGGGCGATATTTAAGTCTACACCGAAAGCATTTCAACTGTCAACCCTCCCTTGCAGAAAAGTTAGATGAGGGGGGGCGCGTCATGCAATCTCATGTTTCGACGGTGCAGTGACGGCAGAACTATACATAACCCGGCTGACAAAAGCCAGCATCGGGTTTTGCATCAGGGGGAGAATAGAACAATGTTTGCCGGGAAGAAAAAACCCCTCTGTAGCTGCAGAGGGGTGAGATAGATAAGGGAAGAAAAAGAGAAAAGAGAGAAGGAAACGTTAAATCGCCACAGCGATCGCGCCGGCACCGGCGGAGGCGGCGGCGGAAACCAAAGCGGTGAAGAACAGCCACCAAGCGGCAACAGATGCGGATTTGCGGGTTTCTTCCGCTTGATGTTCGGCTTCTCGCTTCAGGTCTTCGAGGCGGCGTTGGGTTTCCATTTGGAAGCGTTCGGCGCGACGCAGCACGCTGTTGCGGGCCTTTTCGATTTGGTCGATCGCGCGGTTGGCGTCAGCTTCGGAGATATCGTCGCGAGAGCTCATAATCGCCACCAGGGTATCGCGATCGAACTGACTGAGACGATCGCGCAGGGCATCAAATCCCGCTTCCGGATCGTCAAACAAAGTGCGAACATCGCGCTTGATTCCCTCATAGTTGAGTTCCGGGCGCTCCAGAGAATTGAGATAATTGCGGATGCGAGCCAAAATAGCATCGATCGCAGACTGAATGCGATTCTGCACCTTCTGCAATTGTGCCACGAATTTATCGCGCACGGCCATAATCCGATCCACGATTTCCTTCGCTTCCGCCTCGGAGATATCATCGCGCTGCGCCAACAACGCTTCCAGGGTGGTGCGATCCATATGAGAGAGGCGATCGCCTAAATTGCTCGCCCCCAGACGCGGATCGGCAATCAACAACTGCACATCGCGCTTGATGCCTTCCGGGTTGAGTTCCACTTTGCCCGTGTTGCGCAGGTAATCTTCCAGCGCCTGCTCGAAATCCATCGTTTGTTGCTGCACCCGAGTCGCGACGCGGCGAGGTGCCTTGATAACCTGACGAATCGAAGATTGCACTTGGTCGATCGCGTCATTGACTTCCGACTCGCTCAAGTCATCCCGTTGAGAGAGCAGTTGTACCAAGGTATCGCGATCCATCTGTGCGAGGCGATCGCGAATAGCAGAAGCACCCGCTTGCGGGTCTTGCATGAGTTTTTGCAAATCGCGCTGAATCCCGTCCGGATTGAGTTCTGCTTTCCCGGTCGATCGCAGATAATCGGCGATCGCTTCGCCTGCGCGATCGTAGCGCTCCTTGGCTTTCCCGGCCAACATTTGCGGTGCGTGAGCCACGCGGAACCAAGAATGTTCCACCGTATCGGCAATTTCGTTCACCTGGTCTTCGCTCAACTCCGGGCGTTGCGAGAGCAGCTTCACCAGCGTATCGCGATCGAAGCGCGACAGACGCGCTCTGAGCGCCCACAGTCCCGCCTGCGGGTTATCCAGCATGGTTTGCAAATCGCGCTTGATGCCTTCGGGACTGAGTTGTTCCTTTCCGGTAGAGCGCAGGTAATCCTCTACCTTGTTCCACTGCATGTCGATATTGGCTTGCGCCGCTTCTTGGGTTCCTTTCGACTCTTCCAATACCAAGTCGCGAGTGCGATCGAGGGCGGCGAGCATTTCTGCGGCTTCATCGCGGGTCAAATCTTTGCGATCGCGGAAGATATCGATAAACAATGGGCGATCTAACTGCGCCAAGCGATCGCGCATTTCCCGATAGTCCGCATCCGGATCTTCGAGCAAATGTTTGAAATCCCGCTCGATATCCGACGGTTTGAGGGTTTCCTTGGGACTGTAGCGCAGGTATTGTTCCACCTCAAATCGCAGTTCTTCGGCTTTGATGCGCTCGTCTGCAGCGGCAACGGTGTATAATACCTCCACGCGCACCGCTTCCAGGATGCTGGCAATTTCTTGGATTCTGGCTTGGGTAAATACCCCGCGCGAGGCCAGCATTTCAACGAAATCTCCTCGGCGAATGCGCTCTAATTCCGCGCGAATCAATCCCGGCGAAGCTTCTGGGTCGTAGAGCACTTCTCGAAACTCCCGGTTTACCGTTTCCGGCGTCATTTGCCAAGAGTATTTATTTAGCACGTAATTTTCGATATCGGCGCGCAAAATGCTATAGGGTTCTTTTGCTTCCCCCTGAATCTGACGCGATACCTTATCGGTTTGGTCGCTGACGCGAGCTCTCGCGTCCTTCAGTTTGTCAGTGATTTTTTCTACATCTAAATCCGAGAGGTCCTGGCGACCCATCGCCACAGCTAGCACACTGTGAAATGCCAATTGCATGCCTTGCTGCATCATTCCCGGCTGTTGCGCTTTGCGGCGCGCCCGCATTTCGTAAATGACGCGATCGATTTTTTCTTCGAGTTTGTCGGAAATTAAATCCGACGGTGAGGCTTCTTTAATATACTCGATCAGTTCTCCCATCCAATCTCGCGGCTGCAATTGGCGCTTTGCTTTATGCCAGGTGTTCTCCAATTGGTCGGCGATCCGATTCACATCCCGTTTCGATAAATCGCTGCGGGAACTCACCACATTTACAAAGGTTTGGCGATCGAGTTCCGGGAGTTTCCCTTCTGTGGCAATTTGCTTAAATTCCGGTTCGTTGAGCAAGCTTTCAAATTCTTGGCGGATGTTTCCCACGTCGAGGGCGGCGGGTTTTAAACTGGCAATGTAATCTTCCAGGTTTTCGCGAATTTCCGCCGGATCGATCGCCGAACCGATTTCCCGACGAACCGCCGATGCAGCCGCTTCCGCCGTGGCGACCATTTGATGGGATGCGGCTTTGGCACCGATCGCCCCGGTTGCGGTGCCCACAATCGCTTGAAAGCCCGAGGTGGCGGTATTCACCACCGAACCCACTAACGACCCCACTGTGGTGGAACTCACCCACACCAGCAGGGAAAAGTATGTCCCCCAAATCACCAAACCCACAATCGCACCCAACCCGATACTGACGATCAAGCTGAGTTTGACGGCTAGTAATGCGGCGCAAAATAAGGCGATGGTGACGGTGATTAGGGTCCACGCCCCCACGGCGGTCTCGATTTTGCGAATCGTCCCGCCAATGGTTTGGTTGGATTGATTCGGGTTATTGGACTGATTTTGGTTATTTGATTGCTGATTTGACTTGGAGTTGCCCCCAAGGGCAGAAATCCCAGTGGCGACGGAAAGATTCGTCAGCAACAGTTGAAACCCAAACGCCAAAACAACCCCGGCAATTAAGGCCACAAAAAATTGCGGCCCTTCAAATAAGACCGAGGTTTTTTCTGGGGTTTCCGGTACCACCTCCACTGGAACTTGGGCCAAAAATGACCCCACCTCCAGTTCCAGCAGGCTTTGTGCATTTTGTAACATCGTAGCTACCTCGCTCGTTATCAATCTATGGAAAAAGCGCCACGGGAAAAACCGAAGCGGGAATAGCAGAAGTCTCGGCGCGAGTTCTGCTCCTCCTTTAGTTAGGATTGTTCGATTTTGCCGGAAAAACATCCCCCCGCAGGCGGATTTACTCTAGGCCAGCGTGTAAACAAATGTTGCGATGCTAGTCTCGATCGCGGGAAAAGCGATCGGGCTTGCAGGAATTTTGCACCCACCGCGATCGCGCTTGGGATGTTACAAATGCTACTTTTGTGGCTTGGCAGCCTTACTGTGAGAAACCGCCTATATGTATAAAATTAAACTGATATATAAACTCGTTAAACTCGTTCCCAGGCTCAGCCTGGGAACGCCCCCTCGGAGGCTCCGCCTCCAGGTCAGGCGACCGCCTGGGAACCCCCCTCATATATAAACTCGTTAAACTCGTTCCCAGGCTCAGCCTGGGAACGCCCCCTCGGAGGCTCCGCCTCCAGAGTCCCCAAAGGAAAATGACCCAAATCCCGCGCCCGGAGAAGTGCGAGGGAGGCAAAAAGCAGTTACCTCACTTGCGATACTGTCCCGCAAGTGAGGTAAAATCGTTCGCTTAATGGCTAAGAGACCAACTCGCGATCGCGTTGCAGGTCGGAAAATAGACCCGTCCAATCCCCCGGCGGATGACCGCTATCGCCTTCTTTCACCTCAAAGGTCACATTGCAAGCAGCGGGAATGTCTAACGCTTGCACGCACAATTCGGCGATATCTTCGCGATTCACTTTCCCCTTAATCGTATCCCCTCGCTCGAAGGTTAACCGCTGAGTGCCCGGTTCTTCCGTCAGGGCACAAGGGCGGACGATCGTGTAGGGAATCCCACTCGAGCGAATCGCCTCTTCCCCGCGCAATTTCCAGGTTAAAATCCCGCCTAATTGGTCATTCATTCTCACCGCTGGCGGTTCTTCTTCTAAATTCAGTCCCGGACGACCCGGACGAGTCACCCCCGCCGAACTCACGTGAACGAACCGAGGTAATTTTTGCCCGCCATAGGCTTTCATCGATTCGATTTGCAATTGAAACACGCCCGGTTTAAAATTCTGATTGAGTTCCCCATCGTATTCAAACTTACTCAGCATGATTTGCACCGAGCGAATTTGAGAGGAGTCTAACGGGCCGGCATCTTGTAAGGTTTTTGCCCGAAAGACCGGGATAAATTCCGAAAAAGGAATGCGAACCGTAAACCAAATATTGGGAACCGTATCGAAAGAATAGCAGTAAGAAACGCTATCCCATTTCGGATCCGTGCGAAGGATAAATTTATAGCGCTTGCCATCACCTTTCACGCGCAAATCGATGCCTTCGTAGTCGGATAAATCCAATGGTGGCTCGAAATTGCGGGTGCGAACCGAGGCAAACCCGCCGGAATTGGCAGTGGAAACATACCCGGAGAAAAAGGCGGTTTCATCCACCAATCGCACGGTACTTTCGCTTGCGCCACCCATGACGATATCATCTAACGCACCCCAAGTTTCTTTTAAATCTTGGGTGGGTTTTCTAAAGTCAAAGATAATTTTTTCATCTGGATTGCCGAAGCGGGAGAGTTGAGAGCGAGTGGCATCTAAGAGGTTTTGAATGCCGTGGTATTCTACCATTTCCGGAGTATCCACCACTTCGGGGAGATAAAACTTGATGCCTTGATAGTATTTTTCCCGAGTGGGGGTATCGCCTTCCACCGGTTGCACGCGGGTTCCGATGCAAGAAATCACCGCTTTCACATCTTTGAGGAGGCGATCGCTCAGGGTTTCGGGGAGGGTGATATCTGCTTCCACCAAATCCACCCGATCGCCGAGGATTTCCCGCCCGCGCCGCGCATCTCTGACCAGCGATCGCACTTGATAGCCCCGTTGTTGGAGTTTTCGCACCACGCGCTTACCCACGCCACCAGTGGCACCCGCCACCAGAATCACCCCCGGGGTTTCCGGGGTGCTGACTGTATTTTTACCGCCAGTTAGCAGTTTTTGCAACCAGCGAATGTTTCCGAGAAAGGGAATAATCCCGAAATAAGACAGGGTTTTGAAGAACCTGCCTGCATCCCATTTGGCCTGATTTTTTTCGGTCATGGTTATCTACGCACTTGTCTGTTCTGCTTTTAGTGTTAACAAATATTTCGCAATGGCGGTTAGGGCGGTTTGCCTCACCTGTCCCCGGGAAAGCGGCGGGTGGGGACACAGACTGGCGATCGCCTTTCCGGGGCGCTGCAGTGGTCTCCCGGGGCAATGATGTTATTTAAAAAACAATTTTACTTAAGAGCGAGGGATGATGGCTATGGGGAAACTCCCCTGTTACCCCACTATTTTTGCACCAGTGGCGCACTGGTGAGACCCCGAAAAAAGGAACGCCCACAGACAGGAAAACTCACCCCAGTAACCCGGGAATGGGATGGGTATCTTGTGACGGGATACCGTAACTAGAAATCGCCACAGATAACAAGACAAACGGTGCGAAAAGCAAGAAAAAATGAATCAAACTTTGGCGGCGAGTTCCCCAGGAATCGGTATTCTAATAAGCGTAAGCTGTCACCCAATTCAATGGCTAATCGCTTATGCCCTAAAAAATAATAAAATGCGATCGCCGATGGGGAGAGTGATTTAAAATTTCGAATGCTAGAATATCCAGGGGTGCAGATGGGCAGTGCCTTCCGAGGAGATACTCTGCTAGTCTAGAAGGAGCAGCCAAAGTAAACACGCAAAGGAGATTACAGCTTGAAGAGTAAGTACGGGCAGAGTTGGCAAGCGATTTTGGGCGGGATTGTACTGGCGGTACTGATCCTCGTCGCCTCGAGTTCGTTTGTGATTATCAACCCCGGGGAAGCCGGCGTAATCAGCATCCTGGGGAAAGCCCGGGATGGCGCGTTACTCGAAGGTATCCACATCAAGCCGCCTTTGATTTCCAAAGTGGATGTTTATGATGTGACGGTGCAAAAGTTTGAGGTGCCCGCGCAGAGTGCCACCCGAGATTTACAAGATCTCACGGCGCGATTTGCGATTAACTTTCGCCTGGATCCGACCCAGGTGGTGAATGTTCGCAGAACTCAAGGAACCCTGGAAAATCTGGTGTCGAAAATTATCGCGCCACAAACCCAGGAATCTTTTAAAATAGCGGCAGCCAGAAGAACTGCAGAAGAATCGATCACGAAACGGAATGAATTGAAGCAAGATTTCGATATGGCGTTGAGCGAGCGCTTGAAAAAATATGCGGTAATCGTACTCGATACCAGTGTGATCGATTTGAATTTTTCTACCGAGTTTGCAAACGCGGTTGAAGACAAGCAAATTGCCGAACAACGGGCACAAAGAGCGGTTTATATTGCCCGGGAAGCGGAACAAGAAGCGCAAGCAGAAATCAATCGCGCCCAAGGGAAGGCGGAAGCGCAGCGCCTGTTAGCCGAAACCCTGAAAGCCCAAGGGGGCCAATTGGTACTGCAAAAAGAAGCGATCGAAGCGTGGCGCGAGGGCGGTGCCCAAATGCCCAACGTTTTGGTGTTAGGAGGCGACTCTCCTGGCGTTCCATTTTTGTTCAATTTGGGTGAAGTTCAAAAAGCGGCTAGCTTAACCCCATAGCTGGGTAACTGTTTCCCACAAAACCGTTCCCAGCTTCGGGCTGGGAACGGGATTAAAGGTTATGAACGAAGGGCGTTAAATAATTGCAATAAACCGGTGACACTTTCCTGTGCGGTGACTTTTCCTACACCGTAACAAGGGCGTTTTCGCCACCCGATCGCGGGCAAATGTCCCGCCGGCGCATCCAGAGAAAACCTCAGTTCGTCATAATACAACCAGTTTCCTTGCACCCGCCATCCCACGCGATCGCAAAATGCCGTGTAATCCCCTTCTACACTCTCCCAAATCTGCTGCTGAATATTGAAGCCAAATTGACCATAACTATATTCTTCCCACACCCAATCGATAGCAATTAAATCCGTGGGGGGAAAAGCGTGGATATCCTCTACACTCAGCCACCCTTCTTCTTCGCGATCGCTGGCTTTAAGCATCAGCGCCCAGGTTTCTTCATCGGCTTTTTTCCATTTCCCTTTTGACAATAATTTCATCAAATTATTGTAGTCTATTCCTACCTCGGAGGTGGGATAATAGGTTTCCGATGTGGCAGAATAAGGGTCAGTTGTGGTAGAATAGTCTGGTGTTGCGTCAGGGTTAAACTGGGCGGATAATTGCCAGAGAACCTGTTGCATTTGCTCGAAGTCGATGGGGTCGAGGCGAGCCATTACCCAATCTAATTGAGACTGGAGATAGCGTCGTTCTTCTTTCGCTTGGTCCAATTCGGCTTTGAGCTGGTCAAAGCGCCAGTTTAATTCAGATAAATCTGCGCGATCGCCCCGGGGTGGCATTGAGTTGGAGTGTTGCATTTCTTGCGCGATCGCTTGATAGCGTACCCACATTTTTCTCGCCCAGTCGAGCTGAACTTTTTGTTTTTCTAGGAAAGCTTTTCCCACTTTGCTGTATTTGCTGTCCGGTGGGGGAATCAAGTCCCACCCGCACACCGAACAGCGCTGGGTTTCTCCCTCCATGTATTCAGTATCGCAGACGGGACATTGCAACATAAAACTATCCGGATAAAAAAGCAATAAAAATCCGTAGGACGCGAGGTAAAAAGTTTGACGTTTCTGTAGCCAACTCCCCGAGTCCCAAGCGGCCAAATTCTACAGGATATTGCCGGTTTTAATCAGATTCCAGACGATGCCGATTAGAGAACCAAGCAGCAAAACTAGACTGGTAATCGAGCCAATTCCAAAGCCAATGGTGCGCTTTTCGGCAGCTTGATAATATCCCCAAGCATACACCGCGCGTCCCACAACCCAAGCCGCCCCAATGCCCGCCGCCCAAACTGGACTGACGAACACAGAAAACAGCCATAAAGCCGGCAGGAAAATCACCAGTTGTTCCAGGGTATTTTGCTGCACGCGCAACACCCGCTCGAAGTCCGGATCCCCGGTCATTTGCGGCGGGGGTACTTTGTATTTTGCTCTAGCTCCGCCCACATTAATGGTGACGACCAAATACAGAATCAGGGCGGAAACGGTGACTAAACTCGTCCAGGGTGAGAGCATGTTTTGCCAACCTCTACAAAAACGAACGATAAACTGTTTTGCAGCTCTGTGGGTATTATGCCATTAATGGGGAATTTGAGCAAAGCGATCGCCGAGGAATTTTCCCTGGATCCCAGGCAGTGGTCCGTCCCCGGGGGGGTTTAAGGGGCAATTTGCGTTTCTAATTCATCCAGACGATTTTCCACCTCGGTGAGCCGTTCTTTCAGTTCGATCGCTAAAATGGCAAGGTTATCAAATTGCTCCTCCAGGGTAAGGTCTTGCGGGCGTCTGGGTCGGGGAGTGGTGGCGGGTTCTGGTGTGGGTTCGGAAGCCGAAATCTGGGGGGTAAACTGCCGTTGTCGGCGCAGTCGCGACACTTCGTTTTCCAGTCGATTCAGTTGCGAGCGCAGGGTAAAAATTTCCGCTTCTAATTGTGAAATGCGAGAGGAATCGCTCCCGAAAGCTGGCGCTGAGGAAAATCCGGCGAGTACCATCAGGCCCGAACACAAGAGCAGCCCAAATCGCTTGAGGTTATTGAGGGTCATTGTCCAAATCCCGAACGGCTAAAAATATTGTCCAATTCCTATTTTACCTTACTCCTGCAATGAAATGAGTTGTTTATTTTCATGGTTTACAAAACATTCGGGAGAGAAGAAAATTTTAGCTCTAAAGCAAAAGTTATCCAAGCAGCGCGGGTAATTTTCACAGCCAACTGTGTGTGATTGACAGTTAAGGAAATCTCGGTTAAGCTCAGTCGAGAATCACCCTCGCGTCTTCGGCAGGGGTTGAGGCTTTTGGGTCTCCTTGCCGCAGGTTTGGGTAGGCAGGTACAACAATTTACGAGGACACCCGTGCTGGATCGAATCTGGATTGCGATTAGTTTCATTGTGTTTCTGTTGCTGTTTACGGGAGTCGGTATTTACTCGGCAACCCGCAAGACAAATACGACGGCGGATTATCTGCTTGCCAGTCGCACGGTCAATTTCTGGCTGACGGCTCTCTCCGCTTTCGCCACAGCCCACAGCGGTGCCATGTTCACGGCCATAATTGGTTATACTTACCAAGTGGGCATTTCCGCAGCTTGGTTGCCCATCGGATGGGTGCTGGGAGATGCCCTGGCTTGGATCTTTGTTTACAAGCGATTGCGCGTCGCCTCGGAGGAAAGCGCCTGCGAAACTGTGGGTGGGTTTCTCGCGGGCGACCAAAAGGGCAACCGGGCGATCGCTATTATCTCCGCATTCGTGACCCTGGCGTTTCTCGGCACCTACTCTGCGGCGCAACTGGTGGCGGGTAGTAAAGCACTGCACGTTCTGTTCGGCTGGGACTATTCTTGGGGGATTATTCTCGGTGCGGCGATCGTGGTGGCCTATTGTTTCTCCGGGGGCATTCGCGCCTCTATCTGGACTGATGCGGCACAATCGGGAGTGATGATGTTCGCCATGATGGGGCTGTTAGTTCTCTCTATTGCCGCTTGCGGCGGAGTGGGGGAACTGTGGAGCCAACTGGAAAGCATCGATCCGCTTCTCGTGAATCCCTCTCCCTCCAATCTCGAGTTTGGCACGCTTTTCTTTGTCTTGGGCTGGGTGGCATCGGGGTTGGCAGTATTAGGTCAACCTCATATCCTCGTCCGGGCAATGGCGATCGACTCCGCCGAAAATATAGGATTGTCTCGGAATCTCTACTTAATCTCTTATACGCTTTTTTCCGCAGCCGCGATCGGGGTGGGGCTGACGGCACGGGTGTTGATGCCCCAACTGATGGTTGCAGGCAGAGATCCGGAACTGGCACTACCTCTACTGTCAGTAGAACTGTTACCCGCCGTGTTGGTGGGCGTGATTTTAGCGGGACTGTTTGCGGCAGTCATTTCCACCACAGACTCCCAGATCCTCTCCTGTTCGGCGGCGTTGACACAAGATTTGTTTCCCAAAGCCGCGCATTCGTATAAAATGGCGAAAATCGGAACCGTGACGGCAACTGCCGTAATTTTGGCGATCGCCTTAGCGGGCAATCAAAATGTCTTTATGTTAGCCCTGTTGGGTTGGTCTACCCTGGGGTCTACTTTTGGGCCGCTTCTGCTGGTGCGGGTTTTTCGGTTGCCTCTCAATCCGATAGTAGCGATCGCGATGATGGTCGTCGCGATCGCTACTACCTTAATCTGGCGATTTGGACTCAACTGGTCTAACAATGTTATCGAAACACTTCCGGCGATGATAGCTCCTACGCTGGTTTACGCAATTTATTGGGTTTTTGCAGTTCGCCAAAACCAACAGAACCCCGGATCGCCGCCCTAAGAGCCATTTCCTTGGTTTTTACATTTTAGAAGCAATGAAAAACTGCCCGCTTTTATCTTTGCCTGACAATTTAAACCCGGCTTTATTGAAAAGCGCTGCAATCGCCTCTCCCTGGAAAATCCGGTAAATAAGTTGCTGCGTTGCTAAGATGCGATCGCCTTTTTTAAAGTAAAAGGTTTTCTCAATACAGTCTGGTTTTGTGGTAGATTCCACAATGTCCTGAGAGTAGACAATCCCTTCCGCTAAAGGTTTGTCATAATTATCGTGAACGCCTTGAATGTTGATAATAAACATCCCCCCCTTGTTGAGGCAGTTGGCAATATTTTGCAGCGCTTTTATGTTACTTTCATCGTCAGTTAAATGTGTATAAAAGTCTAACTCGTTGCCCGAATCGACAAAAGCACCCAACCCGCCGTTAGAAATGGCAACATCAAAGCGATCGGAAATCGACATCGAAAGAATATCCGCTTCAAACAGTTTGGCGCGATCGCCCAATCGCTTTTGAGCAATTTCCAACATAGCTGCGGTGTGATCCATGCCGGTTAATTTGTAATTCGGCTCGAGTTCTAACAGTTTCTCCAACAGTAAACCCGTTCCCACGCCAATTTCAATGATGCTTTGCTCTGGGGATACTATATCCGCGATTTGCTTGGCAATTTTTTCGTGGTTATAATAGCCACTGGTCATCAACAGATCGTAGTAATCGGCAATCCCCGTGTATTCGTTCATAGTGTTGCAGCCTCCTCAAATAGCTGGGTTTTACAGACCTAGCTTAACCGCTTTCAATTTACTTGTCAACCGTTTCGCTCAGCGAGGCGACAATTGTTTGTTATTCGACACCAGAATATTCTTACCCCATCCGGTTTTATCGGCTAACTTGCCCTTGAGTGTACCCACATTTTAGCGGCACACTTTGACTGGCGATCGCCCGATATAAAAATGCGCGCGATCGCGATTTCCCGGCTATTTTATTCAGAATTATCGGGATTAGAGGAAGCTTGTGCGGCTTCGAGAACCCGCTCCACATCCAACTCTAAAGCCGCCGCCACCTGTTCCACGCTCAATCCCAGCGCCAATAACCGAGGGACGGATTCCAGCTTACCCTCTAGCTTGCCTTCTCGCTTGCCTTTTTCCTCAGCTTCGGCGGCGACTTCTTGAAAGTACCGGGTTTGTTTTAACTCGGGCAATCCAAACATCGCTTCTATCTCCTGTCGCGATAAATACGGTAATTTATAGACCATGATGGTCTCTATCAATCCTACAACTTTTTGCTTCAATGCTTCATCGGCAAGTTGCTCCTGCGCTTGCTGGATTAATTGCGGTGCTCGGTCGATCGCGGTTTGACGATCCTTGACCACCAAATTCACCATTCCCAATCCCAGAGAAAGGGTGGATGGTTCTGAGAGTTCATCTAAATAGACGCGGATTAACAGGGGGGTTTCCTCCGGGCGATCGCCTTGCAGAAACCGCCGATATTGGCGCGGTACCCCCGGATCGCAACTGCGCGAGGAAAAGAGGGCGACGGCTTGAAAATCTTGCTGGGGTTGATATTGACCCAGATAAACGAAGATTTCACTCAAAAATCGCCAGTAGAAATCCTCTTTTTTCTGAAATTGTACCTCCAAAAAATAGATAAGCAAGTCGAGTTCGTTCTCCGGAGGTAACAACACCCCATCGAACCGACGTGCCAGTTCTTTGATTTCCCGCGAGGTGAATTCATAGCCTCGGGCGCGATCGCTGGATTGCCCGAGGAGTTCAAACACCAAACCGGGAAAGGTTTGAAACAGTTGATAAAAAATCGTATCCGTTCTCACCGAATTCGCTTCCGTTTTTAGAAGTGGACGATAAATGAACCGCGATCGCGCCGATTTACCTTTCGGGTATTGCCCTCCCTCGGTCAAGTTTCCTTAATTATTATAATTCAAAACTCCCTCGGTTTTCCACATAAGCGTCGCCTGCCAGCCGACTTGTGCCTTGCAGTAGATTAAGCCTTAAATGCGGCACTTAAAGCGGTTGATGCTTCTTCGAGGGCGGACAATCCTTGCGGTAACTTTTTCGCCAAATTGACAAAACCGTGAATCGTGCCATTATAGCGACTGATTTTGACGGGAACTCCTGCGGCTTGCAGGCGATCGCCGTAGAGTTCCGCTTCGTCGCGCAGGATGTCTAATTCCGCAGTAATTATCAAGGCGGGAGGTAGATTGTGCAGAGTTTTAGCAAACATCGGCGAAGCATAGGGATTTTTCCCGTCAGCCGCACTGGTAAGATAGCAATCCCAGAACCATTTCATCAAGGGTTTAGTTAATAGATAATATTTGCTATTTTGCCGATAAGATGGGGTATCGAATCGGTATTGAATTACCGGATAAAATAACAGTTGATAAACGAGAGAAAGGCTTTGCCGATCGCGCGCCATCTGTGCCACCACTGCCGCCAAATTGCCCCCCGCACTTTCTCCCCCGACGGCAAGGCGATCGCGATCGGCGTTGAGTTCTGCGGCATGATTCGCCACCCACAGGGTCGCCGCATAGGCATCTTCGGCAGCGGCGGGGAACAAATGTTCCGGTGCCAAGCGATAATCCACCGACACCACCACACAATCGGCGCGATTCGCCAACGTGCGACAGATACTCTCTTCCATCTCCAGATTGCCGATGACCCATCCGCCCCCGTGAAAGTACACCAACACCGGAAACGGCGCTTGCCCCGCTGGGGTATAGATTCGCAGCGGAATTTCCCCTGCCGGACCGGGAATTGAGCGGTTTTCCACCTGGGCGATCGCTTCGCGCGCGTGGGAAAACCGGAGAAAGATTTCGTTCACTTCCCGCACTTTGGTCGGGTTGAGTTTGGAAATCGGCGGAAATTCCCACTGGGCGATTTCCGCTAACAAGGCTTGGGTTTCTGAATTTGCTGGCATAATACTGCAACGCTTTGCGGATTTTCTCCAATTGTACCACTGCCGTTGTGGCTTGCAGATAAATTTTATATCCTTTTAAGTTTCTACCCTAAAAAGCAGGCGATCGCCACGGGGGTTGTCCGGGAACAACATTTTGTGATAGAATAAACCTCATTCACCTTGACTTGATGGCAATTCGATTGAAAACTCCCATGAAATCCCAGCAACAACGGCTAGCAGTTGCCGAGTCTTACTTGCGAGAAACCGTGGCACCGAATGCCACAGCGCTCGATCGCGATCCGGAGGTGCTGCGCCAGGCCCTCGCCGGATTGGGCGATCGCCGATTATTAGCCCTGAAAGTTCCCGAAGCGTGGGGCGGTGCGGATCCGGAAACCGCCCGCCAGTTTCAGGAAATGGTAGCGCGATATTCCGGTGCCTTAGCCTTTTTGCAGACACAGCACCAAAGTGCGAGCGGAATGCTGGCTCGCAGCGACAACGAGGCGCTGAAACAGGCGTATTTGCCCCATCTGGCAAGCGGCGATCGCTTGTTAGGGGTGGGGTTCTCCCAATTGCGGCGGCGCGGTACCCCGATGGTGAAAGCGCGACCCGTGGCGGGTGGATTTGCGATCGACGGTCAAGTGCCTTGGGTAACCGGATGGGGGTCGTTTTCGGAATTTATCGTCGGTGCCGAATTGCCCGATGGGCGGGCACTTTATGGCGTGGTTCCCTTTGCCGATACCCAGGACAATGGCGGCAGTGTTACCTTTAGTGAGCCAATGCAGCTTGCCGCCATGCAATCCACCCAAACCGTTATCGGTCAGCTCGAACGCTGGTTTTTACCCGCAGCGCGGGTGGTGTTTGTCAAACCGGCGGGATGGATACATGAAAGCGATCGCCACAATGTATTGCATCACAGTTTTTTTGCCTTGGGTTGCGCCCGGGCGGGATTGGACATTGTAGAATCCGCCCGCAAGAAGAAACAACTGCCCGCCATTGCCGCAGCTTGGGCCGCCCTCGATCGCGAATTAAACACCTGTCGAAGTGCGATATACCAACGCTCCACCCAGAATCCCGCCGAGTCCACCGGCGATCGGCAGGCCAACCCCTCCCCGCTAACGTCGCTACAATTGCGAGCCTGGGCGATTGCCCTGGCCAATCGCTGCGCTCACGCCGCCGTCACGGTTTCCAGTGGTGCGGCGAATCTCAGCCATCATCCCGCCCAACGGGTCTATCGCGAAGCTTTGGTGTTTTCCGTATCCGGGCAAACCACCGCCGTGATGGAAGCCACCCTCGATCGCGCGATCGGTGCAAGTGAGGTGGAAGTCGCTGCCCGTTCCCATTATCTCACTTAACGTCTAAACCGAATCTACCCGGAATTATCTGATGCAGGTTAACCCCGATCGCTCCTGGCAAACCCGCTTTCTCCTCCCCTCTATTCTCTCATTTTTCGCAGGCGTTGCCATCCTATTTTATAAAGGTCCCGGTTGGCAGTTTTTTCGCTTTTATGTCGGAGATGTAGTGGCGGTGGCATTTCTCTATTTTCTCCTCAGTTTGTTTTGGAAAGCTGCGGCGTATTGGCGCGCTGCAGCGATTGGCGCGATCGCCACCGCCATCGAACTGGCGCAGTTATGGGAACTGACCCCGAAAAATGGCTCGTTTGTCAGTACAATTGTCTTCGGTTCGCAATTTGAACTCTGGGATTTTGTCGCCTATGGCGTGGGATTGGCGATCGCCCTAGCGGTGGATTTTGCCCTCAAGCGCGATCGGCAAGGAAAAACGGGGGATTAATTCCTCTCTCCTGCGCCAATTTTCTCCCCTTTCTGCAGATTAACCGCCAATTTTATGATATAACCAAAAAGGTCAATTCTGCAAAGCGCGATCGCCATGCAAAAATTTATTACCCATATCCGCGTGCGTCACTATGAAATGGATGCTCTCGGTCACGTCAACAACGCCAGCTATCAGCATTACCTGGAAGATGTGGGAATTCAACACTCCGAACATCTCGGTTTTTCCCTCGATCGCTATCGAGAACTCGGCGGTTATTTCGTCATGCGCCGCGTGGAAATCGACTACCTGCGTCCCGCCGTCGCCGGGGATATTTTGGAGATTACTACCTGGTTGTCAAAAGTACGGGGCACTCGGGCTATTCGCCAGTATGAAATTCGCAAAAAAGGAGAGGAAAATTTGGTGGTCACTGCAGAAGTTTTGTGGGTGTGGGTAGATGCCGCTACCATGAAACCCAAACCGATTCCAAAGGAATTTATCACCACCTTTGAGGAACAGAAATCGGCATGAAACCGGGAAATAGAGGGATAAAAAATGAGCGATTTATCGAACTTGGCAGTCAATGCAATTGCTAAATTTAGCAACTATATACTAGCGATAGGTGCCCGTCAAACATCGGCGATCGCTTAAACTAAAATCCACAATATCACTCGTAGGGAGAGGAAAAAATCCATGAAAAAAGTGCTATTTCTCTGTACGGGCAATTACTACCGCAGTCGGTTTGCGGAACATCTGTTTAATGCCTTAGCAGCAAAACACCAACTGGATTGGCAAGCGGATTCCCGGGGATTGGCCCTGGAACTGGGCGTCAACAATGTAGGGCCGATTTCCAAGTACACTGTGCGACGATTGGCAGAACTCGGGATTGAGATTGGCGATCGCGAACGATTTCCCCGATCGGCAGAGTCGGCAGATTTTGCCACCGCCGATCGCATTATCGCCTTAGATGAAACGGAACATCGTCCTATGATAGCACAACGCTTTCCCCAATGGGCGGAGGCGATCGCCTATTGGAATGTGTGCGATGTGGATAAAACCCCGGCGGAAACCGCCCTACCGGAAATAGAACGCCGGATAGAAGAACTGGCGATCGCCTTGCAGCAGTTGCCTTAATTTAAGGAAAGGCGATCGGGAAGAATTGATGGGCGATCGCCTTGTCTCACTTTCAACCCAATCCACCTTAAAAAATAATAATATCGTTCGCCATCACTTCCCCACTTTCAATCACCGCAATTTGCACCAAATCCCCCGTCGAATTCGCCGCCGTTGCTGCCACTCCACCACTGGGGTCGTAGTACAAAATCCCGCCTTCCCCGGGTTGAGCGTCAAACACAATCGAAGCCAATTCCAGTTGCGTTCCTCCCGGCAATGCAAAGGTTCCCGAATAAGATTCGCTTCTCGAGGTAACGGCGAAAAAATCCACCTGAGTTCGCAGTCCCCCGATCGCATCTTCCGCAAAATCGAAGTGATTTACGCCGCGTTTCAAATAAAATCGATCCGTACCGCTTTCAAATACCGTCACCGTATCGTTGCCTTCTGTCGCCGTGGGCGTTTGATACACAAAACCCTGGGAAATTCCCGCACTGGCAACCAGACTATCTGCCCCTAATCCTCCTGACAAGCTATCATTTCCCGCCCCGCTTTCTAAGGTATCGTTTCCCGCACTTCCCACTAAAAAATCATTCCCAGAACCGCTGACCAAAGTATCGGTATTCGCCCCAGCAACCAGAACGTTATTGCCCGCTTTTGCTTGTAATAAATTGCTTCCCGCGCCATTGGCCGCAAATAGAGAATCGTTGCCTTGACTGCCGACTAACGTGCTGTTTTCGCCTAATGCCAACAGGGTATCGTTTGCATTACTGCCGTTTAAAACGCTGTTATCGCTAGCGGCGATCGAATCCCCATCTGTGGGCATTGGGGCAGGTTCCTCCTCAACCGACATCCCCGATTCGTTATTCTCGGGTTCGGAACTCGGCGGAAAGAAACTGCGCCCTTCACTCAAACCAAATTCGATTAAATGCTGCAAGGCTTCTTCCCGGATGAATTGACTTAAGTCCGGATGAATGGTTTGATAGTAATTGAGGTCAACTGCTGGGGAAAAACTGCGCCCTTCACTGATGCCAAAAGCAAGCAAATGCTGCAAAAGCGTTTCTCGATTTAGTCCCTGAAGGTCGGGATGCAAAGATTGATAGTAATCTAAATCGACCACTGGGGAAAATTGCCGCCCTTCAGCAAGGCCAAATTGTCGGAAATGTTGTAATGCTTCTGGGTCGCTGAATTGAGCGATATCCGGATAAATCGACCGATAATAGTTGGGGTTAAATACATCGGAGAGTGTCAAAACCATTTTGATTGTTCCCTTGCTAATGGATAATCATTGGAAGAAGCGGCGATCGCGCCTGGGGGTAAACGGTATCCCGGCAAATTCGCCCCCATAACCTTCCCTACTCACACTACACTAATCTACCCGGGCGATGCCATCTCCTCCATTGCAGGATACCCAATCTGGGACGAAATCCTGCGCCATTTGTTCGGAAAAAAGGAGCCAAGGTGAGGAAAAGTTCGCCAGTTAAGGGAAAAAGTTGGGTTGTAACCTTGATTTTACCCTAGGAAAAATTATTGCCATTTCGGGAATAAATATGTTATAATAATTTATAACTTTCAAGCGAATGTGCCGTATTTTTCCTCTTCCTTCATTCGCAAGTGGGCGAATTCAAAATACTGCGGTTCAATTTCAATCCCAATACTGTGACGGCCCCATCGACTGGCGGCTAAATTCGTACTGCCGGTTCCCATAAACGGATCGAGAACGGTATCGCCTACAAACGAAAACATCCGGATCAGACGTTCGGCGATCGCGATTGGATAGGGGGCGGGATGCGATTTCGTTGAAGCCCCGCCAATCGTCCAAATTTGTTGGAAATACTCCCGATGAGTTGCTTCCGGAATTACCGATAAAATTCGCGTCGCTAAATTCGGCTGACGATAGCCCCCAGATTTTCTCTGAAACAGGATGTATTCAATGTCATTTTTAATCACTGCATTCGGTTCGTAAGGCTTTCCTAAAAACTTCGATTTTCGATTAGATTCACATTTGGAATTCGCAATTTTATGCCAAATAATTGGCGCTAAATTATCAAAACCAATTTGACGACATCGTTCTTGAATGCTGGCATGTAACGGAAATACTACATGACGACCAAACCGCCGTCTGGGCACACAGACATCCCCCACCACAATCGCCAATCTTCCACCGGGAACCAACAGGCGAAAAACCTGTTTCCACACCCGATCCAGTTCGCTTAAAAATTCCTCATAATCGTCAATTGTTCCCAGTTGTCCTTCCCGGTTGGGGTAGGATTTCAGCGTCCAATAGGGCGGAGAAGTCACCACGAAATGAACGCTTTTATCGGGGAGGGTTTCCAAACATCGACCATCCCCGATATTGAGCTGATGACGGGTGGGTAATTGCTGCACAATTGCTTCAATCGAGCGGGTTAAGTTGAGGTTTTTGGCAATTGCCGGAATTGCCTTTTGCACATTGCGCTTGGCGAGGGCGATCGCTTCAGTGGGAACGATCGCCTCTAATTCTGTTTGTGTCACATCGCCTCGGTGAGAATTTGCTACAATGACCTGAGTAAACAAGGTCTGCTCCTTATCTGTGTGGGACGCTTTTCTATTATAATGGCAAAGGGGTAGAGCGGGCAAATAATTGCCGCCAATTTTTGAGGAAATAAGGGAGGCGATCGCCTCTTCGGTTAAATGGCATCGCAGGGGCAAACTTCACTGTATAAAATCCCCCCATATGGCCGAAAATGCGGTGGATATCCCATATTCTATAGGGTGGGACTTGCGCCACCGATTGACCCTCTGCAATGCAAAGACTGGGAAAGTGGCCACTTGAACCTGGAGATCGCTTCCCGACTCGCCCGTTCTGTGTTATAGTAGGAAACTATGTAAAACTTTAGCTAATTACCCGAATTCCTTTGAGTAGATGTTTGTTATGTTAATTGAGTTCAGCGTCGGCAACTACCGCTCCTTCAAAGAAACTGTCACATTCAGCATGGTGACGGCAGACATTACTTCTTCGGATAAAAATATTGATACAAATAACGTCTTTCAAGTTGATAACGAACTCAGCTTACTCAAAAGTGCAGCTATCTATGGAGCCAATGCCAGTGGCAAGAGCAATCTTGCTCAGGCGATCGCTTTCATGCGTTGGTTTGTCCTCAATTCATCGAAAGAAACCCAGATTGCGGAAGAAATAAATGTGGAAACCTTCAGGCTGAGTACCGAAACTCTCGGCCACCCCTCTTTTTTTGAAATTGTTTTCAGATTAAAAGCAAAACAATATAGATATGGATTTTAAGTAGACAAAATGGAGGTAGTTTCTGAGTGGTTAGCCCAGGTGCCAAAGCAACAATAACGAATGCTTTTTGAAAGAAAAAAAGAAAATTTTAGCATTAGACAATCCTTCAAAGAAGGAAAAAAACTAAACAATAAAACCAGAAGTAATGCCTTATTTATTTCTGTAGTGGCGCAATTTAATGGAGAAATTTCACAAAAAATATTATTGTGATTTCGCCATAACCTACAGGTTATATCAGGTCTACAGAATATGAGTCCCAGGCAGCATACACTGGACTATTTTGAAAAAGATGGCTATAGAATGGAAATTATTAAATTCGTCAAAGAGTTAGATGTTGTAATTCACGATATCAAAGTAGAAAATACAACACTCAACGAAGAATCATTACAGAGGAACTGGAAAGCAAACAACCCACTGCTATTAAAAACGCACGACGGCTTTTGCAAGAATACGATCCACCAAACCCAGCAGGTGGCAATCCATTAACCACGGTGTATGTTTTGGTAGAAAAACTCAACAAGTTTATCCCCGGGTAAATCGGGGAAGCATTTGCGGCAAAATGGTTAATCTTTATGCCGGAATGCTTTACCGTCAGTTGAGTATAAATAGAGGAAACTAAACACCGATTGTTGCACTCCTATTTTTTGCTAATTAGGACAGTGGTTGAGAAAAAAACCAGGTTAATATAGTGTGCGTTTTATTGCCAATAAAAATAGCCCGCGTAGGCGGGCAATGTTGCATTTAGCCCTACCCTTCTGGGGTGCTGGGCTTTTTCAGACCAATCGAGCGGACTTAATATTATAACCTCATCAAAGCATTTCCACTTCCAGGCGAGAGCCTTGAGGAGATTTAAACACTTTTACCTGATTTGGCAATCGTTCTCCCAGGGCTTTTACGTGGGTAATAACCCCGATGAGGCGGTTTTGTTGGCGCAGGGAGTCTAAAATTTGCGTGACGCTTTCTAGGGTTTCTGCATCTAACGTGCCGAAGCCTTCATCTAAAAATAAACTGCCTAATTCTGCGCCCATCGAGAGCTTTTCTGAAAGGGCGATCGCCATCGATAAAGAGGCAGCAAAGGTTTCCCCACCGGAAAGGGTTCGTACCCGTCGCAGTTCGCCGCCATTCCAGTTATCTTCAACCCAATATTCTCCCCCTTGCATTTGCAGCGCATAGCGCGCGTCGGTGAGTTCTTTTAACAACAGAGTGGCGCGGGCAACTAATTCGGCTTCTAAATGCTCTAAAATATAAGCCTGAAATTCATTGGCTTTTAGATTTTGCGCCAAAGTCCGATAAATTTCATAATTTTGAGTGACGGTTTCGCATTCGGCGAGCAGTTTTTTCCCCTGTGCTTGTTTTTGTTCGGCTGCTTGAATCCAGGTGGAGAGTTCCACACGCTTATCTTGCGCCGCTTTTAATTTGCCTTCGGCGATTTTTTGGGCGCTGCGCCGCTGGTTAAGTTGGGTTAAATCGGTGGTTCGATCGCCGATAATTTCTTGTAAATCATTCACCCGCGTGGATAGCTCGACTTTCGTTTCTCTGTACTGGGCGATCGCGGTTTGCCATTGGCTTTGTTGTGCGGGAGAAACGATTGCTTCGAGAAAGCTTTCTTCGGTAAAATCGGCACCTTTTAGGGTCTCTTTCCACCGGGCATTTAATTGCTCTTTTTTGTCTCGTGCTGTATCTGCGGCGGTGGTGGCTTGGTGGGTCTGTTCCCGCAGTTGTATCTCGTTCGTCTGCACCGATCGCGCGGCGTTTTCGGCGGCTTCTGCGCGATCGCGGAGGGTTTGTTTTTGTCGGCTGAGCGCTTGTGCGAGTGCCTCGTAAGACTGACCCTCGGTTATCTCATGCAGTTTGTCCCTTGCGGCTTGCAGGTTGTGCTGTCGTCGTGCCAGTTCCGCCGTGGCGGCTTCCGACTCGGTGACGGCGGCGGTATGGGTTTGGGTGGCAAACTCCTGGGCCTGTTGCGCGCTCTCTAATTGTGATACAGCTTGTTTCTGGGCGTCGGCAGCGGCGCGATACTGGCGATCGCTGTGTTGCAGCGCTTCCCGTTCCTGCTGTAGGGCGATCGCGTCGATAGCGGCTGATGCGGGTAACTGTAACGCCGCCGCAATCTGTTGGCGCAACCGATCCTGTTGCTGCTGGGTGCTTTCGAGTTGTGCCCGCGTCTCGGATTCTTTTTGTGCGATATTCTCTAAAGCCGCTTCTGCCTTGGTTGCGCTCAGTTGCGCCCTTTGCAATGCTTGCGCTGCCCGGGCTTCTTCTTGCCGCAGGGGGACGGTATCGATAATATCAAATGCCGCTAAAGAGGGCAATTCTGCTTCGGTTTCCGGGTGCAAGCCGCCACACACCGGGCAAGTATCCCCCGGTTGCAAGGTCATCCGCAATGCGGCAGCATGGTTGGCGCGCGCCGCTTCCGCGTTGGCGTTTTCTGCGGCTTCGAGTTGTTGCCGAATCGCCGCGATCGCCGTTTCGGCTCGTTCCCGGTTTAAAATCGCCGCCCGATACTCTTCTTCTTGATTATACTTTTCCCGCACGGCGCTGTCAAGTGCCTTGCCCTGCTGTTTCAGTTGCTTTTCCACCATCGCCCATTCCCCCAGTAGCGGCGCAACGGTAGTGAGACGGTCTAACCGTTCCCCTCCCGGTTGATGTCGCTGCAGGGCGTCGGTGGCGCTTTGCAGTTGCATGGTGGCAAATTTGAGCTTGGCGGAAGCTTGCGTGAGTTGATGTTTGGCGGCTTGTTGCTGACGCTGTTTTTGCTGCAAACTGCTCGTAGCGATCGCCACTTCCCGCTCTAATTGTTGCCGTTGGGCTTCGTAAACTTTCGCCGTGGCTAAGGCGGCTTCCCGGGCGGCAATTTGCGGCGCGATCGCCTCCGCTTCCGCTCTCACTTTTGCCAAGTTTTCTTCCGCCGCCGCCCGTTGGCTGGCGGCTTGCGCGAGACGGGCGCTGGCTTCCCGGGCCGCAGTTTCCGTGAGGTGGGCTTGCTCTCGCGCCTCTCGCACAAATGCCCACTCGGCTTGCAAGCGATCGGCCCGTTGCGACTGCGCCAACCGGGTTTGCAGGCTTTCGATTTCGCCAGATTGGCGGTTTAACTCCTGCAATTGTTGCTGCAACTGGCTCAGGCGGGTTATCTGCTGGAATAACCGTTCCTCCTCATCGAGCAATTTCTGCGCGTTGAATACTTCGGCATTGAGCGCGTTTAAGCCTGCTTCTAACTCGGTGAGTTGCGATCGCGTCTCTCGCACTTCTACCTCGTCTGGTACGGCGAGATCGGCGATTTGCCGCTCGATGGTGGCCACTTCTTGCTTGAGCATCCGCGCCAAATCGTTGGTTTCCTTCCGCATCCGCTCGAATATCTCGAATCCGGCGAGCTGTCGCAGGATTTCTCGCCGCTTGCTGGTATTTCCTTTTAAAAACTCGTCAAATTGACCTTGCGGGAGCAGGATAACCCGGGTAAAGGTATGAAAGTCCATTCCCAGAATCTCCGCGATCGCTTTTTTCGTTTCCCGTTCCTTCGTTTCCAGGGTTTCCCAACTGCGATCGCTCAGGGCTTGTTCTAACAATACCTGCGTTACTGGGCTACTGGGGCGATATCGCCAGCGCCGCGTCACCCGAAACTCTCCGCGAGACACGGAAAACCGAAATTGCACTTTTAACTCACTCGCCCCTTGGCTCACTAATTCGCTTACTTGGGAGGTGCGGGCAGTGGTTCCATATAAGGCATAGGTGATGGCATCGAGTAACGAGGACTTCCCCGCCCCCGTGGCCCCGGTGATGGCGAACAAATCTAACTCTGAAAAATTCAGGGTTTGTTCGCGGCGAAAGCTGGTAAATCCGGCTAGAGAAAGTTCGAGGGGTCGCATATTGCAATCAAGTAGTTGAGAACGAGCGGTTTTTGGGTTAAGTTTAGCACGCCGATCGCCTCGGCGTGCTTTCGGATTAGCTATCTAGTTTATCCTTTCATGTTATCCCACCGGCTTCTTTTCTCTTAATTTTTTATAAAGATTTTTAAATTCTCGCTCCACCGCCGGATCCGGGGAGTAGCCGAGTCGTTCTTGATAGTAATTGCGAAATTCCTGCACCGGGTCGAGTTCGGCGGAACTGCGCGTGGGTTGGGGGCGCTGAAAAAAGGAGTCGGGATAAAAGGGTTGAATTTGCAGGGCTTGAGGACAAATTTGCCGCACGCGATCGGCCAATCCGAGAACCGGACTGTCTAATTCGACAATAACCTTCAAAAACCCCGGATAATACTGTTGCGCTTCTAAGGTTTCATCTAAACTGTCCCCCGTACAGCGAATTACTTTTAACGGGCGCTGACAGATTAACGGAATAAATTCCACCTGGGCCGGTTCTCCCGGTTCGACTTCAATCAAATAAAAGCCTTTTTCTTGTTCCGCTTCTCCAAAATCAATTTGAATTAACGAACCGGAATAATAGGTGGGCGGACTGGTGCGAATTTGCTGAGGAACGTGGATATGCCCGAGGGCGATATATTGCGCTTCTGGGGGTAAAGTTTGGCGAGAAATGGCGTAGGTGTCGCGGGTGTAGTAAGCGACTTCCGATTGCGCCAATTTTGCGCCATCCATTGCCATATGACCCATCAAAATATTGACTTGCTTTTCTTTAAACCAGCTCGTTAAATCGGCAAAAACTTCGCCAACTACTTCCCGATAACTTTGCCGTTGCTGTTCGTCATTTTGATGCCACAATGCATGAGCGTTCAACATCCGCCGTTCCGACGCAAAGGGTAAGGCACCAACGCAGAGTTTGCCGCTTTTCGTATTCAGAATGACCGCGCCTCCGTCATCCGCCAAACGGGGTTTTCCCAAGGCACGAACTCCCGCCAGAGAGAGCAGGTGCGCCAGTCCATCGATGCGGGTAGCGGAGTCGTGATTTCCCGCGATCGCCACAGCGGGAATGCCCGCTTCTTGTAACTGATAAAAAAATTGATAGGCCACTTTTTCGGCGTAGGCGGGCGGGTTGGGAATGTCGAAAATATCCCCGGCAATTAGCATCGCATCCACGTCCAATTCTTTGGCATGGTGGAGAATTTGCTCCAACGCGCCTGCAATTTCGCGGGTGCGATCGACGCCTTTTAATCGTCGTCCGAGATGCCAGTCGGCAGTATGAATGATTCGCATGGGGAACGGGGGAATTAGAGGATAATTTAGCCATGAGTTTGACTGATGTAGAATAGTTTACCCCATTGCCAAGCAATTTACAAGGGAGTCGGAGGGGAAAAATAAAAGTAGGGTGGATTAAACCACCCTACTTCAGAGAAATCGGTTCCCTCGGCCAACGGTTACTCAATTTCTTCCGGAATAGCGGGCGCGACTTGGACATTTAATTCTACCACCTGTACCCCGGGAATCTCCATTGCCACCGGGGCGATCGCATTTAGTTCGTTGATGGTTTGCACCGTTCCGGATATGGTCACCAATCCATTTTCATCGGCATCAACTGCAAGAATACTGGCCGGCAATTGCGTTTCTAAGCGATTGCGAACCAGACTTTCGATGTTGTCTTCGTCGATTTCTAACGGGTCGCCGAATGTGGCTGCTCGTTGTTCCCTTGCCCGTTCGTCCGAGGCAATTTGCGCTTGACGCAGGTCACTTTTCGCGTCTTCTACCGTTTCTTGCACGTCTTCAATATCGGGCACTTCACCGGGGGCGTAAACGCTATTGGGAGCGTCGGCGCTGGTGCGGTCTACGCTGCAAGCACCTGCACCCAATACAATCGCACTGGTGAGTAACATCGGAATAAATTTTTTAAGTTTTCTGGGGTGAGTTAATAGTAGCATAGCGAGTCAATTGGTTTCTATAAAACTGTTTGAAATTCAGTGAAAAAGGGAGGAAATTGCGTTAGGGGAGAGACCCGATCGCTCGGGCCTCTACGAGAGAGATCTTCTCATTTCGCAACGGGATTATACTCGTCCGGTGGGATGATAATTAGACGTTCCCGCGCGGGGTTGAGTATAATGGTGAGAGCGATCGCGATAGGGAGTGCTGCTTTCGGGAAAGGGTTCCCCGGGAAGCTCGTAGATGCCCCATTCGCGAATGCCTCGGGCATTGAGAATCGAGTCAGCGAAGCGAATTTCTCCTTCAGTGGCGGTCACGAGGACCAAATAATCGCCCTGTGCGACGCGATCGCTGTATAGTTTGGCGCGTTCTTCCGGAATGCCCAGCCCGATGAGTGCGCCGACTAAACCGCCTGCAGCTGCACCGATCGCGCCTCCTGCCACGGTACTGGCGAGGGCAGTGGCTTCCGCACCGACGAGCAGCAACGGTCCAACGCCGGGAACTGCCAAGGCACCGAGTCCGACGAGCAAGCCGGTCAAGCCACCGACGGCACCGCCTGTAATCGCACCGGCTGCCGCACCTTCATCGGCTTTGTTACCCCCGGCAGGTTCCACCTCAATGCTCGCTAAGTTCCCCTGACGGTCGCGATCGCGGGCGATTACTGACACCTTTTCCATCGGAAACCCTTCGTCCCTCAGTTCTTGCAGCGCTTCTTCCGCCGCTCTAGAAGTGGAAAACAGACCCACCGCGCGTTGGTGTTGTTCCATCCTCACCGGACGTGCCGAGTTGGGGGTCGTCTCACTCATAGAGGCAGAGGGACTGTGGCGACTCTCGCCGGGAATGTCATAGATGCCCCACTCTTCAATGCCGAGGCGGCTGAGAATTCGTTCGGCGCGACGGATTTCGTCTTCCGTGCCTTCCACGATTAACAAGTAGTCGCCTCTGGACACCCGCTCGTTATACACGCGGGCGCGCTCTTCCGGAATGCCCAATCCGACCAACGCTCCGACTAAACCGCCGGCTGCCGCACCGATCGCGCCTCCTGCCAAAGTATTGGCCAGGATATTGGCGATCGCGCCACCAAACAGCACCGGACCGATACCGGGAATGGTCAGTGCGGTCAAGCCTTCCAGCAAGCCGATAAAACCGCCCACGGTGCCCCCGGCGATCGCACCAGTGGCCGCACCTTCCCCTGCGCGATCGCCGGCGGGTTCCGTATAGGTGCGCGTGGCAGGGGCAGAGGCAGCATCTCCCATCGTGCGATGATGATTCACGTCTACTCCCGTCACATTCTCCCGTCGGTGAATATCTGGGGCAATTATCGAAATATTGTCGATACTAAATCCAGCCCGTCGCAGTTCATTGAACGCGGCTTCGGCGTCTTCGTAGCGAGAAAAGACACCCACGGCTCGTTTATCTTTTAAAAAAGCCATTTTTCCTCCCGTTTATCATCAAATATATGGCGCAGGTTTTGCCAAGGTAGGCTCTCCTGCACTCCTCTTTAGCTTATCCCTTTTGCTCGGGAAATTCCTCTGTCTTGGGAGGGAAATTTACGCGATCGCGACTCCTTCAGCTTGCCGCTTTCACACCCTTGGCTTCACGAGTTCTGTTCGGAAACTGCCGGCGCGACAATCGCGTTGACTTTTACCCGTTTTACCCCTTTAATCTCCTTGGCTAAGGGTTCGATGCGCTCGAATTGCTCTGATGTGGGAACTGTGCCGGCGATTGTCACCACTCCCGCTTCTGCATCAACGGTGAGCAAACTCGCCGGTAAATTTACCTCTAATTTACTTCTAACTTCGCTTTCGAGATCG
The DNA here is from genome assembly GCF_035615515.1 of Phormidium sp. CCY1219. Classification (GTDB taxonomy): domain Bacteria; phylum Cyanobacteriota; class Cyanobacteriia; order Cyanobacteriales; family Laspinemataceae; genus CCY1219. The sequence goes on from NZ_JAJENT010000825.1 coordinate 31,899, forward strand.
CGATCGGCGCGTCGTTCGGGATTGCCCCACCAATTATTCCGCTGCTCCCTGGCACGAATGTCTGCATTTGCTTGTCGTCTTCGCAGGGATCGAGTGCCATCGTTATAGGTTTCCCAAGCGGTGTCCGCATCCGGGGGTTTGCTATCGATTTGCGTGGTATTTGGAGCGCTGGCGCTCGTTTTCGCCACTTGGCAACCCGCTGCCGCAAACAGCACCACGGCAGTGAAAATAAATCTAGGTATTTTTTTCATCTTTCTTTCCTCATATTTTTCTCTGCTAAGCGATTATTTCCGGGGATTAGTTTGCTTTTATTTTGCCATTTTTTATTGGTCTACTTCCCTTTGGATGGGCATTTTTACCCGTTAGCTGAATTATAATTTTGTGAAAATCGGTTGACCCTTATAATCATTATCATAGGCGAATCCCGAGGCAATACGCATCACTCTTAAGGATGAGCAATTGGCTCTGTCCCTAGAAAGAAAAGCAGCCGTCAATCTTTCTTTGAGGGGGCGATCGCCGCGAATTTTCCAGCGACAATCCCAGTTTAGGTGAGAATCAAACCGTTGCACTCTCGCTTACACCTACAGTCGGTGCGGGTTCGCTGGCTTTCCTTCAAGCGCTGGAAATCGAACCCGACGCCCCGGATTTGTTAAATAATCTAGCAGTAGCTTACAACCAACAAGGGCAGGAGGAAAAAGCCTATGCCCTCATCAAAGAAATTCACGAGCGATTTCCGGATTATAGTATAGCTCGTATCTCCCTCGCCTTCCGAATGTTAGAGGAACATAAAATCCCTCGCGCTGAAGAATTGCTCAAACCCCTGTTGTCACAAAAGCACTTATACTTTACAGAATATGGGTTGTTTTGTCGCTCGCAAGTCTATCTCGCTTTTTACAAAGAAGAGGTTGAAGCCGCACAATATTGGCTAAACATGTGGGAACACAACAAACCGGAAAACCCCGAAATCCAGGATTTAAAATCCCGCCTAGCTGAATTGCAACAGTTACAATCAATGATGGACGATCTCTAGCTATTACCCCCAAGGGTGCAGGGTCAACGCTTAATCATCGGATTGTACCTAGCCAAAACCTGACATTTGTATGGTCGGGTGGAAACCGGGTTATATTTCGGTTTCTACCCGACCATTTTCGGGGGGTGACAACATCACTAACGGCTGATGACGTTAAGCCGTTAGCCGCGATCGCGCCTAGGGCACTTCATTTTGCCGTTCCTCCACCCGCACCGGGGGATCGGTGAGTCCCCATTCCCCGAGTAGTTTCACCACCCCGATTGCGGCAAATATGCCGATAATTGCGCCGATCGCCACTAAAATGATGTAGAGCTGCTTAAACGCTTTGCGCGTTTGAGACGGGTGAGCGTTTGGCACATCTTCCGCTTGTTCGTGCGGACTTCCCGGTGATTGCTCGGGAATTTCTAACTCTTGGGTGTGGGGGGGTGGGGGTTCGTGAGAGTTAAATGCATTGGTAGGTGGGTCGGTTGGTTCGTTCATGGTATTGGTTTCCGTTAAGTGCTCCTAAATATATTGTAGTCTTTAAATCAGATTGGCGATCGCCCCCCGATTTTGCTAACACTTCATTATACCACATCGAGCGGCAATCAGCAGCATTTATCGGCCTGAAAACTGCAACCCGGGGCGAATGTTTGCCAGATTTGTTGCCTGCATTACCATTCGGTGGCGGCGAAGCATCGGCGAATTTGCAGTGGGTTCCCGCTTTCCATCCCGGTGAAAAAATCTCCCTTGCGATAGATGGCAATGGCTCAAAAATGCTTTTCAAATTGACCGCACCTCGGATGCTCTCTGGTGGCGATCGCCACCAGCAAGATTCACAGAAAATTCAGCCTTTAGATAGAAGCGATCTCGGGGGGGAAATAGGTAGGCTAACCTAGGGTATGCCACTCTAGAACCAGCCGATCCATAAAAAGGGAAACCGAGAGTTTTACAAAAAATGCTCGTTTCCGGTTGAACTGAAAGGCGACTTTAAATAAGATACCCCAACGGCAAATTAATTGTCAGTTAAGAAAAAGCGAAGAGGAACGAACAATATGACTGCAACACAACCGCAAAAAACCGAACTTTATGATGTGGAAAAAGTGCGTCAAGAGGCGCGTCAATCCATTGAAGAAGGGGCAATCACGGAAGATTATCCCCTCGACTTAGAGCAAACCTACAAGCTGCTCAACGAAGCCCTGGCATCGGAAATTTTGTGCGTTTTGCGCTATCGCCACCACGAAGTGATTGCCAAAGGGATTAATTATCCCCAAGTGGCAGCGGAATTTGCCGAACATGCCGCCAGCGAACACGAACACATGATGGTCCTCGCCGAACGCATCGATCAACTCGGCGGCGATCCCGATTTCAATCCGGCAACAATTGTCCAGCGTTCTTCCACGGAATACGGTTCTAGCGGTCCGAATGTGGAACTTGTGGAACTGATTAAAGAAGATTTAGTCGCCGAACGGGTGGTTATCGAAATTTACCGCAAGTTAGTTAACTATTTTGGCAATGCCGACCCCACCACCCGGCGCTTAATCGAACAACTTCTCGCCGATGAAGAAGACCACGCCAGCGACTTGGCCGATCTGATCGCTGCAGTGGATCCGCGCAAAAAACCGGTGTAAGCGATCGCCTTAACCCCGGTTTTGCTGCCCTGAGTTCGAGTCATCTATGACCCGTACCCGCAGAGAAATCCGAGCCTGTAATTCGGGGGCATAGTCCCCCGTTTTGCTATACCGCTGCCACAAAGACTCGAAGCAATCTCTCCAATATATTTTAACACAACACTTGCAGAATTAAAGAGGGGTAAATGCGATGAAAAGCTTTGATTATGTGATACTCGGAGCCGGACTGGGTGGACTTTCTGCCGCCGCTTGTTTGAGCAAGCAAGGACATCGCGTGGCGGTGTTAGAAAAGCATTATTTACCGGGCGGTTGCTGTCACACCTTTGATATCGGACAGTACAGTTTTTGTGCCGACGTTCACTACATTTCTCAATGCACGCGCGATCGCACCATCGGGCGGTTTTTGAGCTTTATCGAACGAGACGTAGAGTTCAATTTACTCGATCCCGACTGCATCGATCGCGTCATTACCCCAGACGTGGATTTTAACATTCCCTTGGGATGGGAAACCTTTCGCGATCGCCTCCTCGCCACCTTTCCCGAAGAATCCACCGCCATTAACCGCTATTGCGACGAAATCAAGCACCTGCACAAACAAATGCGGGGCTTAGTGCGCGATTTCAACTGGTACAATCGCAAGTGGTCCGATTGGTTGAAATTGCCCAAATACTTAGATGTATTTTCCAAACGCCACTGGACCTTGCAAGACCTTTACGATAAAGTCGGTTTATCGCCAAAGTTGCAAGACCTCTTGGCGGGTCAAAGTGGTGACTATGGATTGCCTCCCAACCAAATTTCACTGCTTCCTCATACCTCTCTCGTGCGAGATTATGCCGCCGGCGCATATTATCCCAAACATCACTTCAAGCACTTCGTGGACACGATTGTAGAAGCGATTCAATCCCACGGCGGGGTAGTGCAATACTCCACGCCCGTGGAACATATTCAGGTGAAAAATGGCACGGTGGAAGCCGTGAAAGCTGGGGGAGAAACCTATCAAGCCACCCAAGCCTATATCAGCGATTTAGACCCGAAATTAACCGTGGCACTGATGCACGACGATCGCGCATTAAGTCAGTCGGAACGCGATCGCCTCACCGATTACGAATATTCCAGCAGCGCTTTTAACATTTACCTCGGTGTAGACGAACGATTCGATCCGCAAAAGTACGGAATCGGTAACTGGAATCTGTGGTATTATCCCCACGGAAACCTGAATCGCTCCTATCAACAACAACTCGAAGGCTCTTTCGATCGCCCCTGGATTTTCCTCTCCTGTCCCACCCTGAAATCCGGCGCACCGGGAATGGCTCCCCCAGGACATCACGTCTTGGAAATTAGCACCATTTGTCCCTACGAACCGTTCAAAAAACTGCACGAAACCGACTTAAAAGCCTATAAAGCCAAAAAGGAAGAATTTTACGAGAATTTGATGGAAAGCGTCCGCGATATCATCCCCGATATTGACGAGTACATCCAGCTCAAAGTCTCCGGTACCCCCACCACTACCGAGCATTATTTAGGTCAACCGCAGGGCAACATTTACGGCGCAAAATTGATTCCCAATCAAGTGGGATTGAATCGCATCGGATATCAAACCGAACTGCCGAATCTATTTTTTGTCGGCGCGAGTGCCGGTTATCCCAGCGTTCCCGGCGTGATTGGCAACGGGATTGATGTGACCGAATTGCTCACGGGTAAATTAGTCTGGGATCGCTCTCGCATGTACGGAATTCCCGAGGAAAAAAATGCAGTGGTTAATGTGTCGTAAATCGATTTGAACTGATATCTTGCATCAGTGGCAACACCCGCAGGTGCTTTAAAACCCCTGCTAATAATAGCGTGGGGTCGGTTGAAACCGACTGAAATACTTTTACCGTAAGTTTCCTAGTCGGTTTTTAACCGACTTCAGCTCCACGGGCGGGGATTTTAATCCTCGCCGCATCGTGGGGTCTCAGAGATTCTTATCAGTTATCTGTTGCAGACCTAAATTAAAATGGTATCAGTTTAGGGTTTATCAAGTGTTGTAACATCCATCCCGGGAGGGATTTATTTCTGGAAATCTGGCATCCGGTGGTGAGTTGAATCGAATAAAAAGCGGGCGATTGAAATCGCGTCTGAGCTTTTCTTGCGTCCGCCGACGCGGACTAATTTTTTTTGTAACGATCCTTCCTTCGACTCGTTTTTAGGCTCTGCCTGGGCAACCTCCCTAGAGGCTCTGCCTCCCCACCAAGCAATTTTACCACCCAGGCATCGGTGCTGCATGGTTCGCTTTCAAATCCGGGTATAAAATTTGCACAAACCCCGATCGCCGATCCAGCGCGCGCTGGATCGGCGATCGCGGCAGAGATTCATCTGGCGATATAACGGAAATTTAGACAAAGTGCTGCCGGAACCACTCGCTGGCGTGGTGGGCGACTTTTTCCAGTTTTCCGGGTTCTTCAAACAGGTGGGTAGCACCGGTAATGATTTGCAGTTTGGTTTTGGCCTGCATTTGCGCCATTGCTTCTTGATTCATGTCAATGACGGTAAGATCGCGACCTCCCACCAACAGCAAGGTTGGCGCTTGAACTAAGGGTAACGCCGGACCGGCCAGATCCGGGCGACCTCCGCGAGACACCACCGCACCCACCAGTGTGGGACGTTTGGAAGCCGCAACTAAGGCAGCACCGCCCCCGGTACTGGCTCCAAAGTAACCGATTTTCAGGTGACGAGTGTCCCGGTTGTGAGTGAGCCAGTCGGTGGCACCCACAACGCGATCGCCTAACATGCCGATATCAAAGCGCAGGTGACGGGTTCGCATATCCACGATTTCTTCTTCGGTGGTCAGCAGATCCATGAGTAAGGTGGCCAGTCCCGCATCCTGCAAGACACTCGCCACGTAACGATTTCGCGGACTGTGGCGGCTGCTCCCGCTGCCATGCGCGAACAACACAATCCCTTTGGCATTCACGGGAATGCTGAGATTGCCTTCTAAATTGACCGGACCTACGGGCAGGCGTACCAGTCGTTCTTCTAAATTCTGTGTTTTTACCATTTTTATCCGTTTTGCGTTTCTTTATGTGAGTTAAAAGGCGGCAGAGCCGCCGATTGGAGGTTCCCAGGCTGAGCCTGGGAACCAGCATAGTTGTTTTGTGTGAAGACTAGACGCCATAGGGAAAAGTTTCGGGGACTTCGCCGCGCTCCCAGATAGGGGTGCGCTCCAGGGGTTCGAGGGCGCGGGTCTCGTCAAAGTGGATAACCGCATCGAACTGATTCGGTAACTTTGTGTTAAAATAGTGGCTTGCCCGTTCGGTTTGAGGAAGATAAATCACCCCGATCGCCCGTTCGAGTCGCGGCGCGCGCAGTTCGCTTACGGCGTCGGAATCTTGGCGCAGGTCGAGCAAGAAACGAGACAGTCCGCTATCGCGAAACAGCCCTTCATAACTGTTTGGCAGGGCGGGACGGACGCGCTTGCGTTCGGCGGTTTCGCCCCAACTGGAAGCGGCGGTAACGGTGCCGGTATTGGTGGTCAATCCCACCAGTACCGCATCGTCATTATAGCGCTGGCGCATCAGTTGACCCACATTCAGTTCTCCTGCAGCACCCATGTCTGTGGCCCGGGCATCGCCAAGGTGAGAGTTGTGCTCCCAGACGACGATTTTGGCCAGAGAACCTTGGCGATCGCTCAAGTGCTGAGCCAGATTCTCCAGGGTTTCCGTCATGTGGCGATCGCGCAAGTTCCACGAAGAAATCCGCCCCCGGAACATAGAGCGATAGTATTCCTCCGCATTTCGCACTAACCGCGCATTCTGTTCGGCAAAAAAGAACTCGTCCTCGGGCACTCGTCCGTCGCGTCCGGCGTAGTCTGCGGCACGACGCTGCATGTCTACAAGCTGATTGATAACTTCATTTTCGCATGGTTCGCTCAACCCGAAGCTGGTGGCATAGCCATATTCTTGCACGTTTTCGCCGAAATGTTCAAAACAGCCATAGCGCTGACGGGCACGGGCAGCCGCTTCCGGATCGATGAGGTCGAGATACTTCAGTACGGCTTCGATGGAGCTGTATAAACTGTAGAGATCTAACCCATAGAACCCGACTTTTACCGCGTTGCTGGGCAGGCGATCGTTAAATTGGCGCAACCAGCCGATAAAATCTAGCACGTCGGTATTGCGCCACATCCAGGTGGGGAATCGCTCGAAGTTCCCCAACGAGTCGATCGCCTCGCGATCGTCGCTGACATTGCGGACATAGCGGTTGATGCGATAGGCATCGGGCCAATCTGCCTCTACCGCGATCGCCCTAAAGCCTTTTTCCCGAATCAGTCGCTTGGTAATTTCGGCTCGTTGCTGATAAAATTCATGGGTGCCGTGAGTCGCTTCGCCGATGAGGACGAAGCGCGCGTCACCCACCATATCCATTAACGGATCGTAGTCCCTCGTCTCACCAGTCAGTCGGTGGGCGTCTTGGCGAATCGCATCGGTAATCTTTAATCGGGTAATGACCATTGTTGTTTTCCTCCTTGTTTCCTCTTTTGGCTTCGGCAAGGAATCAAGAATTAAGAATTAAACTATCGGAAAAAATCCCTATAAACCGCTCTTTTTATCAAGGCAAAAGGGGAAAAACAAACGAGTCACAGGGGTGAGAACTACTTAATAAAATTCTCAATTCTCAATACCAAATTTTTAATTTTTTTGAAAGTTACCGACGGGAAGTAGCCGGTTGCTGATGCGAAGCGCGATCGAGCAGTTTTCGCACTTCTGCGTCGGTGGTTTGGGAGAAGTTGTCATACCAAACCCCCACGGCGAGGAACGGATCGGGCGTTTCGGCGCAGATAATTTCGTCTACTTCCATTCGGAATCGATCGCAGGTTTCTGGCGCACCAACCGGAACCGCCGCGATTAGTTTGGCAGGGTGTTGCTGTCGCGCGGCGATCGCTGCCACATGCATGGAAGCGCCGGTGGCTAATCCGTCATCCACGAGAATCACCGTGCGATCGCGCAGGTCTAAGGGGGGAAGATTGCCGCGATAGGCTTGTTCCCGGCGTTTTAACTCTTTGTCTTCCTCGGCGGCGACGCGATCGATGGCTTTCTGCTTGACGCGCAAGGAGTTGACCACATCTTCATTCAGAACCCGGACGCCACCACTGGCGATCGCCCCCATCGCCAATTCCCGATGATGGGGTACGCCTAATTTTCGCACCAGAAACACATCGAGTGGCGCATCGATTTCTCTAGCCACTTCATACGCCACCGGTACCCCACCGCGCGGCAATCCGAGCACCAGTACGTCGGAACGATTGGCGTATTGGCGAAGTTTTCGGGCCAGCACTTGACCGGCGTGCATTCGATCTCGAAATAGCATATTTGTCATCCTCCAGACTGCATAATTGCTGAAAATTATTAACCCTTGCTCTTGCGCTTAGAGTTTCAGGCAGATATATTATTCCTTGATTGGCATCAGGAAAGCGCTTCTTTAACCTTTTTGACATCAATGGCATCTGCGAACCAATAGCAGTTACCCTCGTTCGCTTCTGTTCCACAAACGAGCGCCATCGGTGTAGTCATTTTTGTAATTTTTTGGGTTTAGCTGATTTTTTAGACTCTATTTCTAGAGTAGCTGAAAATTCCCTGGAAATTCATCGCTCTTCAGACAGATTCCCACGGCAAACACTCTCCGAAATATTTCCCTCTCGCGATCCAACAAACTGTTTTCGCTTCGAGCTATAATTGAAAGGTTAAGCTTTAAAAAAACAGCGAATCCACAGGATAGGAGGTGAATCCGTTTATCTATATCCCCAGTCTGCGACTCAGAACACATCCTGGCGGCAGAAGGGAAACCGCCAGGATGAACGATGGGGGGTGTCGGCTAACCTAACCACAGCGCGATCGCCCCGGATATGGCCGACTCTCCCGGATTTTTTCCTAGATTATAACTCAGAAAGACCGCCCGTGGCAACATTTTTCTGCTTCAGCATAAAGTGGAGGAATCGGTTTAAACTCGAGTTTATGAAGCCATTCCTGTGGTATAGTCAAAAAACTGGTGCAGGAAGGTGCTGCTGAGGGCTTGGAAATTGGGAAAATACAAGCGATTTGCTTGGCGGATCAGGGTAGGTGGCAGTTTTTCCCCGGGCGGTTTATTCTCGTTGTGATTTTGCACCCATTTCTCGACAATTTCTTCCGTGGCTTCCAGATGAAATTGCAACCCCCAAACGCGATCGCCATAGCGAAAAGCTTGATTTGGGTACTGTTGGGAAGCCGCCAGACGAACGCAATCTGGCGGCATTTCAAAGCAATCTCCATGCCACTCCAACGCCTTAAACTTGCGGGGAAAGTGTTTGAACAACGGATCGTTTTCACCGGCTGCAGTTACAGAAAGATCGTACCACCCCAATTCCGGACCGCGATCGCCTTTCGACACCGTAGCCCCCAATACCTTGGCAACCAGCTGCGCCCCCAAACAAATCCCCAGAATCGGAACTTCGCGATGTAAAGCATCTTCGATTAACTTGCACTCGTAACGTAACCAAGGATATTCTTTTTGTTGATAAACGCTCATAAATCCACCGAGCACGATCAGGTGGGTGTAAAACTCGTTTACCGGCATCGGGAACGTCGCCTCGGTTGCCATATCTAAGTATTCATAGGGAATGTTTCTGTCGCGCAGAACCGTTTCAAAATGGCCGAGGTTTTCGCACTCAGCGTGCTTAATTGCCAAAACTCGGTGGGGAACGTTTTGCTGTTGCATCTTGACCTCTGGAACGAGTAGTGGGAATTTTTATCCTATCTCAATCAATCGATAATTTTAGGCGATGAGTAGAAATCTGTTTGCCTCTGTGGCGATCGCGCAAATTCCGAAAATCTTGACCTTATGCGATCGCAACCCCCATAGCCCAACTTACGGTTGCTTTGACCGTAACTTCTGGCATTACAAAATCGTAGACTTCCCCAGTGGCATGGCGCAGGAGTTTGTATGGCCGCTTGCCTTGGCCCATGAAACTGACCTGCCGGATAATCCATTCTATCATCAAAGCGCCATTCGCGATTGGGTAGAAGCCGGTATCCTCTATGCCGCCCGCAGCGCCCATCCCGACGCTTCTTGCGATGATTATTTCCCCTTCGAACGCGCCGCAGGTGCCGCCGCATTTTCCCTGCTGGCCTGCATCGAAAGTTACACCCTCCTCAACCTGAATAACTTTGAAGCGCTAAAATTTTTCGAACACCGCGCCCACTGGTTGGCGCATCACCACGAAAGCGGACAATTAACCAACCACCAAGCCCTAATCGTTCTGTGTTTGGAACGCCTCTCGAAACTGTTAGAAACCTCCACCTGGGACTGGGCTAAAGCTCAGCGTCTCGATCGCGTTTTATCTTGGCAAAATTCCGAAGGATGGTTTCAGGAATACGAAGGCTGCGATCCGGGCTATCATACCCTCACCATTTCTTGTTTGGCCAGCATTTATCGCCTCTCCCCCGATGAACGAATTAAACAAGCATTAGAAAAAGCAGTGGAATTGGCGGCGGAATTTATTCACCCCGATGGCTCTTTTGGCGGCGAATATGCCAGTCGCAATACCTATAATTTTTTCCCGCATGGCTTTGAATTAGTCGGCCAGTGGATGCCGCAAGCCCTTCGCATCAACGATTTATTTTTACAAGGGATTGAAAATGGTTTGGTGCCCTGCTACGCCGACGACCATATTATCGGACATCATACCTGGAATTACTTGCTGGCATGGCGCGATTTCGTTCGCGATCGCCCCGCAAAAGCACCGCGCCCCCCCGGGCGCGTTTTCCTCCCCAACGCCCAATTGCTCATCGATCGCCGTTCCGAAACCAGCAACGGTTACTCCCCAGAAGCCACCACCGAACTCTATCTCGCCCTCAACAAAGGCGGCGTTTTCAAACTGTTTCGCAACGGAAAACTCGTCGTCTCGGATACCCACTTTTCCCTGCAAGTCCTCGTCGGAAATCAACTCAAAAATGCCGTGGGTCATTTAATCGATCGCTATGACTACCAACTCGATGACGATGAAATTATCATCCAAGGACAACTCGGATGGGCAAAACAAAAACAAATGACTCCCCTCAATTTACTCATCCTGCGAGTCGTCATGCTCACCGGTGGCCGTTTTTTCCCCAACCTCATCCGCAAACTCCTGCAAAAAATGCTAATTACCGGCAAGCAAGGTGCTCCGTTTTATTTTATCCGCCGCCTGCGTTGGGAAAACGGACATTGGCAGGTTAATGATGAATTAGTGGCGCAATCTTGGAAAAAAGTCGGTTCCTTGGGCATCGGTGGCGACCAAACCTCGATTTATGTGGTAATGAGTCGCACGTTTCAACGCGGTCAATTGCAGCCTTGGCTCGACCTCACCGATGAAATTAATAGCCTCTCAGACGGTCAACCGTTAAAAGTAGAACGTCAGTTTTAATTCCAATCTTTCCAACCCTTCGGCGATCGCTCCCCCATCCCGTAACTATGCCACTGCAAAAACTGTCACAATATTTCCCGGTCATTCCTAGGGGCGATCGCCATAATCGAAGCAACAGTTTAGCAAATATTTGGCAATACTTCAATGTCTATCAACTTTTTTGGTGGATTTACCATCATTTGGGTGCTGGTTCTCCTCCTGGCATTTGGCATTTTACAATGGTTGAACATTCCCACGGGAAGTTTTTTGGATTGGGTAATCGGCGGGGCGAGTTTTTGGTGGTTGTTGGTCATTGTTACCGTGCCGTGGAATATTTATTTTCAATCGAAAGAAGTGGTACTCGAGGCAGAACAATCCCGAGAAAAAAATATTCCAGTCGATGACAAACAACTGAATTACGTGCAAGGCGTGGCGAAGCGATCGCTCGGCATTGCCCTAGGGCTGCATTTGCTTTCTGCCATCGTTTTGTATGCCTTAGCCATCACCGGCATTAGTGCGGTAGGATATATCGGTTCTGGGGCGGCATTATTGTTAACTGCCTTGCGTCCCGTGGTGCGCGCTTATGAATATATTGCCGCCCGGTTGATGATGATTCGCAAAGCATTTACCTACCCGCGCGAAGATGTGGTAGAACTGCGCGATCGCGTAGCCAATTTAGAAGCACAACTCGAGGCAATCCAAGAAAACCTAGACCAAAACAATCCCGATTCTATGGTGGCAATGGTACAGCGACAACTCTCTGCCAATCGCAATGATTTAACCCGTCTTGCTGCCTCGGTGGAAGAGTTGCGATCGCACAATCAAGCCGAACACGATAAACTGGCAAAAGACGCCCGCAATGCGATCGCTCAACTCAGCGAAGACTCGCAAGTTTTAGAACAGGTTCGCGAAATTATACGTTTTTTCAAAAGTGCCTAACTTTTGCCCCGCCGGATACTCGCCATCGCTATTTTTTCCACGGTAATTTTTCAGGTACCCAGACACCTCCTGCGCCTATCGATGGCACTGCTGACGCGATTTGCGCTATCGAGACGACAACATTGGGGGAATAGGGATGGGTTTGGAGATATAGTAGACATGACCCGCGATCGCTAGGGGCAAGGTATTGCCGTGCCCTTGGGGGATTGATGAGTGCATGACCGGATCTGACGCCTACATTCCTAACCCATGAAACGACTGATTTCTTTAGCTGTTAGCTTGCTGATTCTCGCGGCCATTTATTGGAAAATTGACTTTTCCGGACTGATAAAAGTCTTCGAGAATTGCGATCGCCTCTGGATGAGCGTTAGCCTCGCAATGGTCTTCCCATTAATCGCTATCACCAGTTGGCGATTGCAACAACTCGCGCCGCCCACCACGCGCCTGGATTTTCCGGAGGCCAATCGATTGATTCTCGCCTCTAGCGTGTTAAATATGGTGCTTCCGTCGAAAATGGGCGATATTGCTAAAGCATATTTCATGCGCGATCGCGGGCATTTGAGCGGTTCTTTAGCCCTGTCTCTGGTGGTGTTTGAAAAAGCCTGCGATTTGCTTTCTCTCCTGTTGTGGTGTGCCTTTGGCTTGCTATTATACCCCGAAAAAGATGTATTATTTTGGCTGATGACGGCGGGCGTGGCTGGGGGATTAATCGCTGGCGTGCTGCTGCTGAGTTCGCGTCGGTTTGCCAAGGTATTTTTTGCCGCCGGCGCGCGGGTCGCCCCGAAAAAAGTACAACTCAAGCTTGACAAATTGCGCTTTTCCTGGGGGGAAATGCACCAATATTTCTGGAGCGATCGCCGTCAGCTTGCCAAAATTACCCTCACCTCAATTTTTCTCTGGTTTTGTCATTTATTGCAAATTTGGTTCTTTATCCTTGCCCTGAATGCTTGGACTCCGTTTCTGGCGAATTTAGCCCTTTCCCCCTTGGCCATTTTAGCCGGATTGCTGCCTTTAACCTTTGCTGGGGTTGGCACCCGAGATGCGGCCTTGATTGTATTTTATCAACCCTATTTTAACGAAGCAACCGGTGCCGCATTGGGATTGCTCTGTACTTCGCGATATTTAATTCCCGCGATCGCCGGCTTGCCTTTTCTCCAAAAATACCTCGCCACGATTCGCAGTTGGAAATAAAGCGTCCCCACAGCAAACTCCCTCCCGCTTGGCCCTTTTTCATCCCTTTTCATTCAATTGGCGAATGGGAATTTCGATGCAAAATTCCACACCTTTACCCGGTTCGGATTTGCACCACAAATGCCCGCCATGTTTATCAACAATAATTTTATAGCTAATGGCCAATCCCAAACCGGTGCCTTTCCCCACCGGTTTGGTGGTAAAGAATGGCTCGAATAGTTTATCGCCAATTTCCGGCACAATTCCCGGGCCATTATCCGCAATAGAAATCACCGCATAAAACTCGTGCGGATCTTCGTCCCGGAAACTGACTTCTCCCGGGGCTTCCCTTTTTTCCCACCGGGAACAGGTGACAGTGGTACGAATCTTGATTATCGAGGGATTGGCGTTGATTTCATCGCGAGAACGATGGCGGTTGTACTCATCTAGCGCATCGATCGCATTGGCCAGAATATTCATAAATACCTGATTGAGCTGTCCGGAATAGCAACTTACCATCGGCAACTCGCCGAATTCTTTAACCACTTGAATTCCGGGACTATCGGGTCTTGCTTTCAGGCGATTTTGCAAAATCATCAGGGTGGATTCGATGCCTTTATGAATATCCGTGGGCTTCATTTCGGCTTCGTCCATGCGGGAAAAATTCCGTAAGTTAAAGACGATTTCGCGGATGCGATCGCTCCCCATTTTCATCGATTCTAAGAGGTTCGGCAAGTCCTCCATCATAAACTCGAAATCCATCGCTTCCATTGCCTCGCGAATCGATGGGGCGGGTGAAGGGTATTCTTCTAAATAAAGTTCGAGCAGACCGAGTAAATCTTGAATGTATTCGCGGATATGAGAAAGATTGCCATAAATAAAATTCACCGGGTTATTAATTTCGTGCGCGATGCCGGCCACCATCTGCCCCAAACTGGAGAGTTTTTCGCTATGCAGCAGTTGCGCTTGGGTTTGCTTGAGTTCGAGCAAGATTTGTGCCAGTCGCTCGGCTTTTTCTCGTTCTCGCGCTTCGGAATTTCGCAGGGCTACCTCGGCGGCTTTATTCTCGGTAATATCGCGGGCTACACCATAGAGTAACCCTTCGGAAACAAGCGGGACGGAATTCCAGGCTAACCAGCGATAGGAACCATCTTTACAGCGATAGCGATTCTCGAATTTAATCGCTGGAGAACCTTGTTCAATTTGCTGGCGAAATTCGGCTTCGGTGGCGGCGCGATCGTCGGGATGAATTAACTCGATAAACGGAATGGAGAGGACTTCTTCTCGACTGTAGCCGAGGATTTTTTCCACGGCGGGATTTACCTGTTTGAAGTAGCCGTCAGTGTCGGCTACGATCAGCATATCTAAGGAGAGATTAAAGATGCGATCGAATTCGGCTTGGGTGCGAACTCGCTCGATGATTTCGCCCTTCAATCGTTCGTTGGTTTCTTCTAGTTTTGCAGTGCGTTCTTTAACCAATTCTTCGAGCTTGTCTCGCCCTTGCCGTAAGGCGGATTCGGCTTTTTTGCGTTCGGTAATCTCGTGGGTGACAACCATCCCGGCAAAAATCTCTGCGCGATCGTTTTTCACCGGCAATACTTGCACTTCATACACCCGGTCTTCATAAGGCATTTCAAATTGATGGGTTTCTCCCGCCAGTGCGGCGCGATAAACCGGTTCGAGGGCTTCACAAGTGGCGCGATCGAAGATTTCCCAAATGGTTTTTCCGATGATGCGATTCGCCTCGATACCCACATCGGCTAATCCTTTGCCATCGGCGATCGTGTAGCGCAGGTTACGATCGAACAAAATCACCGCTCCTTGAGGAAAATTCTGGGCTAAGGTGCGGTAGAGTTGTTCGCTGTGGCGCAGTTTGTTTTGGCTGGATTTGGCTTGCGTAATATCGCGGAAAACCCAAATCCGCCCATAGGTATTTCCATCCAGGGAAATCAGTGGAGCCGTGTAGCGATCGCAAATTCGCCCATCTTTCAGTTCGATTTCATCGTGGCTGATTTCCCACGGATGCCCATCAAAATATTCTACCTTTGTCAGAAATTCTTGCGGATTTTTTAGCCCCGCCAACATCCACTCGCGCAACACCCGATCGCCTTGGGTTTGTAGTACCGATTCGGGAATTTGCCACAGTTGGACAAAGTGGGAATTATAGGAAATTACTCCTGCGCGATCGTCCACCACCAATATGCCGTTGGTCCGGGAATCGCTGTGGGTTTCCAGCAGTGGCGTGCGGTTTGTCCAGCTTTCGGCTGCCTCGGATTTCGGGTCGATTTGTGCCCACAGCATCACCCCGGCAATATCACCTTGGTTGTTGCGCCAGGGACGCATTTCCCACTTCACCCACTGGCCGTTTTTTTCCCGGGTGCGCTGTTTCCCGACCTCGATTTCTCCGGTTAAACACCGCTGGAAAATCTCTTGCAATTGACCCCCCGTTTCGGGGAAAATCTCAGGGTGCGATCGCCCTTGCAGGGGTCGATCGCCCAATTTTAGGTCGATCGCCCAGCGATCGCTCACCAGAAGGTAGCGCATCTGGCGATCGAGCATGGCAATGGCGGTGGGCGTCTGAGCCACAAATTGGCGCAGTAATTCAACGGAATCGGACATGACTGGTGCTTGCGATCGCTCTGAAAAGCTTGCAGAGTGGGGAATCTCGTAGGTTACGGGTTTGTTAGCCTGCACGGACGGGTTTAGCACCCTGGTGAATGTTTTGGTCAGTTTAAGCCCGAGCATAGTTTTATTCTATCAGTAGATGAATGGTTCAAACAATTTGGTTATAATCCAGTGCTACCCCTTTCGAGAATGGCAGAATTATCCAATTGTTCTCTCGGCGGATGTCATGGAAAATACCGACAGCACCCCTGCACCCTTCCTCTCTTCCCGGAAAAGACCCACGAGGTGCTTCGCCTTTCCCTTTTCCTGAAATACCCGCTTTCCCCGCGCTAACATCACAACGCAAACCCATTTAATCCCGACCTCCTAGATTCCTCCGAACTATGAGCGATCGCCCATCCCAAATGAAAAAATTACAGACATTTCTCACTGCGCCTCCCCGGAAAAATTCCCGCCGGGAGATTATTTTTTGGTTGAGTTTAAGCCTGACGTTTACCCTCATTTATAGCTACATGGCGCTGTCAGAAGCATTTAACGGCAACTATGTGGTGCAAGATGACGCAAGGCAGCATGTGTTTTGGATGCAGCGCTTTGTAAATTCCCAGTTATTTCCCAACGATTTAATTGCCGATTATTTTCAATCGGTCGCCCCTTTAGGATATACGACACTTTACCAATTTTTCGCCACCTTGGGCATCGAGCCATTAATGCTGAGTAAATTACTGCCCCCGGTGCTAGCACTCATCAGCGCTTTGTACTGTTTTGGCTGTACGATGCAACTGTTCCCCGTCCCGATCGCCGGCTTTATCAGTACCCTTTTGCTCCAGCAAAGTTTGTGGATGAAATTTGACGTGGTGTCCGCCACTCCCCGCGCCTTTGTCTATCCCTTCTTCTTAGGTTTTTTGTATTATCTCCTGCGAAAAAATTTACTCGGCGTCTGTCTGTCTCTCGTTCTTTTGGCTCTCTCTTATCCTCCCTATGTTTTGATTGCTTGTGGGATGCTAGTCGCGCGATTGGTGAAGTGGAAAAATCCCGGAATAAAGCTCTGCCAAAATCGTCGCGACTATTGGTTTTCTGCCCTGGCAATTCTAGTTGCTTTTGTGATGATGTTGCCCTATGCCTTGCACTCCACTGAATTTGGTCCGACGATAACCAGAAGCGAAGCGATCGCCTACCCAATTTTTCATCCGGAAGGACGGCAATCTTTTTTTAGCGACAATCCGCTTTACTTTTGGTTGATTGGCGAGCGATCGGGCATTCTTCCTCCCCTGTTGCCCCCGTTGATTTGGCTGGGACTTTTCTTGCCCTTTGCCTTACAAAAACCGCAGATATTTCCCTTGGCTAGAAGGGTACAAAATCAGAAAGTATTGCTCGATTTAGCGCTGACTTCTCTGGCGCTATTTTTTGCCGCTCATGCGGTGGTGTTTCGCCTCTATTTGCCCAGTCGCTACATCGAACATAGCGCCCGCATCGGAGGAGCGATCGCCACGGCAATTTTGCTCACCTTGATTTTGGATTGGGCTTTAAACATTGTCACCCCAGCAGCAAGACAATCGAATGGTAAAAAAGCGATCGCCCTCGCTTCTAGCCTGCTGCTTGCCATTGCATTAGTGCTTTATCCCCTCTACGATCGCAGCTTCCCGCGCACCAACTATCGTCCCGGCAGATTGCCGCAATTATATGAATTTTTCCAACAGCAACCGCAAGATATTCTCATCGCTTCTTTAGCCTCCGAAGCCAATAATCTGCCCACCTTTTCCCACCGTTCCGTTTTAGTCGCCAGGGAATATGCCATTCCCGTTCATTTGGGATACTATCGTCAATTTAACCAACGAGTCACGGACTTGCTGCGCGCTCAGTATAGTTCGGATCCGACTCAGGTGCAACAATTTATCCATCGCTATGGGATTGATTTTTGGTTAGTCGAGCGATCGGCATTTACCCCGGAATACATTGCCCAAGATAGCTGGTTGCAACAGTATCAACCCGAAGCCCAACGCGCGATCGCTCAGTTGAACTCGGGTACTCTCCCCATTGTTGCCACCGCGATCGACCGTTGTACCACTTTCCAACTCGGCGATTTTGTGGTTTTAGACGCCGATTGTATTGTGACAAAATAACAAAACATGCACATTATTTTCCAGAATTCCTGTGGGGAGGCGGTAGCTCAGAAGGGGCGTTCCCCCCAGCAGGGAACCAGTTAAAAAAAGTTCGCCTGCGCGGACTTAACTCGTTCCCAGGCTTAACTCGTTCCCAGGCTCCTGCCTGGGAACATCCCACCCCTCCGCCTCCCCCCCCAATCAATGCGATCGCATAATTTGCCCCCTTGCTTATGAGCCTAACAAAATTGCATCGGTTCCTCACCGCAACCCTGGAGAAAAGCCCGCAAACGGCGCGAATATTTTGGCCGATATTCACCTTAACTTTTGCCACAATTTATGGTTTAATGGTCTTAAACGTGGCCTTCAGCGCCGAATATGTGGTGCAAGACGATGCGCGGCAACATGTGTTTTGGATGCAGCGGTTTATCGACCCAGAATTGTTTCCCGGCGATTGGATTGCCGATTACTTTCAAACCGTCGCCCCCGCCGGCTATACCGCACTGTATTGGATAGTGGCAAAACTGGGAATTTCCCCCATGTTATTGCACAAACTCCTACCGCCAATTCTGGGTTTAATCACCACCGGTTATTGTTTTGCCGTCACCTTGCAAATCTTGCCCGTCCCGTTAGCGGGGTTTCTCAGCGCTTTATTGCTCAATCATTATATTTGGATGCGCGATGACGTGGTGTCGGCAACAGCAACCGCATTTGTCTATCCCATTTTTATGGCATTTCTGTATTATTTATTGCAGCGCCAACTCATCGCCACTTGCATCACCATCGCCCTGATGGGATTATTTTATCCGCAATGCGTTTTAATCGCTGCCGGCATTTTAATATTGCAGCGAATCCAGCTTTCTCAATGGCGTCCTTCTCTTTCTCGCCACCCACAGGATTATGTGTTTTCCGGGATTGCCCTTGCCGTAGCAATGGCAGTCATGGCATTTTATGCCGTAAAATCCAATGACTACGGGCCGGTAATTAGTGCCACAGAAGCAAAAACCTTGCCGGAATTTTTATCTGATGGCAAAAGCGAATTTTTTACCGAAGATGTGGGGGATTTTTGGGTTAGCGGTCAGCGCAGTGGCATTATGCCGCGATTTGGCACAATTTTACCCATCGTTACCGGGGGATTATTGCCGATTTTGTTGTGGTTAGATATCATAGCCAATCGTAAAAAAAGCCAAGGGGAAAAAAGCGGTTCCGAGTTCAATGAAGTTCCCGGAGTATTTCCGTTACTCAAGCGCTTGCAAAATGGCCGATTGTTTCTGGAAATCATTGTGGCATCTTTGGCGATGTTTTTGATATCGCATGCCTTGTTATTTCGCCTGCATTTGCCCAGTCGCTACACGGAACATAGCTTGAGAATGGTGACAGCGATCGCCGCTGGAATTGCGATCGCCGTGATTGTGGATGCCCTGTTATCCTGGGGCGAAAACAAGGGAAAACCCATCATTGCCGGCATGTTGGCGGTGTTAATTGTCGCCGGCATTATCCTGGAACCCACCTGGTTAAAACGCTTTCCTAGAACCGATTACATCGTGGGGGAAGTGCCGACCCTTTATGAATTTTTCGCCACCCAACCGAAAGACATCTTGATTGCCTCAGTTTCCGAAGAAGCCAACAATCTACCATCCTTCGCGCGGCGCTCGATATTGGTGGGCGGCGAAGGATATCCGGTTCCCTATCATAAAGGATATTATGGCGAAATTCGACAGCGCACGATAGACTTAATTGATGCTCATTACAGCCCAAATTTGTCAGCCGTGCGGGAGTTTATTTCCACCTATGAAATCGACTTTTGGTTAGTCGAAGCGGGTGCGTTTACGCCCAACTACGTGAGTCGCGATCGCTGGATGATGCAATATCAACCTCATGCCAAGCAGGCGATCGCGCAAATGCAGCAAGGAATGACCCCCGCACTGGCAACCCTGCGCGATCGCTGTACCGTCTTTCAAACCGAGGGATTTTTTGTGTTAGATTCTGCTTGTATTTTAAATCCGCCCAGCTAATTCCCCCGAGGAACCCCCCTGACTCACTCACCCTTTTCAATCCCTGCAATGCAGCGCCGTTTAATCGACTTCAACCACTCATGCTAACCTCCTACCTGCAAACCTTTTTCACCACTCCCTTGCCCAAAGCATCGCGTTCTTCGCAGATATTTTGGTTGACCCTGAGCTTGACATTTGCCATCCTGTTTGTTGGCTTAGGACTGCAACAAGTCTTCAAACATCCCTACGTGGTACAAGACGATGCGCGACAGCATGTTTTTTGGACGCAGCGATTGCTCGATGCGGAAATGTTTCCGCAAGATTTGATGGCAGATTACTTTCAATCCGTCGCCCCCACAGGCTATACCACACTATACGATATCGTGGCAAAACTCGGCATCGACCCCTTTGCATTTAACCAAATTTTGCCGCTAATTCTGGTCATTATTACCACCCTTTATTGTTTTGGGGTGACGTTGCAAATCTTGCCCGTTCCCTTTGCCGGCTTTGTCGCCAGTTTGCTGGTCAATCAAAACTTGTGGATGCAAGATGATGTGCCTTCGGGAAGCCCGGTGGCATTTGTCTATCCCCTGTTTTTTGCATTTTTGTACTATTTACTGCAGCGAAAACTACTCCTCACCGCCGCCGCGATCGCCCTTCTCGGACTGTTTTATCCCCAATGCGTTTTCCTCGCCTCCGGAATTTTAGTCTTGCAACTGTTTCGCTGGGAAAATCGGCGCTTGCATTTCACCCAAGATCCGGCGGTTTATCGCTTTAGCGGGATTGGGCTAGCCGTTGCCTTTTTCGTTATGCTTCCTTACGCTTTCAAATCTTCCGAATTCGGTCCGGTGATGACAGCGGAAGAAGCGCGCACCTTATGGCCGAGTTTTTATATCGATAACACCTGGGAATATTGGCTCTGTTGGCGGCGCACCGGCTTTTTTCCCAGTGAATGGTGTAAGTTATCTTTTACCTTACCGCAAGTCATTTTAGGCGTCACTTTTCCCATCTTGATGCTCTTTCGCTCCGCTTTTCCCCTAACGGAAAAAATCCGTCCGGGCATCCAGGTTTTGGGACAATTACTGCTGGTTTCTACCGGGATGTTTTTCGCCGCTCACCTGCTGTTATTTAAGCTGCACCTGCCCAATCGCTACACCGAACACAGCCTGCGCGTTTTAATGCCAATTGTCGCCGCGATCGCCTTTACCTTGATTGTGGATGCAATAGTGCAAAAAGTCCGCCGCGATCGCCATCCCATCTGGGGCGGAACTCTCTTCCCTTTTGCCTTTGTCCTCTTCGTCCTGATGCTAATTTATCCGGTTCTCATCCGCGACTTTCCCGATGTGGATTATAAAGTCGGTAAAGTTCCCCCCGTGTATGAGTTTTTTGCCCAACAACCCAAAGACACGCTCATCGCTTCGATAACCAAAGATACGGATAATTTGCCTTACTTTTCCCGCCGTTCTATTGTGGCCAGTCCCAGCTATGTGCTAGGCTACCATAAAGCCTATTACTTCGAGCTAACCCAGCGCGCTGTGGATTTATTTACCGCTCACTACAGTCCCGATTTGAATCAATTGCAGCAATTTATTCAAAAGTATGGCGTAGATTTTTTGCTAGTAGAGCGATCGGCATTTACTCCCGTCTATATTGCGAACAGTTATTGGCTGGAAAAGTTTCGCCATACGGAAACTCAACCCCTATTTGCCGCCGCAGAACAAGCGAAAGCCACCCTCGCCACCGGTACCCTTCCGGCGATCGCAAATTTTATGGATTCCTGTTCGGCGTTAGAACATGAAGGATTTGTGATTCTTAAAGCAGACTGCATCCTCAACGCCTCGTCCGATTCCTAACCCAAATTAGGGCGCGATCGCGGCAGGACAACACCACCTTCAAATCTGACCAAAAGCAGTTATACTAGGTTGGTGCAACTGTGAAAAGTAGGAGAAGCTACGGTTTGCGGAATATTTCAATTGCCGGAAAATTCCGCGATCGCGCCAACCTCCTCCCACCCCGATCGCCACCCAGGAGCCTGTATTCTCGTGCTGAATCGCCTCTTGCCCAACCCCTTACCCAAATGGCCTTTTTTCCTGATTAATGCTATCAATATCCTGGCGATTTTCATTGCGATTGTCGCCGCTTTACTGTTGGGATACTATCCCAAACATTTTATGGACGAGGGACAACCCCTCACCTTCCTTTCCACCGCCGAACTGCTGTTCATTTCCCTGCTGTGTGGGATGATTTTTGCCCGTCGCAAGGCACAATACCGCGCGAAATCCTTCTGGCGGTCTCCCGCTTTTATCTGGGTGCTGTTGTCGGTGGGTTTTTTATTTCTAGCCTGCGACGAACTGTTTAGCATTCACGAAGGATTAGACCGCACCATTCACTATCAACTAGACATCGATCGCACGGATTTGACGGATCGGCTCGATGATTTAATCTTGGTTGCTTATCTGGCTGTTTTTTTCCTCGCCGTTTACTGGGGACGGAAAGAATTAAAATGTTATCGCCAACTTTTGCCTTTATTCCAATCTGGCATTGCCTTAACTGGGGCGATGATTTTTTTTGATGCCCTCAGTCATACCACGGATATTATTACCAGTCCAGTGCTTTATGAATGGCTCAACGCCCTGGAAGATAGTTTAAAATTGATTGCGGTTGGCTTGCTGCTCAGCTTGGCTTATTATTGTCTGCAGGTGGCCAAATTGCCAGTCAGTAATGTTCGCGATCGGGAGAATTTATCGCCCAAAAATGGTAAGGAAAGTTAATTGGATGCCCGGGAAAAAGCTCGACAGTTGCGATCGCGCTTTTGTTTTGATTCTCATCCTCTGTTTGTTTGCCTACACTTACGGGATTTGGTGGGGTTTGCCCAGTTTTGACGGATGGGCGGCGGATGAAATCGTCCCCGCCAAAGTCTTAGAAGCGATCGCCGCTCGCTTTTCCCAGGGATGGCATTATAAATATCCCCCGTTTCACTTTTATCTATTGGCGTTATTGTATTCGCCGATTTTGCTCCTCGATTCCGTGAACTTGGTAGATGTAAATCACTTGGAAACTTATACGGTTTTATTCTACATCGGCAGGGTTCTCAGCCTCATCTTTGCCCTGGGTTTGCTGTTTCTGATTTATCGCTGCGGACAAGAACTCTATTCCAAAAAAGCCGCTTTATTTGCTACGGCGATCGCTGCTTTAAACTGCACCTTTTTCTATTACGCCAAACTCACCAACTTAGAAGCCCCTTATTTATTCTGGGTGGTGCTTTCTTTCCTGTTTTATCTCAGAATCCTCAAATTTCAACGCCTGCAAGATTATTGGCTGTTTTCTATTGTAGCGGCGATCGCCGTCTGCACCAAAGACCAAGCTTATGGTTTCTATCTCCTCACTCCCCTGTTTCTCATTTGGCAACATCACCGCCTTCTCAAACAGCAAAATCAAACCATCACCCTCAAAAACACTCTCCTGCATCCCAAAATTATCGGCTCTTTAATTATCGGACTGACGGTGTTTGCCCTGCTGCACAATTTGTTGTTTAACCTAGAAGGATTTATCAAACATGTGCAAGTGATTACCTTGGGCAAAGGAAGCATCGATCCGCGCTACTCGCAAAACCTCTGGGGTCAGCTTAAAATGTTTCGCGATAGTCTCACCAATCTCAGATTTGCAATGGGATGGCCTTTATATGGCATCTGTTTAATTGGATTGGCAAACCACTTGCGACACCCGCAAAAAAAGCCCTTGCTCAACGCTTTTTTCGTGCCCATTCTCTCCTACTACCTGTTTTATATCTGCGTCGTCTGGTACAGCAACATTCGCTATTTAATCCCCATTGCCATTGTCTTGTCCTTTTTCGGCGGGCAGTTTCTCGCCAATTTTTTAACCCCCGCGAAGAAGTTTTTTAAAGCAAAACTTATCTTCATCGGTGCCATTTTAATTTACACCTTCGCGTATTCTTTTACCCTAAACGTTTTAATGGTGCAAGACTCGCGCTACACCGTAGAAGCTTGGATGAAACAGCATATTCCCCCCACTGCTTTTATCCTCGGAAGCGGGGACGACAAATATTTCCCTCGGTTAGAAGCGTTTAATTCCCAAACCCTCCGCAAACCCACCCTCGCCGATTTACCCACCCTGGATCCGGACTACATTATCCTCAGCAGTGGTTACGATATCCGCCGCTTCCGGCCCAATACCCCAGAACATGAATTTTTGTCGCAACTGCTTGCGGAAAACCTCGGCTATCAGTTAGCGTTTCAGTACAAGTCTACCCCAAATTGGTATTTGTTTAATCGCGAGGAAGTGGAATATCGCAAGTTAGAAAAAATGCGGGTGTATTCCAATTTTGATAAAATCAATCCGGAAATTAAAATATTTCAAAAAAGCCGATAACCGTCAGGTGGGCAATGC
This sequence comes from Phormidium sp. CCY1219, assembly GCF_035615515.1. GTDB lineage: Bacteria > Cyanobacteriota > Cyanobacteriia > Cyanobacteriales > Laspinemataceae > CCY1219. The sequence goes on from NZ_JAJENT010000825.1 coordinate 56,168, forward strand.
CCACCTTCGGAAAAATTATGCGGCATATCGGCGTAAAACCTGCAACAATGGCGGGATAAAATCTTCACCGGGTTGCAGATAGGTGACGCGATCGCTGGAAGGAGGCGGATTCAGGGCGGTTAACAGCAAATGGGCGCAACTGTTGCTCAACATCAGGTTGATTCCCAGGTGTTCTCCACTGCCACGAAAGTCGGTGCGAAGTCCGACAATCGGGATATTTTTGGCATGGGCGTATCCCATTTCAAAACAAGTGCCAGAATCGGCATCGGTGCCGTCTAAAATGGCGAGAATAATCCGGGCTTTATCGATACCGCGAATGCAAATAGCGAATTGTTCTTCTGGTGCCTTAACCCCGGCGCATTCCTGCTGTGGGAGGTAAATCCGATAGCCATTTTCGGTTAAAGTATCGGCCAGGTTTTGGTTAAAGTTGACCTCGGCTTTTGTAAATAAAGGACCGGCCATGTAAATCCAAGAATTGCTCATTATCTAACCCGTTGTTGTGAAAGTGAATAATAAAGGATTTTTCCCCATCCAGGATATAACACAATTCTGTGGCAGGTTGGGTGAGGACATCAAAAGCGTTATCCCTCCCGCGTCGCATTTTGCGCTTTACGATCGCCCTCATTTCTCGGCCAGAGCTATGATATTGGGGTTTCACCGAGGCATTGACTGAGGCACAATAATAATAGGCGATGCAGAACCAACGCCCTCTGCTCGCGCCGGGGTCTCCTCCCGTTTTGATTTCCAGGTGCATTTTGCGGGTGAGTGCGGTGGGAAACCCCCGCGATGGCAATAAATTGTGGCTAAATTTTAATCCCGTGATTATCGAAACCCTCAAAAATAACGTTCTGATTTCTAACGTTCTCGCGAAAGTTTCCCTGCCGTGGCGCACTCTGGCACGGCGGATTGGTTCTGCGGACCTTTCTACAATGGCGATCGCCACCGTTACCGTCACTGGCGTGCTGCTGGGGGTGCGAGAGTTGGGCACGTTGCAACCCTTGGAACTGGCGGTTTTCGATGGGATGATGCGCCTGCGCGGCGATGAAGGTGCAGACCCTCGGATCCTGGTGGTTGCAGTGACGGAATCTGATATCCGCGCCCTGGGACAGTGGCCCCTTCGCGATCGCGTGGTGGCGCAGGCGTTGGCGAATTTGCAGCAACATCAACCGAGCGCGATCGGCTTAGATATTTTTCGCGATGTCCCCAACCAACCGGGCTATGAGGAATTAATCGAACAATTTGACCAACCCAATGTATTTGGCATTACTTATATTGGCGCATCGGATGCCGAAAGCATTCCTCCACCGAAGAATTTGCCCCCGGAACAAATTGGCTTTAACGATTTGCTCACAGATGCTGATGGGATCGTGCGCCGAAATCTAATGTTTGATGTCAAAGATAATGCTACCCTGCACTCGTTTTCTCTGCGACTAGCGCTCGCTTATTTAAAAGAACGCGAAGATATTTTACCGCAACTGACAGAAAACAACCAATATCAGTTGGCCACTACGGTATTTGAAAAGCTCGGCTCCAATTCCGGCGGCTATCAAAACATGGATCCGAATAGTTATAAAATTCTGCTGAATTATCGCTCCGGGAATATCGCGAAGATGGTGCGGTTTATGGACATTATAAACCAGAATTTCGACCCGGAGTGGGTCAAGGATAAAATCGTCATCATCGGCACCACGGCCCCCAGTTTGCACGACTCGTTTTTTACCCCCTACAGTGCCTCGAAAAAAGGCGCTCGCAAAATGCCAGGAGTGCTAATTCACGCTCAAATGGTCAGCGAAATACTCAGCGCGGTTCTCGACGATCGCCCCTTGCTGTGGTATTGGCCGGAATGGGCAGAAATTCTCTGGATTGTTGCCTGGGCAACTGGCGGTGGGTTTCTTGCGGCTAAAAGTCAAACTATCCTCACTCTATCCCTCAGTGCGATCGCAAGTTTGGCACTGTTATTTAGCGGGGGTTTTTTGTTCTTTTTACAGGCGGGATGGATTCCCATAGCCGCACCGAGTTTGACCTTTATATTGGTGGTGGTTGCCGGAGTCACTTACCAGTTCCAACAAGCACGGCAACAGCAACAAATGGTGATGAAACTATTAGGCCAGCAAACTTCCCCCGCTGTGGCCAATGCCCTGTGGAACGAGCGCGATCGCTTACTTAAATCGGGCATTATTCCCGGACAAACAGTCACGGTAACGGTGTTATTTACCGATATAAAAGATTTTACCTCCATTTCCGAGAAAACCTCTTCGGAAGTGATTATGAAATGGTTAAATGAATACTTGCAAAGCATGACCGGCACCGTGATAGAACGTCACGGCATTGTGAATAAATTTATCGGCGATGCAGTGATGGCATTGTTTGGAGTGCCCATTGCGCGCCAAAGTGCGGAAGAAATTGCTCAGGATGCCCGCAATGCAGTCAACTGTGCTTTGGCAATGGGAGAATGCTTGCAAAAACTAAATCAAGATTGGCGCGATCGCGGATTGCCCGTTATCCAAATTCGCGCCGGTATTTTCACAGGGCCGGTTACCGTAGGCAGTTTGGGCGGAACCGAACGCCTCGAATATGGCGCGATCGGCGATAGCGTCAACATCGCCTCGCGTCTGGAAAGTTGTCACAAAGACCGACAAGTGGATGACTGTCGCATCTTAATTGCCGGCCAAACCCTCGCTTATCTCGGGGGCGAATTTGAAGTAGAGTCCTGGGGGCCAATGACATTGAAAGGCAAGCAGGAAAGTGTGGAGATTTTTCGCGTTATTAGACGTAAAAAAAATTAATAAAAAACCGCAGACAATTCCTAAATGATGAGATAGCATGGAAATGGGATTATAGGCAAAACTAAATAAATCATCCAGGAGAAAACCTATGAATGCAACTTCAGTTCGCAAGCGATCGCTGAGCGTGGGTCTCGCCTCGGCCCTGTGTCTGTTCGTCTTCGGAGTGCCCATTTCCCAAATCCAGGCAGAAACCGTTCCCAACATCCAAGGCGGAAACGAACAGCGCGAACCGGGCGGTACTCGGGGAAATGATTGCACCGCAGGCGAAGCACCCCTGACTGCATTATTACCAGGCACCAGCACCCCGGGATTAACCACTGCCGCCTCTCCCACCTTCTTTTTCTATCTGCCGGAAAATTCCGCTGAAGGTGCAGAATTTGTTTTATATGATGAAAAAAGCGAGGCAATTTACGAGAAACAAGTAACCGTTCCCACCACTGAAGGGGTAGTTAGCATTAGCATTCCCACGGATCCGGAAGTTCCCGAATTAAAAGTCGAGAGCAATTATTACTGGACATTTGCATTAGTCTGCGACTACGACGATCGCGCCACCGATGAATACGTACAAGGGCAAATCCAGCGGGTAGAACTGAGTCCGGATCTGACAACGGAAATCGAAAATGCCACCGTTCGCGATCGCGTCGCCCTTTACGCCGATGCCGGTATCTGGTACGATACCCTCACCACCTTGGCACAACTGCGCCGGGAAAATCCCACCGATCCCCTTCTCGAACGCAACTGGGTCGATCTCTTGCAATCAGTTGGATTGGATAAAATTGCCCGCGAACCCCTCCTGTAACCGCGAAGTTTTGGGCGCAAACTTAATCCCAAATGCGGCAGGTGTATCGTGCTGAGCGTGGAATTATCGCGCCGTATTTTGGCTTACCCAAGCCGGTAAACCTTCAACCCTACCATGCACAGCGCCCGATCGCTTAAACTGTTCGTCGCACCTGCTGCAAAATCCTCCCACAAAGTGGCGATATTTTGGTTGTTCCTCAGCCTCACTTTCGCCGCCACTTACGGCATTTTGGCCCTGCAAGACGCCTTTAGCGCCGACTACGTGGTGCAAGACGATGCCCGCCAGCATGTCTTTTGGATGCAGCGCTTCTTAGACTCCCAATTATTCCCCCAGGATTTAATTGCCGATTATTTTCAATCCGTTTCCCCCGCCGGATATGCCACCCTTTATCGCCTCATGGCAGCGGTGGGAATTCCTCCATTAATCTTCAGCAAAATCCTCCCCCTCATTCTCGGGTTAATCACCACTGTCTATTGCTTTGGCGTCACCCTTCAGCTATTACCCGTTCCCTTTGCGGGATTTCTCGCCACCGTATTGCTCAATCAAAGCCTTTGGATGCAAGATGGCTTGATTTCTGCCACGCCAAAAGCCTTCGTTTATCCCTTGTTTTTGCCCTTTTTGTATTACCTGTTAAAGCAAAACTTACTCGGCACAGCAGGGGCGATCGCCCTTCTCGGACTTTTCTACCCTCAGTATGTTTTCATCGCCGCCGGCATTTTAATCCTGCAACTCATCCAGTGGAAAAATCGCCGATTTTCTCTCTCTTTCCCGGCTAAAAAAACTCGCTTTTTTGCCATAAATATCGCCGTTGCCTTCTTTATTCTGCTCCCCTATGCCATCAGCACCTCGGAATTTTCGCCGACAATCAGTCTCGCCGAAGCTAAAACCTTACCGGAATTTTTACCGGGGGGCAGAACCCAGTTTTTTATCGCAAATGCTTGGGATTTTTGGTTCCACGGGCGCAGTGGGATTGGCTTATCCGCTGCCCTGACCCCGGCATTTATGGCTCTGGGATTTTTGTTGCCAATTTTGCGGCAATTTCCGCAACCGTTTCCCCTGGCAAAATCTCTGTCAATTCGGGTGAGAGTCTTAGGGGAATTATTGCTCGCTTCTCTGGGGATGTTTTTTGCCGCCCACGCCCTCCTGTTTCAGTTGCATTTGCCCAGTCGCTACACCCAACATAGTTTGAGAATGGTGATGGCATTTTCAGCGGCGATCGCCATTACTTTATTGCTAGATGCGGCGGGAAAATGGGCGCGCACCTTGTGGCGCAAGTTGCTATTTTTTCCCCTCACCAGCTTGCTATTGGCGACGCTGATTTTTTATCCCCAATGGGCGATGAGTAATTTCCCCTGGACTTATTACCAAACTGGTACCCAACCGCAACTCTATGGCTTTTTGCAACAGCAACCAAAAGACAGTCTGATTGCTTCGTTATCGGAAGAAGCAAATAATTTGCCCACCTTTGCTCATCGCTCGATTTTAGCAGGGCGAGAATATGCGATTCCCTACCATTTGGGCTATTACGCGCAATTTCGCGATCGCACCGAAGCCACTATCGCAGCTCAATACACTCCAGAACTCGCAACAGTGCAACAATTTCTCGATCGCTATCGCGTGGATTTGTGGTTGGTGGATAAAGGCGCATTTACCCCCAGCTATCTGGCAGAAAATTCTTGGCTTCGTCAGTATCCCGCCGCCCAACAGGCGATCGCTCAGTTAAAGTCTCCAACCCCTCCCGCGATCGTCACCCTCATGAACCGCTGTTCTATCTTTGAAAATTATGGCACCGTTGTCTTAGACAGCCGTTGTATTTTAAACTCAGATTCGTAAGCAAGGAGGTAAGCACTAATGCCAAATAAATTGCACATCCATTTTTGAGGTTTGTCGGGTGGGCAGTTCTAGAACTTCCTGCGCGAGGCGGAATTTCCCTTGAATGGCGAGGCCCATCCTACCATCTGGCATTATTTTTGCACGAGTACATAAATGATTTGGCTGTGAATAGGGGTCATTCGGTGAGCAGTGCTTACCCTAATTTTGAACTCACACCCCTGCATGAAAAACGATATAAACTCTCGAAAAAAAAATTGATAAAAAAAATGAAACGACATCAACTCAAGTTCAAGCCATTGCATTTACTGGTGGTTTTTCTCTTGGCTGTGGGAATTTTTTTGCGCTTTTACAATCTGGATAAAAAAATCTATTGGATTGACGAAGTGCATACTTCTTTGCGGGTGGCAGGATATCGCAAAAGCAAATTTGACGAGCGCATACCAACCCGAGAAATCCTCACCGTCGAACAGTTGCATCAATTCCAGACTCTCTCTCCCGAAAATGGCTGGAACGATACCATTGATGCCTTAGCTGAAAACGCCGAACATGCACCGATTTACTATCTGCTAACTCGACTGTGGATGCAGTGGTTTGGCAGTAGTGCGGCTGTTACTCGCAGTTTGGCGGCAGCGATTAGTTTGCTGGCATTTCCGGCTATCTATTGGCTGGCGATCGCGTTATTTGAATCGCCTACTGTGGGATGGTTTGCTATCTGCTTGCTGGCGGTTTCTCCCTTGCATTTGCTTTACGCCCAAGAAGCCAGACAATATAGTTTGTGGACCGTCACCACCTTACTTTCTAGTGTGGCACTCCTGCGGGCAATGAAACTGCCTACGCGCAAAAGATGGGCAGTTTATGGAATCGCGGTTTTTCTCGGGTTTTATTCCCATTTAATTTCGGGATTGGTGTTTTTCGGACAAGGGCTTTATGTGGGATTACTCGAAAAATTTCGCTGGACGAAACGAGTGCAATATTATCTGTGGGCTTCTCTGGCGGGAGGCGCGAGTTTGATTCCTTGGATTATCGTTTATTTTGATAATGAAAGCACCATCGGGCAATGGATGGGAAGAGAGATTCCTCTGGGCAATTTAGGGAAGCGATGGGTTGTGAATCTGACGGCGGTATTTTTTGACCTTCATAGCGTTTATCCGCGACAACTTTTTGATGTGGTAGGCGGTGAAGATATGACCCAGTTTGCTTGGGGAGATGTAGGGGTTTATGCGATAATTCCAGTTGTGATGGTGGTGGGATATGCGCTTTATTTCCTCTGTCGCAGCGCGCCGCGACGGGTTTGGCTGTTTCTGTTGAGCGCGATCGCCGGCAATGGTGTATTTTTAATGCTCTACGATATCGTTTCTGGAGGTCAGCGATCGGGAATTGCCCGCTATCTGTTTCCCTCTTATCTCGCCATCCAACTCGCCGTCGCCTATCTTTTTGCCCGCAAAACCGCGATCGCCCCCCAGGAAGCACCCGGAAAGGCGCTTCCCCGGTGGGGCTTGCCGCTGGCTAAAGTTGGCAATCTGCAACAATTTTTTTGGCAATTGTTATTTGTGCTGTCGATCGCCGGGGGAATCTTCTCCTGTGCCATCAGCGCCCAGGCGGAGACTTGGTGGCACAAGTACAGCAGCTATTATAATGCCGAAGTCGCCGCGATCGCCAATCAAGCGGAAACCCCCTTAGTGATTTCCAGTCCCAAGCGCATCAGTCGTCTCACTTCTTTGAGCTATAAACTCCATCCCAAGGTGCGGTTATGGGTACTCGAAGACGATGCACCGATCCAGATTCCCGAGGGTTTCAGCGATGTCCTGTTATTCCGCCCCTCCATCGACCTATATGGCGCGATCGAGCAGCATCCCAATTACCAGCTTACCCCCCTTCACCCCTTCGGACATATTTGGCAAGTAGAACGGCAATCAACAGCGGGCGATTGAAATCCCGCCTAGGCAAGCTTTAGCGTAGCCATGCCCCCTAGGGCTATACTCCGCCTACGCGACTATACACTGTTTCCCGGCAACCGCCTGGGAACGCCCTCTGCGAGGCTCCGCCTCCCCTACAGAAATCTCACATTTTGCCATCTCCACCGACATATACAATTAAACGATCGCCACTTTCGCCTCCAGTTAATCCACTCTGCCATAGCGGGCGGTGTCTTGCCCGGTTAACCAGGCCCACATTTGATCGCCGTAGCAGAAGTGCCACCACTCGTTAGGATGGCGGGCAAAACCGACCGATCGCATGGCATCTGCCAAAATTTGCCGATGCATGTCATACACTCTTTCCGCATCGTCGCTACTGTTGGCGAAATAATCCGGGTGCGATCGCGGGGAAATTTCATCGATGGGCGACCCCATATTTACTGCGTCGCCGGTTGCTGCGATGAGGGTAACATCCACTGCAGCACCGGTGGCGTGGGGCGGCGGTGTCGCTACATCAGCACTGGGAACCGCCCAGAATTGATAAACCGACTGGAAAATATCTTGACGCTGTGCCTCGGTTAATTCGGCGAGGGTCAAACCGCGCGATCGCACTTCTGAGGCAAAAGCATAGTTTACCATAAATTGCTGCACCGCGATCGGGCGATAGGCGTCGAAAATCTGGATGCGCCACCCGGGATGATTTGCCTGCAGGGCGTTTTGGGCGGCGAGCAACTTTTCCACCACCCCTTGACGCAGATAAAAGGGCGATCGCCCCCCATAAGGTGCCCCCAGTTTTTCATAGGGATGCGGCGACTCCACCGCAAAGCGATCCAAAGGAATGGGTACTAAAGGTTCGCCACACTCGGCGATCGGGAGAAGCTGATAAGGTTTCATCTGAGATCCAAGTCAGTCCATTTTGCCAAAAATTGCCATCACCCCGCATTGGGGGATCCACTGTATTTTATCAGATTTTGGGAAAGAAGTTGCAAATTGCATATTGCATATATTTTTTATATCACCTGAAACACAAGCCGAGTTTAACCGGATTTTCCTTAAGGATCCACTGGAATTTAAAACGGGCATTGTTAAAAACATTTAACATCATATTTTAGCAAATTACGGCAATTTTGGGTAAATTATCAATAAATTTAGCAATTTAACCGGAAAAAACTAAAAAAAATAATTTTTCTTTAAATTGCTATTGCATTCTTTGCTTTAAGCTTAAAAAAATTAATTTTTGCTTTTTTAGTGCAATGAATTGGCTCGTCGGGGTGCTGGTTTTTTCCCGCGTCATTTTTCCGTGATTTTACGCATCAGCCTGTCACACGTTATACCCAAAGAGAGATGCCCACTTATATCTAGAGGGGGAGTGCCGACTACCGGGTAGTGCGGGTTATAGTAGGAAGGTAACAAGTTTTTCTTTGTGAAGAGCTTAGGGAAATAAACATTTCAGTCAACAACAGTTTGACCCTCCGGGTAACGCGATCCGTGTCCGCCAGAGAAACCTTATGTCAATCAATGGGGATGTACCAAACCGATGAAACATATTCAACTAGAACCGCAAACTGCTTTTGGGAACCAGATGGCTTCCACCGAGGAAGAGATCGCGTCAAATCCGGCGCAAAACCTTGTCTTTATCGATTCCACCGTTGAAGACGCCGATACTCTCATCGATTCCCTAGCACCGAATACCGAAGCGATCGCGCTGGATAGCGATCGCGACGGTATCGAGCAGATCGCAGAAGCGATCGGCAATAGGACTGGCATCGAGAGCATGCACTTCATTTCTCACGGTGCCCCTGGTACAGTGTCCCTTGGGGCCACCGAGCTCAATGCCGAAACCCTGGAGAGCTATAGCGAACAGTTGCAATCTCTCGCGTCTAACCTGAGCGATCGCGCCGATATTTTATTCTATGGCTGTAATGTAGGCGAAACCGAAGCCGGCGCAGCTTTCCTGGAAAAACTGAGTCAGCTCACCGGGGCAGATATTGCCGCCTCCGAGGATTTAACCGGCGCGGCTGTCTTACAAGGCGACTGGGATCTAGAAGTCACCACAGGCGACATCGAAGCTCCCTTAGCGGTGGAGGAACAAGCGCAGCAAAAGTATAGCGGCGTATTGGCCAGCTTTGCCCCACAAAACGGCGAAGAATTAATACAGGCGATCGAGGAAGCGAATAGCAACCAAGAAGACGATACCATAAACTTGCGGAATCAGACCTTCACCGTAAGCGAGATCGACAACAACACCGACGGTGACAATGGCTTGCCCTCAATTAAACCCGATAACGGGCACAGCCTGATTATTAATGGTAAAGGCGGCACCATCGCCCGAAGCGATGGCGAGGATACGCCGAAATTTCGGCTGTTCCACGTGGATGAAGACGCCACATTAAAGCTGCGGAACCTCTCCCTAGAAAACGGCTATGCCAACGGCGGGCCGCAGGAAAAAGACGGGGGAGCGATTAAAAATCGAGGCACCCTGACGAGTTCAAATATCGACTTTTTGAATAACACCGCCACAGAAGACGGCGGTGCGATCGATAACGACGGTGGATCGGCCAAAATCGGCTATAGCACTTTCACCAACAACGTCGCCAATGATGATGGTGGGGCTATCCGCAACCAAGACGGCACGATGAGAGTGACCAAAACCACCATCTCCGACAACAGCGCCAATGATGACGGCGGCGGGATTCGGCATCGCGCGGGAGACCTGACGGTTTTAAATAGCACCATTTCCGGAAATTCTACAGAGAATCAAGGCGGCGGCATCTTCACCGACGCGCGGATGAAGATACAATTTAGCACGATAACTCAAAACCGGGCAGAAAACATCGGCGGCGGAGTTGCGGTAGAATCCTCTGCCGGTGGGAGTGCTGGGGTGACGCACACGATTATTGCCGGGAACACCAATGGTAACGACGGCATGGAAGCTCCCAATGTTACCGGAACGTTTAAGAGCCGTGGCTATAACTTACTAGGCAACCCAGAGGGTAGCAATGGGTTTAAGATACAAAACGGTACAGATCTGAGCTTGGCCGAAATCGGGGGGATTCCACTGAGCGAGGTTATCGATCCCAATCTGGCACAAAATCAAGCACCAGAAGACGCGCCGCTCACCCACGCCCTGGTTCCCCGTTCGCCGCTGATTAATGCTGGAAACAATGAGAGAGTGCCGGAAAATGCGGACACCGATCAGCGCCGCGAGGGTTTCGAGCGAATTGCCGGGAAAGCGGTGGATATCGGTTCATATGAAAAACAAGCCTTGCCCAAGTTGGTGTTTTCGGAGATTATGTACGATCCCGCCAGCGAAGCACCCAATTGGGAGTGGGCAGAGGTATATAATGCCGGCAATCGAACCGTTAATTTAGGCGGATTTGTATTTGATGACAATGACGATCCGGCACTGACCGAAGCCAATGTGGGACAGGGTTCGATCGCCCCTGGGGAAACCGGAATTTTATATAACAGCGAGGCGATCGCGGCAGCCGATTTTAGCGCCGCCTGGGATTCCGAAGCGAATCTGGTGCCCGTAACCAATTGGCCCGAATTGGACACCGAAGGCGATCGCCTTGCCTTGTGGCCCAGTCTCGCCGACTATAAGATTGGGTTGTCCCAGACCACCGATCGCGTCAACTACAACAATAGCGACGCTTGGCCCACCGATGTTAATCCCACCTCGATCTATCTCACCGACGTCAGCGGGAATAACCCGAGGCAATTTAACGATAACGGCGAAAATTGGGCCAGGAGTGCGATCGGACGCGCTTCCCCCACCGCCACTGCTTACGAAAGCGCCGTAGCGGGGAATAATAGCGGGTTAGATGTGGGTTCTCCCGGAACCACCGACAGCACCGCCCCCAGTTGGGAAGACTTCACCCTAGAGGATGTCGCCCAAGGAGACAGCAGTACCAACTTAACCCTCAGCTTTACCGATAACCGGGCGATCGATTTTTCCACTTTAGATAATTCCGACATTCAGATAACCAGTGAGAACGAGTTTTCTCAATTCGCCAACTTAGTCAACACCAGTCTCGACGGAAACGGAACGCCGATCGCCGCCACTTACCAGATTTCTCCTCCCGGAGGCACCTGGAACTTTGAAGACGATGGCACTTATACCGCCCAGTTAAAAGGCGATCGCGTGCGGGATACCACCGGAAATCCCGTTCCCGCTGCAACCTTAAGCAGCTTTGAAGTGGCTCTCAACGATGCGCCCACCGTAGAAAATGCGATCGCCGATCGCTCCTTTTCCGAAGGCACTCCCGTTAACTTTGAAATTCCGGAAAATACCTTCGCCCCTGACAATCCGGGCGATACCTTAACCTATGAGGCAACCCGCGCCGATGGCACATCCCTTCCCAGTTGGTTGAACTTCGATCCGGAAACGCAAACCTTTAGCGGTACTCCCACCGATAACAGTGTAGGCGACGTCGAAATCGCGGTACAAGCAACCGACGAAGAAGGTGCCACGGTTAGCGATGACTTTAACATCAGCGTCACTCCCACGGAGGAACCCAGCGAACCGCCCACGGAGGAACCCAGCGAACCGCCTACAGAGGAACCCAGCGAACCGCCTACAGAGGAACCCAGCGAACCGCCTACAGAGGA
>NZ_JAJENT010000826.1:0-15201 GCF_035615515.1 Phormidium sp. CCY1219
CTAAAGCCGCAAGTTCGTTTTTCCTCCCCCGGCTAAAGCACGGGGGTTTCCAAACGTATCGGAGGTTATCATCATGACTGAATTACTTCGGCGTGTCGTTGCAGAGATAGAGAAGCTCACAGAAGACGAACAGAATGCGATCGCCTCTCGTCTGCTGGCTGAGCTAGAAGATGAGCGCCAGTGGAAATCTCGTTTTGAAGCCACCAGCGATCGCCAGTGGAATGCTTTGGCTGATAGGGTACGTCAAGATATTGCTGCGGGAAATATTGACTCAATTGATGATGTTTTTCCTGGCGATCTCCCTCATCGAAAGCCATAATTTTTATTCCCTTGATTCCACAGTGTCCTCACGCATTTAACTCACCGAACAATCGCGCGATCGCAACAGCAACATCAGGACATGCCACCGGATTAATCTCACCCTGGGTTAAAATTTCTTCTGACTGGTAACCCTTTGCAGTGGGTCTTCTGAAAACAAAAAGTTGTCTGGGTTGCCAATTAACAATCAAATATTGAGTAATTCCTGTTGTAGCGTACACTTTGCTTTTTACTTCCCAGTCTTTATTGAAACTGATATAGCAGTCCTAAATGATTTGTAACAAAACTAGGGAGCAAGATGCTCGCACTCCCAGCCTTTCAGACCCGGATCCATGACACCACTGATTTAGGATTGCTATATTGGCATATTCTACCAGCAAAAAAATATTTTCGGGATAGGGAGAATGCTCTCGATACTCTCGTCACCGGCGTTCAACCACCGCAATATCCGGTTCAAGTTCAGAGTTACTCTGTAGCAAAGTAATCGGTTTGGTTTGACGAACTTTGGCGCGATTTCCGAACAGATAAATCAGATATTCTACCGCTTCATCGCTACAGTAAGCACCAGCTTTTCCTGCAGGGGTGATTTCGAGCATTTCTCCATTCAATAACTCCACCTACCGCCCTTCTAAAATGCCGGCATATTATCCGATGGTAGTCTTCTACTGTCCATTTTGCCGTGGTCCGTTTCATGGGTTTGTGCTTGGCAGGTTTGAGGATTATTTTATCCCAATTTTATCAAATTGCCAGCCACCGGGGGTGAGGATAGGGTAGTGCCATATTAGTCCCCGGCGTTTATCGGGAAGGGGGCAAGATATCCGTTGTCGGCAATTTACACATTGCAGGTTGTCAATAAAAGGAGCGCGCCGCGTAACCCCTCTAGGTTCACCTCCAGACAATCCATTTGCCACCGTCACCCTGGCCAAAAATTACAAAATTTCTCGAAATATTAATATTTTTTACATTAAATTCAAAAACCCTTTATTTAGTTTTAGTCTGGATCTGAATCGCAAACCGGGTCGGGGAAATGAACTAGGTAACTATTCCTATTAATTCCCCCTCGTCAGCGCCGATAAAATGCGGAGAAAAGCGGGCAAAAATGCCTACCGAGCAACCCTTGCCCCATCCGTCGCAAACCGCTGTATTTGAAGAGAAAACGGGAGAAAAAACACATGAAATTGGCTTACTGGATGTATGCAGGTCCCGCCCACATTGGCACGCTTCGCATTGCCAGTTCTTTTAAGAACGTTCATGCCATTATGCACGCCCCTCTCGGGGATGACTACTTCAATGTAATGCGTTCCATGCTAGAGCGGGAGCGCGATTACACCCCAGTAACTGCCAGCATCGTCGATCGCAACGTTCTCGCGCGCGGTTCCCAAGAAAAAGTCATCGATAACATCGTCCGCAAAGATAAAGAAGTCACCCCAGATTTAATCGTTCTCACCCCCACCTGCACCTCCAGCATCTTGCAAGAAGATTTAAACAACTTTGTCGAACGGGCGCAGATGGATGCCAACAGCGATGTGATGCTTGCTGATGTCAACCACTACCGCGTCAACGAACTGCAAGCCGCCGATCGCACCCTGCACCAAATCATTCAATACTACATCGAAAAAGCCAAAAAGAAAAACCAACTGCCCGCAACCAAAACCGAAAAACCCTCAGTCAATATCATCGGCATTTCCACCCTCGGATTTCACAACAACCACGACTGCACCGAACTCAAACGCCTGATGGCGGATCTCGGCATTGAAATTAACGCCATTATTCCCGAAGGCGCTTCGGTACACCAATTAAAAAATCTGCCCCGCGCCTGGTGTAACCTGGTTCCCTATCGCGAAATCGGCATGATGGCGGCGAAATACCTGCAACAAGAATTCGGCACTCCCTATGTAGATATCGCGCCGATGGGAATCGTGGAAACCGCCCGCTGCATTCGCAAAATTCAGCAAGTGATAAACGAACAAGGGGCGCAAATCGATGGCGAAGATTATATCGACAATCAAACCCGATTTGTCTCCCAAGCTGCCTGGTTTTCTCGGTCGATTGACTGCCAGAATTTAACCGGGAAAAAAGCCGTAGTTTTTGGGGACAATACTCATGCGGCGGCAATCACCAAAATTTTGGCGCGAGAAATGGGAATTCACGTGGTTTTGGCGGGAACATACTGCAAATATGATGCGGATTGGTTCCGGGAACAAGTAAGCGAATACTGCGACGAAATTTTAATTAGCGACGATAATGGAGCCATTGCCGATGCGATCGCCCGTCTGGAACCTGCTGCCATTTTCGGCACCCAAATGGAACGCCACGTGGGCAAACGCTTAAATATTCCCTGTGGCGTCATTGCTGCCCCAATTCACATCCAAAACTTCCCCGTAGGTTACAAACCCTTTGTCGGCTATGAAGGAGCCAATCAAATTGTCGATTTGGTTTACAATTCCTTTACCCTGGGAATGGAAGACCACCTGCTAGAAATATTCGGCGGACACGATACGAAAGAAGCAATTCAGAAGACGATTTCTGCCGATTCCGATTTGAATTGGACCAAAGACGCGCAAGCTGAATTAAACAAAGTGCCCGGTTTCGTGCGCTCAAAAGTGAAACGCAATACCGAAAAATTCGCTCGCGATCGCGGTATCGAGGAAATCACCCTCGAAGTCATGTACGCCGCCAAAGAATCCGTTGGCACATAATGTAGCAGGGAGTAAAAAAAAACTCCTTTAACTTCCTCTGACTCCTTCCCAGATTCCACGGGAACGCCCACACTGTAGAGACGCGATTCATCGCGTCTCTACAAGCGGAAACTCCTACAAAATGAGGCTAGATGGAATAGTAATTCAGCAAAAAGATTGAGCCGCTTCCCGATTGCAAATGAACGCGCGAACCCTTTGCAAAAAAATCACCCTTGGCTTGTTGTTCACCACAGGAACCCTTGCCATTGCATTGGGTTTTGGTTACGTTGCGCCGACAAAATTAGGCAATGTAATGCAAGACAATTGCCGCGCCAAACTGTACGTTTCTAACACCGGGGTTCACACCAACATTGTAGTGCCGGTAAGCAATCAGTGGTATGATTGGAGTCAAACCCTCTCCCTCGCCGATATTGGCAGGGATGCGGTAGAAAATTATCGCTATTTGAGCTTTAGTTGGGGAGATAGAGAAGTTTATCTGAATACGCCTACTTGGTCGGATTTAGAATTCTCCAACGCCCTGAAAGCATTATTTTTCCCGACTCCCTCGGTGATGCAGGTAAAAGGCTACGATCGCTTGCCAAATTATCTGGAGATTAAATGCGTTAAAATCAACCCGAAAAATTATCTTGCTTTAATGAATTTTATCGAAAATTCTTTTCAGCTAGATGAGCGAGATAAACCCGAGAGAATCGCGGCGGGTTATAACGCCAGCAGTGGATTTTATGCTGCTACCGGCAGTTATAGCCTATTTAAAACTTGTAACGATTGGACTGCAGCAGGGTTAAGAAAAGCGGAGGTCAATACCCCGGTGTGGTCTGGACTGGCTTCTGCGGTGATGTTGCATTTAAGAGGGTGTGAATGTGGGGAGAATTTGTCGATAAATTCCCGATTGCCCGAGAATAGCGGGGGGATTTGAATCATCCGCCCCGCAACAATCCGCTCTTATTGCTGATTTTCTTGAGATTCCGGGGTGGGTTCGGGAGTGGGTGGGCTTTCGGGAGAGGTTTGACCGATGTGAGTCGATGCTTCTTGTTGCTCTTGGTCTTTCATTTGCGCCACGCGATCGCGAGTTTGTTCCGCCACTTCTTGGGCTTTATCCCGGGCGCGATCGGCGAAATTGAGAGCATCTTCTCGCGCTTGTCCGGAGACGTCCTGCAGGCGATTTTGGGCTTGTTCTGAGACATCTTGCGCGCCTTTAATTAAACCGCGCAAATCTTTCATGGTTTTATCGTAATCATTTTGCAGCAATTCGCCGACTTTATTGAGTCGTTGATTCATACCTTCGGTATATTGTTGCGGTTCTTGCACCGCACTTTCGACAACAATCAGGCGTTTGCTGCCAAAACTGGAAATATCCTCCGGTGACAGGAGATAGGTACCTCCCACTGCACCACGCCAACCGCTGGATTTAAACAAATAGCTAACCACGGTGCCGGTTTGGGTGGCAATCATGTAATCTACCAATTGACCGGCGGTGGTGCCGGTATCGGTGAGGACTTCATGCCCGATCGCATTCATCACCCCTTCCGGTTTTTCCTCAGCCGATGCCTCGGCGTCGAAATTAATTAAAACGCTATCCTGACCGATGGTATGAATTTGGTTCCAACTGAAGAAGTTTTTCTTCATGCCCAGAAAACCTGCCTTGCAGCTAAAACCGACAACCTTGTGGGATTGGGGGTCGAGCCACAATTCGTCAAGTTTGCCGATTTCATCAGCCGTAGCGCGATTGATAACGCGGCGATCGAGCAGATCCGATCGCTTACTCACCTGTTGTTCGGTACTCATGGGTAAACTCCTGTTATTAAATCGGTTAAGACAGCAGGCAAATTATGTTGCCTATACATTTTTCGGGGAAAGCGTTCCCAGCACGTGCTGGGAACAAGGTTAGTTTATGCGGGTTCGCCGCCAGTGCGCTGAGTTTGCTCGTCCCACTTCGTCCATTCCGTGTGGAAGAACTCGCCCCGGGGTTTATCTACGCGCTCGTAGGTGTGAGCGCCGAAGTAATCCCGTTGGGCTTGAGTGAGATTTTGCGGCAAGCGATCGCGACGATAGCTATCAAAATAATCCAACGAAGCACTAAACGCCGGCACCGGAATGCCCAACTGATTTGCCGTTGCCAGCACATCGCGCCATGCGGACTGGCGGTCTAAAATCGTTTGCTTAAACTCCGGTGCCAGCAACAAATTGGGCAGACCGGGATTTTGCTGGAAAGCCGTCTTTATTTTATCCAAGAAGCCAGCGCGAATAATACAGCCGCCCTTCCAAATCCGGGCAGTCTCACTCAAATTCAACTGATAGCCAAACTCTGACGACGCTTTGCCCAGCAGACCCATTCCCTGAGCGTAAGAGCAAATCTTAGAGCAATAGAGCGCATCGCGAACCTTATTGATAAACGCCTTCGGATCGCCATCATATTTTGCCGTCGGTCCGGGCAACTCCTGAGATGCTGCAACCCGCTCATCTTTCAGGGAAGACATCACCCTGGCATTCACCGCCGCCGTTATCGTAGGAATAGACACGCCCAGTTCCAAAGCATTAATCACCGTCCAACGACCGGTGCCCTTTTGTCCCGCCGCATCCATAATCACCTCCACCAGAGGTTTCTTGGTGTCCGGGTCGGTGTACTTAAAGATATCCGCAGTAATTTCGATTAAAAACGAATTGAGTTCCTCGGTGGTATTCCACTCGGAAAACACCTGATGCAATTGCTCGCCTTCGAGACCCACGGCACTTTTGAGCAGGTCATACGCCTCCGCGATGAGCTGCATATCGCCGTATTCGATACCATTGTGAACCATTTTCACATAGTGTCCGGCACCCCCCGGGCCGATATAGGTGACGCAAGGGCCATCATCCACCTGCGCCGCAATCTTGGTCAAAATCGGCTCTAAATCTTTGTAAGCTTGTTGGGTGCCTCCTGGCATCAGACTCGGACCGTTGAGCGCGCCTTCTTCGCCACCGCTGACCCCCATGCCCATGTATGCCAATCCAGCGGATTCTAAGTCTTTCGTGCGACGTTCCGTATCTTCGTAGAGAGAATTACCGCCATCGACTATCATATCACCTTCTTGCAGCAGAGGCTTGAGCTGTCCGATGACCGCATCCACCGGGCCGCCGGCTTTGACCATCAGCAGGATCCGGCGAGGGCGCTCTAAAGCGGCGACAAAATCTTCCATCGAGTAAGTGGCTTTCACTTGCTTGCCCGATCCCCGGGAGGCCATAAAATTTTCGGTGACGCTGCTGGTACGATTATAGACCGCTACGGGGAACCCTTTGCTTTCCACATTCAGCGCCAGGTTTTCACCCATGACGCCCAGACCAATGACACCAAATTTTTGCTTTGACATAAATTTCTACTGACCTTTGCGTTTCAGAATCAATTACCTTTAAGGTTAGCCCGATCGCTTCAGTTGTCCAGTAAAGAATATCTTAAGACTGGGGTTGAGTCCTCCCTCCCAAGTAAGGAAAAGTTGGAAAACCTCGGCTCTGGAAAAACAGACTCAGCGATCGCGCCGTGCATTTGTCCGATTGTCCGGGGATAATTCTCTCCCGCGAAACTTGACAACCGGGCAAAATAGTGATAAAAAATACCACCCATCCGAGGTTAATACTGCCTTGCCCCGGCGGAGAAAATCCGGTAGTATCGGGCGAAGCGAGTGAGATTGTCCGCCTTGAAGCGCAGGGGGGCGAAAGTGAACGGTAGAATGAGCTGGTAAAGACGACTGGGGCAAGTCGTCTGTAAAAATTGACAGCAGGGGGAACCGGGAAAATGCTTCCATACATTTTGGCCTTAGTCGTAGCTCTCGGGAGCTTCGCGATTTACATGGCCGCATTCTTTTTTCCAGAAGTCCATCGCAAAGGCGACATCGTTTGGAGTGGCGTTGGACTGTTTTATGCCTTAGTGCTATGGTTTTGTGCCGGACGCCTGACCGGTGCGGTGTTGCTCGGACAGAGTGCCAGTGTGGCCTTGTTAGGATGGTTTGGCTGGCAAGCGATGAGCTTGCGACGACAAGCCACCCCCCTGGGCGATCGCACCCAGGTTTCTGAGGAGCAACTGAACAATGTCTCCCAGTTAACCGGACGGATTGGCAGCTTATTCAAAGGCAAATCGCCGGCGAAACCCGTCTCCGCGCCGCCGGAGGTTGCGCCGGAAGCCGAAGCCGTGCCCGTCCCCGTCCCCAGGGAAACCGAACCCACTGTAGCGCCAGTGGAAGAACCGCCCGCAGCGGAAACCACCCCAGTGACTCCGGAAGCGGAGACGCCGGCGGTGGAGACTGCGCCGAAACCGAAGAAACGCTTCGGACTACCTGGGGGCGTTACGGGCTTATTTAAAGGCAAACCGAAAGAAAAGCCAGTGGAGAAGGAGACCGAAACTGCTCCCCCACCGGTGGAAGAAGAGAGTCAACCGCCTCGCCCAGAGGAATGGGTGGAACCAGCGGCGACGGAACCGGAAACGGTGGTGGAAGGAGAGCCACAGCCGGCGGATATGCTGGGCACTGAAGCCACAGTGACGATTGAAGGGGGAGAAACGGAAGCCCCCACCGAGGCGGAATCCTCGGAAACCGAACAGATGCCCGGGGCGGCGGCCCTAGAAGGGGCAACCGCCCAACCGGAATCGCAACTAGAGGATGAGGAGGACTTTGAATTTGAAGCCGAACTAGAACCAGAGGTTGCGACCCCGGAAGCGCCGCCGCAGGAGGTGGAAACCGAGGCGAAACCGCAACCGGAACCCACAGGGAAAAAACCTGTGGGTGTGGTGGTGAGCGAAACCCTCGAGCCGCTTAAGGGGTTATGGAATAAAGTGCAAGGAGGCATTCGCGGCGTGCTGAAGGTAAAGCCAAAGTCGAAACCGGAACCTGCGCCGGAAGCGCCAGCGCCAGAGCAGACGCCGAGTGCGGAAGCGGAGGCGGAGTCTGTGGAAGGGTTAGCCCCGGGGCTGACGATGGAAACCGAGGCGGTGGCTGACCAGGAAGCGGCGATCGCCCTCGAGGATACCGTGACCGAAGAGAACGCCACGCCGCCTCAGCCCCCGGAAGCGGATCTGGTGGAAGCCGCGCAAGAGTCTGCGCCAGAAGGGGAACTCGCAGAACGAGTCACCCCCGAACCGGTGGAAGAATTTGCACCGGAAGCCCAACTGACCCCGCCGGCGGAAACCACTATTGAGCCGATGGAGGAGGCGACGCCGGTGCAGGAAGCGGAAGCGGTGACGCCAGTAGACACACCTGCACCCACCGAGGCGGAAACACCTGCTGAGGAAGAGGTGGAAGAGGTCAAAGAGGTGGTGGAAGAGGCCACACAAGCGATGGTGGAAGAGGTGACGGAGGTGGTGAACGAAGCGAAAGCGGTGGTGGAAGAGGCTACCGAAGTCGTGAAAGAGGCCACGGAAACCGAGGAGCCATCAGCACCAGAGGCGATGCCAGAGCATCCGGCGGACGAGGAGAGTGGCGATCGCGATACCCTGGAGGTGCGATCGAGAAGAAGCGAACCGGCGGCGGTAGACCCTGCGCGACAGCCCGGTGAAGCGAAATCTCAAACTGCGCCGACAGCAGACCGTTCCGACTCTCCGGGTCAGGAAACTGACCGCTCCTCCCCGGAACAAAACGAAGCGGATAGTTCCGACGTTTAACTGGGGCTATTTTTTCCACAGTGGCGTTGGCTGGCTCAGCTAATGCCACTGTTGTCTTTGGGGGGAATTAATGTTCGTCTCTCTATTGATGAATTCGCCCATCGGGTAAAATGGCTAGGGTGAGTTTTGCGCCGATGAGTTTGACTAAAATTCGGTCGGCGGTGCCAATTTTTGCCCCGCGCAAATCGGCACCGCTTAAGTCAGCTCCGCTTAAATCTGCACCGATTAAATTGGCATGTTGTAGGTTAGCGCCGGCCAGGTTGGCTTGCAATAAATTGGCGCGAAATAAGTTGGCATGTTCGAGATTGGCACCGGCGAGATTGGTTTTGTGCAAAAATGCATCTTGTAAGTTGGCATGCTTGAAGTTGGCATGGCTTAATTGTCTGCCGGATAGGTCTTTTTCGCGTAAATTGGCGCGGCGAAAATCGGCTCCACTCCAGTCGGGATTGTGCGGTTGTTTGGCTCGGTGATGGGTGCGCGAATCGACCCGATCGCCTTGGGGGCGATCGGGCGATGAAGGTGGAGGTTTGGGCGAGTGGCGCGCTGTGGTGGAGGCGGGCGATCGCTGGCGCTTTGCGGTTGGCGCTTTCGACCCGAGGGCGCGCAATTTTTCCCGCGCTAGATTGATTTCTTTGATTTTTTCTTGTGCTTTGGACACCAGGCGCTGGTTTTCTTTGGGAAAGCGATCGGGATGCCAAACAAATACCAAATCTTTATAGGCTTGGTTGACCTCTTCTAGGGAGGCTCCCGGCTCTAATCCCAGCACTCGATAGTATTTCTCTAGCTCTTTCATGGGTGAAGATTATCCGCCCTCACGTTTAAAAATCAGTCGATCGCCCAGTCTTTGAGCTATTTTAACATTAACTCCCGGTTTTTTCTCTCGCTGACGCCACCGATGCCGTCTGCTAGCCCTGGATCGAAACCGAAGCGATCGCCCCGTAAAAGTGGCCACCGTGTCTATCGATACAGTTTGGTTTGCCTCGATTGCCTATAAACAATTAGGTTCCACGGGCGGCACTTCGGTGCAGTGCCGAGATGTTTATTTCTCAGCCGAGAATAATTGTATCGAAATTTTGGTAATTTGACAAAGAAAAACAAGCGGGTGGAAACGCCACAGGGTGAAAACTGCCAAACTCTATTGAGGGAGCAAGATGATGAAGGGAAACACCGGGCAACTACTGCAAACCAGCCACTTACAAGACATGGAAGGATTGCAATGGGCTTCTCGGATTGCAAGTATTGTAGCGATCGCGATCGGGGCAATGGTGATTGTCGGTTGGATGTTTGACATTGGATTGCTCAAAAGCGTGCTTCCGGGATTGGTAACGATGAAAGCCAATACGGCATTTGGGTTTATTTTTGGCGGCTGTTGTTTGTGGTTGTGGCATCGCGAAGGCGAATCTGCTTCGAGCCACCGGGCCGCGTTAGCCTGTGCCACAATTGTCCTGCTCATTGGCTTGCTGACACTGATTCAATATAGTTTCGATATTGACTTGGGCATCGACCAACTGGTTTTCCAGGAATCGGTGGATGCTGTGGCGACAGCGGCACCCGCATGGCACCGAATAGTGCGTTTAATTTTCTGTTGTTGGGGTCTGCGTTAGTGCTGTTTTGCATTCCCCGGCGGAATTATCTGGCAGCACAATTTTTCACCATTGCTGCATTTTTAGTGGCGTTGTTGGGGTTTTTGGGTTATCTGTATGGCAATGCCTTTTTTTATATGTTGGATTCCTCATTTACGGCAATGGCATTGCATACGGCAGTGGCGTTTATTCTGCTGTGCTTTGCACTTTTGTTCGCGCGTCCTGATGTGGGAGTGATGGGGACGATTACCAGTCACCATGCCGGGGGTTTGATGGCGCGCCGACTGTATCCGGCAGCTCTGGCAATGCCCCCGTTATTGTGCTGGTTGGTGTTATTGGGCTATCGCGCTCATCTGTACACGCCGGAAATGGGAATTTCATTGTTGGGGATTTTGAATGTGGTGATTTTTTCGGCGTTAATTTGGTGGAATTCGCTTTCTCTCGGGGCGATCGATACTCAGCGCAAACACGCCGAATTTTCGTTAAAACAAGCGTTCGAGCAACTGGAACAGCGGGCGGCGGAACAAGAAGAAATGGCTCGCACTTTGGCTACGGCATTCACTCAAATTACCTCGACGATGAATGAATTGAGCGCCTCTTCGGCGGCGACGGCGGAACAAGCGGCAGCGGCGGATGCCGAGGCCCACCGGGCGCTGACGCTTTCTGAGGAGGGGACTTCTGCGGTGGGGCGCACTCAGGCGGGGATGAGTCGGTTACAGGAAAAGGTGAAGGCGATCGCCCAGGCGATTGGGTTTACGCAACAGCAAGCCGGTCAAATCGGCAAAATCGCTCGTATGGTGGGCAATTTAGCCAGTCAAACGAATATGCTGGCATTGAATGCGGCGATCGAAGCGGTCCGCGCCGGAGAGCATGGCAAAGGATTCGGGGTGGTGGCAAGTGAAATTCGCAAGTTGGCGGACCAAAGTAAAGTGTCTGCAGAAAATATCAATACCCTGGCGGCGGATATTCAAACGGCGATCGAGTCTACGGCGAGGGCGACGGATGAGGGGATGGAAACGGTGGAATCCGGGGTGACGATCGCCTCGAATACGGCAGATGCATTTGAAGGGGTGGCGGCGGCGATCGCGCAAATTTTTACGAACAACCAGCAAATTGCCTTGACTGCCAAACAACAGGCGGCGGCTATCTCACAGGTGGTCAGTGCGATGAATGCGATTAATACTCAAACGGCTGACAAAACGCGCCTGGGCGATGGCAATCTCGTACCACACAGTTGACCGAGCGATCGCCCTCGGGAGGGCTTTATTTACAGGCGCGATCGCGGGGCGCTTCGCCCTTGCTACCCATTGCTCCCCTCCCCCACACCACCAGAAGCAATTTTCGCCAATGTGCCGCCTTCACTTAACCTGCGATCGCTCTGTTGCCATTTCATCCCCTCAAATCCCCCCGCCCCATTCTCCTGTTTCCCCGAAGCGTTCTTGTTTCTATCCCCCCAATTTGACAAATCCGACAGGGTTGTGTTCTGGCGAATTCTCTCCGTTTCGTTTCCGCAACTGTTGCTATTCTCAAATCCCGTTAATTATCCAGTTTTTTATAGCGGCGCGATCGCTCTTTTAATTTTTATAAATTTTTGGGCAATTCTCTACCCATAGGGGGATGATTCTCTCATTCGATTCCACTTCCTGACTTACCCCTTGTTATCCCAGACACAAAACCTCTCCCTTAGAGTAGTCGCTCGATTCCAAACATTCTAGTCCCAATTTAACATTTCTTTTCAACATCTCTTAAAAACCTATGCTATGATGACCAACAGTTGTTGGCGATTCCAGTCAATCCGAGTCATTCCCTCCCCGAAGACTTCATTGCCAAACTTACCCCGGAGGGAATCGAATTGAAAGGAACGTCAGTGCGTGTGAGGTAAATCATGGCCGTAAACTTATTTAATCCCAGCTTTTATAAAGCAGTCAATCAAGACTTGCAAAACCTAACAGACCAGCAAGCTTTTCAACACTTTATCAACTTTGGGGTCAACGAAAATCGCCTGTTTTCCCCAATTGTCGATTTAGATTGGTATCGACAAGCCAACCCCGGCTTAGCCCAAGCCGGTTTAACCAGCAACAGACAACTGTTCGAGCATCTATCCAATTTTGGTGTGGCAGAAGGACGGCAATTTTCGTTTAATTTCAATCCGACCTTTTATCGCAATTCCAATGCTGATTTAGCCGCTGCTGGCTTGAATAACGAGCAATTATTCGAGCATTTTCGTAACTTTGGCATCAATGAAGGACGCCCTGCCGCTGTAACTTTCTCCCCCAATTTTTATTTGGCCACCAACCAGGACTTGCAGCAAGCAGGCTTTAATTTTGAAGATGGGCTGGAACACTTTCGCTTGAGTGGTCTAGCCGAGGGACGAGCCTCTTCGCCGAACTTTAATGCCCGATTTTATCTGTCATCAAACCCAGATTTAGAACAAGCCTTTGGGTTTGATTTTCGCGAGGCGTTCGAGCATTTTTTACTGCTGGGCAACCAAGAAGGAAGAATTGCCTCTCCCGGAGGACCAATCCCGCCGCCGATTCTCCCGCCACAGCCACCCGCCACAGAGGATCCGGGCAACACTCCTGCCACGGCTTTTGACCTGGGAACCATCAGCGACACTCGTACCTTAAATGAGGCGATCGGCAATGCCGACGTGACGGATTACTACCGCTTTAACTTGAACATTCCGACCAATTTAAGCGTGGTACTCAATGGGTTAACCCAAGATGCAGACCTAGAAGTCTTTTTCGACAGCAATAGCAATGGCGTATTAGAATCCACCGAGAGAATTGGTATTTCCGAAGAAGAGGGAACCCTGCAAGATGAAGTGACTGGGTTTTTCACCCAAGGAAACTATTTCGTTCAGGTTTTTCAGGGAGTTCCCGGTGCAGAAACCGCCTACAATTTAAACCTGATTAGTTCGCCGGCGACGGGAGACTTAGGGGGAAATACCCCGGGGGATGCCCTGATTTTGGGCAATTTAACCGGCAACCGAACCATCGATGAATCTGTAGGCGATTCCGACCCGCAGGATTATTTCAGTTTTGTGCTGGATAATACCCGCAACGTTAACTTGCTGCTGACGAATCTCAGCGATGATGCCGAGTTGTTCTTGTATGAGGATATGAATAACAATGGGGCGATCGAGGATGGGGAACTGGTTACTCAGTCGGTGGAAAGCGGCACTACACCGGAGTTAATCAGTCGCAGTTTGGATGCCGGGTCTTACTTCGTCTTGGTCGATCGCGCCTTTGCCGGGGTAAATGCCAATTATACCTTATCTCTATCTGCCTAAGAGCAAATTTACTGCGGCGAGAATCCGCCGCGCACCCGGATCCGGGCCTGCTCCCGCTTCTCCATGTTGCCATCCTCCCGTGCTTTTGCCCGATCGCGGGGGGTCATTTGTCCTTGGTGATTGGTCATGGGTTATTTGTCCTTGGGTCTAATCCGGAGGAGATTTTTCATCTCTATATGTCGGCAAATCTCGTCAAATGCGATACCATCTCCATTAACTCAAGTGTTTGTGAGGTAAACTCTAATGGCAGTACGGTTATTTGACCCTAACTTCTATCGCAGAAACAATCCAGACGTGGGCGGGTTAAACGATACGGAAGCGTTACAACACTTTCTCAATGTGGGAGTGTCAGAAAATCGCCCTTTTTCCCCGATCGCCGACCTCGAGGTATATCGCCAAAGCAATCCCGACTTAATCCAAGCCGGTTTGACCACCAACCGACAGTTATTCGATCATCTGGAAAATATGGGTGTTGCGGAAGGACGGCAGTTTTCCACTCGCTTCGACCCTTCCTTTTATCAACAGAGCTATCCCGATTTGCGCGAAGCGGGTATCGACACCAATGAGGAACTCTTCGAACATTTCCAAGCTTTTGGACTGAATGAAGGACGTCTGGGGGCACCGTCAAATGCCGAATTCGGGTCATCCCCGACGCCGCCGCCCCCTTCCCCTTCCTCCCCTGCGCCGCCGGCCCCGATTCCGTCCTCGCCGGTGGCTCCCAATCCCTCCACGGCTACATCGGTTCCCGTGCCACCGTTGCCCCCCACCCCCAGCACTCCAGCACAACCGCCCGGATCGCTTCCCGAGGCTCCCACTCTGGAGGATCCGGTGTCCTTTTCTGAGATCGCCACGGATACCGGGGATAGTCTGAATGCAGATCTCGGTGGGGGCTTGAATAATTTTAATCTGACCTTTAATGATGTGGTGGGAGGCAGCAACGATCCGAGCGATTACTACCGATTTAACTTGAGCGGTAACGGGAGTTTTAATGTCTCTTTATATGGCAGTGGAGTGGGATTGGAAGTTTATCGCGATGGAAACGAAGATGCTACTCTCCAACCGGAAGAAGTGTTTTTGGCGGGTGCGAATGGATTAATGGGGTCGAGTGGTTTTGGGGGGCCTAGCACCTCATTTGGTGGCTCGGCGATCGCCGGCTCTTATTACCTGCGCGTTTTTGCGGAAAATCCCAACACCGATTATCAGCTAACCCTCTCCGCTTACTCCAATTTTGTTTCCCCACCCCCGCCTGTGGTTTAACGGAGAGCTCGGGGGAAAAGAACCGTCCTGTAAAGTTTTGTAAATAAATGCGATCGCCGTTACAATTTGGCTTCTCAGTGCTTGCACTTCACCGATGCATCAGTTGGATTTGCGATCGCCAATTTCCGTTGCGGGGCTAGTCTTGCTTTTCATCTAGCCCCACTCCATCAATCCCTGGAACTCTTGTAAACTCCAGCACAATCCATCGGCAAAACTCTGACTTTTTCCGCGCCTTTCCCATGCAATCGCTCTACCTTCCATTCCGGCGATCTGGCGAGAAGAATCCAAAAGAACCACCAGTGGCCATCTCTACCCCAGATTGCAGTTTTCCTGAAAAATTGCCGCCCAATTTACCGAGAATCGGCGTAAAGCCCCCGGATTTATCCGTGGGGATATAAGCCGAGCGACTGACCCCCGGTCCCCCGC
>NZ_JAJENT010000827.1:0-12120 GCF_035615515.1 Phormidium sp. CCY1219
GGAGAACTCCTCCCTACGCATAAATGACGAGGGTTTCCGTTCTCCCCCTTACCAACCCTAATTTCTGATGATGGAAAATCTAGCCTATTTACACTTGGTAGCTGCCTGGGAATCATCGAACCCGATTTCCCCCAACCCAATGGCAAAAAACCGCAACTCCGTTCTCTCACTTTTAACCAATAAATCCCGGATTAAAAGTGGGGCAGTATTGCTCTCGATCGCTCTCACCCTCGGAATTTTTCACGTGAGTTGCAGCTCGTTAGCCGCCTTAAAACTGGGAGATACCGGAGAAAAAGTGGCGGAGATTCAAAACCAACTGATTCGCCAAGGGTTCTATGAGGGGGAAATCAGCGGATACTTTGATAAAAAAACGCAAAAAGCCGTCAAACAATTTCAGTCAGAACAAAACATTGCCGTAGATGGAATCGTCGGCCCGGTGACCCTCAAACACCTGGAGCGATCGCAGGTGGGCTTTTTTGAATTCGGATTGGGATATCGCGGTGGTCGGGTGACGGTGTTGCAATACGATCTCAACCGATTAGGCTACTATAACGGCCAGATTACTGGCTACTTTGGCGTCTGGACCCAACAGGCCCTGCGGCAATTCCAGGAAGAATCGGGGTTAAACGTTACGGGCAAGGCGGATGTGAAGACGCAAATCGCCCTAGAAAAGGCGATCGTCAAGCAACCCGTTCCCCTAAACGAAGACGCCCTGATGGTGGAAAAACCCACCGATGAGGAACAAATCGCCGCCACAGAACTCGAGGAAACAGAACAAACGGCGATCGCCCCCAACATGGGGAATCTCTCGCGCGGGGACAAGGGTCAGCAGGTTCTCGAACTACAATATCAACTCAACAGTTTGGGCTATTTTGACGGCCCGTTTACCGGCTATTTTGGCCCGTTAACCGAAAACGCGGTAAAACGCTTGCAACGCGATCGCGGTCTTCGCATTGATGGGATTGCGGGACGATACACCCAAGGAGTCCTCCTCGCCACCCAACCCTAATCCGATGCGAAACATCCCTCAAATTCCACCCCGAAATTGCATGAATCAACTGTTACATCAGGTGGGTGGGGCACTCAGCCATCGCGCATCCCCATCCGCCCGCAACCTTAAAATCCCACCGGGCGATCGCGCCAGCGATCGCCACCCCGGAACCTCCCAGGGTTTTTCACCTCCCTCGGCGTAACACTCAATTCTCAGTCAAAACGCGATCGAATCATCACCATTCGATCCACTTGCGCTTTTCCCCCAATCCAGCCTCAACCTCCCCTTTCTTTATCGCAATTTGACTCCTCAATCAACGCCCAGGGCGCAACCTTTGGGAACCGTCTCACTTCGCTTTGCGAATTCCTCACCGACTTGATGTTCTCAACACATCGAGCAGTTCTTCTTTGCTCATCCCCGGGCGAACTTCTGGCCGATATAACAGGGAAATCACCGCTTTATCCAGTTCCGAATATTCCGTGACATCGGTCCATCCTTGAAAGAAAATGCTATCGGAAAAGCGGTATGAATCTCTCATTAACCCTAGGGATTGCGTCAGTTCTTCACGAATGATATGAGCGCGTTCCCGTTGGTTGATTTCGGTGGTAGAAATCAAAATTCTCGCCTGAGAAATCTCGTAATTCTTCCACCAGGTCCAGAAAAAGCCGTAACTCACTGGGACATAGTTCGGCTCATATTGATGAAATTCCGACTCGGGAACGAAATAGATATCTACATTCGGATTGGTAGAATCGAAGCGCCAATCGATATTGGTGAGAGCGTTAAGTTCCTGCATGACCGTGCGTAAGATGCGGCGGTCTTCTGGTGTGGGAGACCCATGAACTTTAATCCGCAGGGGTTCGACCCACTTTTTAATCTGAGGGTCGTTATTGCCAAATTCCGACCCCAACGCCACTTCGAGAAAATAATCGATCGCTACCGAGGGGTCTGTGCGATAGAGAGTTTGAGCGTGGAGTGTGGCGGGTCTGGGCAAAATGGGCAATACCACCGAGAGGGGTAAAGCGGTGGTGGCGATCGCGGCGAGGGTAACTAGCTTGCTGTGCATTTTCCGATTCCGATAAATTTTGCCAGTGACATTTCAGCGCCCCCTATTCTCGATCGGGAAATTGCCGATCGCGCACTTGGGCGGCATACTGTTGCACCGCGTCGAGAATAACGGACTGCAACGATGCATATACTTTAGCAAATGGCGGCTGGCGATCGCTTAATCCTAACAAATCGTGGGTGACCAGAATTTGCCCATCGCAATCCGGGCCGGCACCGATTCCAATGGTGGGAATGGCAAGCTGTTGGGTAATGTGACGGGCTAATTCAGCCGGAATATGTTCCAAGACGATCGCAAATGCCCCCGCCTCCTGCACGGCGATCGCTTCTTTCAAAATGCGATCGCCCTGTTCTGGTGACTTTCCCTGCTTGCGGTACCCAAGCTGATGCACCGACTGGGGCGTTAATCCCAGATGACCGAGAACCGGAATTCCCGCCAACACCAACCGATTCACCGTTTCTGCCATTGCGGGATACCCGCCTTCCAACTTCACCGCCCGCGCCCCGGTTTCTTTCAGGATCCGTCCGGCGGAGTGGATGGCTTGTTGCGGACTTTCTTGATAGGTTAAAAACGGCAAATCCACCACCATCAAGGCGTTTTTGATTCCCCGTCCCACCGCCTTGGCATGGTGGAGCATTTCTTCCAACGTCAGGGGCAAGGTGGTCTCGTATCCGAGGACCACCATTGCCAGGGAATCTCCCACTAAAATTAAATCGACCCCGGCGCGATCGAGCAGTTTGGCCGAGGCATAATCCCAGGCTGTCAGCGCCACGATCGCCCGCTTTTGCCGTTTCCATTCTATGGAGTTTTGGGGAGTGATGGCCATAGTTCGATCCGATTCAGCTTGGGCGCAGTGGTGGGCGATCGCAAATGACATTTTAAATTACCACAACTGCCCGGGTTTGTCAACCTTTTTGTCCGAAAAAATTCCGCCTACACCGTCAGCGCCCGCCAAAGCCAGTGACCCTCCCTCGGGATAGAACCGAGCAGACCCTGGCGGATATTATTCGGCGCGATCCGAAACAGATTGAGCATTGCCACTATCAGTTCCGGTGTAGACAGACTATCCGTGAGAAACCCGGACCATTGGGGAAGAGATAATCGAAAAAAGCTGGCAAAAA
The DNA here is from genome assembly GCF_035615515.1 of Phormidium sp. CCY1219. Classification (GTDB taxonomy): domain Bacteria; phylum Cyanobacteriota; class Cyanobacteriia; order Cyanobacteriales; family Laspinemataceae; genus CCY1219. The sequence goes on from NZ_JAJENT010000827.1 coordinate 3,179, forward strand.
AACTTTGCAGGTCGGCTTCGGAAAACTGCATCAAATTTTCCAACCCAAACTGATAGAAATAATATTTCCGCAGTCGTTCCGAGGGCCAGAGGGCATCCCAAGCCTCACCTGCGGTAGTCATGGGTGCGGGTTCCCCCGTCGCCAGCGCCCGGGCGATCGCCTGCGCCACTGCCGGCGCGCGGCGCAGAGTTGCCCCTACCAAATAGCCAGAGGCGGGATGAACCATGCTAGCGGCGGCTCCAAATGGCACCACCGGGCGATCGAGGATCGGCAGGGGCAAATTCATCGGAAACAAACAGCGTTCGATATAATGTATATTTCTCACTTTTGCGCCGCGCGAGGACAACCGTCGCTCCAATCGATTTTTTAGCACGTCAAAGCCGATCGGGGGACAATGAGCCAAAGAGGTTTCTTCTACAAAGTAAACATCCTCGCCTAAATCCATTGCATAGAGAAACGTCGGCGGTTCCGCGCGCTCTGCTGGAGAGAGATGATCGCTGCGGTAATCCATAAGTACCAATTGCTTTGGTTTGACGGGCGGCTGAGAGAACTTGCCGACAATGCCATAGGCGGCTTGATAGGCAATTTTATCGGAGGCCGGTCTGTGCGTAAACGGCGATCGATGTCCGGTGGCATCAATGACGATTCTCGCGGATAAATCGGCTCCCTGCTCGGTGGTGACGCATGAATGGGTAGGGAAATGCTCGATTTTGGCCACCTTATCTTTGTGCCAGACCATCTGGCCGCGATCGCATTGTGCCAGTAAATGAGCCTGCAGCTTGCGATTATCCAAAAAACCATAGTCGCGACCGAGTTGGATTTCGCGATGTCCGGGATAGCACACGCAATCGCTCCATCGGTGGGCGAGCAAGTCCGTCAGACCGAGCGCTTCGAGTTCGTCGCACCAGATGCCATAGGTGTTTGGCAGCACAGCGTCGGGATCCGTGGGGGTAACGCCCACGACTTCCAATCCTTGATTACAAAGTGAGGCGGAGATCGACAATCCCGCCGGTCCCGAACCCATCACCAAAGCATCGAACATTTAACCCTTTCCTCCTTTTGGATATAACAACGACCGTTTGTCTCCTTTGCCAGTTGACCGCTCGGTTGGGTCTCAATTGTCATTCAAAATCATATCGCTGTTGTGCCATTTTTCCAAAAAGCCCGGTGGGCAAATCATGGGGGTTTGGAGGAGTGGGTTCAGTAGGCATTAGCAACTTGCTTTTTTGAGTCGAGAGTGACGGGCTGTCCGCCGAATGAGAACCCGAAGCGGTCCAGTCTGCTTTAGCGCCATCCCAACAATTTCAGCACTGGCACTAGCAGGTAGTAACTGACGCCGAGGAAAAAACTGCCGACAATGCCCAAAGCGCTAAAAAAGGCAATGCTCTCCCAAAATTCCAGCCAACCGGCATTGGTGGCGTCGGAGAGCAAGTGCAACAGGGCGGGAGGAGAAACAGTATAAAGCAAGCGGGCCACCAGGAAGGCGCTGCCGATCGCGCTGATGCTGGCGTGGAAGAGGTGCGGTTTGGGCAATCCCACGCCCAGGGCAATCGAGGCGATCGCAATTGCCGAAAATCCCACTAAATCCGGGGCGGCGAGGGGTTGAGACTCCAGGGCGGCGTGCAACACCAACCAGCCGCACCCATAGCCCACAGTGCCCATCAATCCCGCCGTCACAAATCGCCGCCGCTGACCGAAACTGCCGGCTTCGGTCAATCCGAGGGCGGTTCCCAATCCCGCCATGCTAAATAAAATCAGCACCGGATCCAGGGGGAGGGGGATGGGGCCAAACCACTGGGTCAGCAATTGCGACAGGCGGGCGATCGCTTCGGTGCCCATCGGCGACCAGTAGGCGAGGGCAAAGCCGGTTCCCGCACCCACACTGGCTCCCAATCCTGCCAGCCACATGGCTAACACTGTATCAAAGCAAGCTTGCAGGCTCCAACTCAGCACGTTGAAGAAGGTTTGCAAAACACCAGCGATCGCCCGATAGAGGAACAAAATCACCGACACCAGGGCGATCGCAAAAGTGGTGGCCAGATCCCACCCCCGCTTTCCCAGGCGATCGGCCACATCCAACACCATCTCGAGCAGCCGAGTCAGGAGTCCGGGCACTCGGGTGCGGACAATGGTGGTTAAATTGGAGGCATTTACCAGACGCGCCTGAATTTTCGCCGCACTGGTGGGTCGTTTGTTTGGGTCGAGTTCGAGAGTCTCCTCGATCGCATTGGCAAACAGGGGGCTGACCGACGCATGCTGACGCCAACGACACCGCCCGGTTTTCGGATCGTCGAATTCCGTCGGCGATCGCCCGGTGAGTAAATGCACCAGGGTCCGCCCCAAGGCGTAAAAATCCGCCCCCGGTCCGACGAGGGCACCGGCCATCTGTTCTGGGGGACTGTATCCGGGGGAATACAATCGGGTGGAGGTTCCTTGCGGGCCGCGGAGTTGTTTGACTCCCCCAAAGTCGATCGCCACCAGTTGTCCGCCCACGCTTCCCGGGGGAATTCTTCCTTGATTTAACATTTTTAAGAAGGAGCCGGGGGAGAGGCTTTTGGCCAAAGATTGGTTGGGACTGCGGCGGATCATTAAATTGGCCGGTTTGATGTCTCGGTGAATGATTTGATGGCGGTGCAATTCGCCCAGGATGTCTGCAGCTTGGATCGCCCAGTCGAGGGCTAAGGCTTCCGGACAGCCTTGGGGAAAGCGATCGATGACGGCTTCTAGGGTTTCTCCTGCGATTTTTTCCATCACCAAGCAAGGTAAAACCCGGGGGTTGGGGTGACGTAGGTTAATTTGAAAGTAGCTATCCCGTTCTACCCGAGGGACCCCCGGATGGCGCAATCGGGCCAATACAGCGGCTTCTTGTTGGAACAGGGCGAGGGCTTTTGGGGCGGTTTCGATGAGGACTTTGAGGACTCGTTCGGTTTTGGTCTGTCGGTCGTAAATGATGTACGTGATGGCAAAGCCCCCCGTCCCCAGTTTTTTCAGGGGCAGGTAGCGGCGATTCAGCAGCAACGGTGCGCCACAACTGAGGCAAAATTTTTTGCCATCCGCTGCAGATAATGGAGAGGCACAGTCCGGGTTAATGCAGTGAAGGGATTGAGGCTGCATGGGTTTGGGCGATCGACGGATTCAAAACTGCCTTTGATTGTATCGCTCTAGCGACCTGCCACCCCGGAACCTTCCGCAACCCCAGGAAAGAAGGGGCTGCATATCATAAAACGGTCAAGTTTCAACGTAACAAAAAATTAAGATTTAATAAGAAATATAGCCAAAAATTATTAAAGAATAAAAGAACAATGATGTTTAACTTATTGCTTTCCTGATACTATTGTTATGCATGGCAAGCGCAGCCCGCTCATTCCGGTCTGCCCCCAAGGTGAAAGCCGTGGGGCCATGAGGGAGCCGCACTCTCGTTAGAGTCGAACCCCCTCACGGAACTCAAAAAAAGAGCTGCGCTGTAAAAATGTTCGATGATTCCTAGGAAGGGGGATTATGTCTTACAGTTCAACCCAGACTCAATCAAAATCCGGATATCAGGCCGGGGTAAAAGATTATAGACTGACTTACTACACGCCGGACTACACTCCCAAAGATACGGATATTCTGGCGGCTTTCCGCATGACTCCGCAACCGGGAGTCCCCCCAGAAGAAGCCGGTGCTGCGGTGGCGGCTGAGTCTTCCACCGGGACCTGGACCACAGTGTGGACTGACCTGCTCACCGACTTGGACCGCTACAAAGGCCGTTGCTACGACATCGAGCCGGTTTCTAACGAAGACAACCAATATATTTGCTACGTCGCTTATCCTCTGGATTTGTTTGAAGAAGGCTCCGTGACCAACATGCTGACCTCCATCGTGGGGAACGTGTTTGGTTTTAAAGCCTTGCGCGCACTGCGTCTGGAAGACTTGCGGATTCCAGTGGCTTATCTGAAGACCTTCCAAGGTCCGCCGCACGGAATTCAAGTCGAACGCGACAAGTTGAATAAGTACGGACGTCCCTTGCTCGGTTGTACGATTAAGCCGAAACTGGGTCTGTCGGCGAAGAACTACGGTCGCGCGGTGTATGAATGCTTGCGCGGCGGTTTGGACTTCACCAAAGACGACGAAAACATCAACTCGCAGCCCTTCCAACGGTGGCGCGATCGCTTCTTGTTCGTTGCTGACGCTATCCACAAAGCTCAGGCAGAAACCGGCGAAATCAAAGGCCACTACCTGAACTGCACCGCCCCCACCTGCGAAGAAATGATGAAGCGGGCTGAGTTCGCCAAAGAACTCGAAATGCCCATCGTTATGCATGACTTCTTGACCGCAGGCTTCACCGCTAACACCACGTTGGCGAAATGGTGCCGCGATAACGGAATGCTACTGCACATCCACCGCGCGATGCACGCCGTGATCGACCGTCAGAAAAATCACGGGATGCACTTCCGCGTGTTGGCCAAGTGCTTGCGGATGTCCGGTGGCGACCACATCCACACCGGTACCGTGGTGGGTAAACTCGAAGGCGAACGCGGCATCACGATGGGCTTCGTGGATCTGCTGCGCGAAAACTATGTGGAACAAGACAAGTCTCGCGGCATTTACTTCACCCAAGATTGGGCTTCTATGCCTGGGGTGATGGCTGTGGCATCCGGTGGGATCCACGTGTGGCACATGCCCGCTTTGGTGGAAATCTTCGGCGATGACTCCGTGCTGCAGTTCGGTGGCGGTACCTTGGGCCACCCCTGGGGTAACGCTCCCGGCGCAACCGCAAACCGCGTCGCCCTGGAAGCTTGCATCCAAGCCCGCAACGAAGGCCGCAACTTGGCCCGCGAAGGCAACGACGTCATCCGCGAAGCCGCTCGCTGGTCTCCAGAATTGGCCGCCGCTTGCGAACTGTGGAAGGAAATCACGTTCGAGTTCGAGGCGATGGATACCGTCTGATCTCGCGGGAGGTGTGAAGGGTAAAGGGAACAGTTTTGGTTCCTTTATCCTTCTTCCTTTCTCCGTCAGATTGGCGCTCTCCACCCGCGCCGTGTTTGGTTTCATTCAGTGGGTAGGGGCAGACAGTATCCTCAATTGCTGTTTGCCTCGGAAATCGGGGGTAAGGTGTTTGACTTAGTTAAGGTGGCCGCAAGGAGCCTTGACTATAACATTTTGGCAAAAGCAACTCCGATAGTAAAAATCCAAACCATATGGATGTAAAACAAATTGCTAAAGACACGGCGAAGGTGATGAGCAGCTACCTGACGTATCAGGCGATGCGAACGGTCTTGGCTCAGTTGAGCGAGACCAATCCTCCGGTGGCATACTGGCTGCAAAGCTTTTCATCAAAGGAGAAAATCCAAGATGGGGAAGCCTATTTGTCAGCGTTGCTTCAGGAAAATCCAGAGCTGGCGTTTCGGCTGATGACCGTGCGCCAAAGTCTGGCTGAGGAAGTGACGGAGTATTTGCCGGAGATGGTTCGCAGCGCGATCGCCGAAGGGAATATCAAACACCGCAAGGAGTATTTGGAGCGATCGATGACGAACACTACGGTGTCTGATTCGATGCCCGATACCGAACATTAAGCTCCTTGTCTACGGTGGGAAACTCAGCAGCGATCGCACCCGGGCTTACCCCCTTACGCGCTTTGGGCGCATATCATCACAAGTCCAGCAGAATAACGACAAAGAAGCAATGAAAACTCTACCTAAAGAGCGTCGGTACGAAACCCTTTCCTATCTGCCTTCCCTGACGGATGCCCAGATTTCTAAGCAGATCCAGTACATCCTCGACCAAGGCTTTATTCCGGCGATCGAGTTCAACGAACAGTCGGAACCGAGCGAATACTATTGGACCATGTGGAAGCTGCCTCTGTTCAGCGCCGCTAGCGTGCAAGAAGTGATGAACGAAGTGCAAGCTTGCCGTTCGGAATACCCCAACTGCTTCATCCGCGTGGTTGGTTTTGACAACGTGAAGCAGTGCCAAGTGCTTAGCTTCATCATCCACAAGCCGAACATGAGACGCTTCTAACTTTGTGAGTTAGATTTTGTATAAATCAAGGAGGGGCAACAATTGCGTTGCCCCTCCTTTTTCACTCGTTCCTAGCACATGCTGGGAACGCCCACCCCGACGCTACCCCTCCCCCAGTTCGGATACAACCTCATTTCCGATTTCAACTATGAATTTTCCAGGGTCTGGATTTGGGCAATTAACCAAGCGTAAAGCTGACCTCGCCCGGTTTCTCGACTGCGCTGTAATGCCTCTTCCAACAGGGTAAACGGTAAGGCGGGTAACACTTCAGACTGCGATATTTGCTTGCTTCCCCCATCCGCGATCGCAAATGCAATCAATTTCGCCTCGCGAACATTCACCACCCAATACTCTTTCACGTTTAACCCTTCGTAAAGCATTCGCTTCACCCCGATATCGTCGGATAGCGAGGTTTTGGCAATTTCGATCGCTAAATCCGGTGGCGGGTAACTCTCTAAATCCACAATGGTTGTATCGGGGGGAATCATTTCGGCCCGTTCGCCAATATAAAACCCTAAATCCGGTTGCGCCTCTCCGGTCCGGGATTTCCGAAAAGTACAGTTCGTCACACCCGTAAGGGGAATATTTTTCAGACCACTAAACAGAGCGATCGCCGCGCCAATCGAGAAGTTATCCGAGGAGTGGTCAAACCCTTGTGGTGTCATTTCAACTCTGATTTTTCCGCGATAATAATAAAATTTAGCGTTTTCGTAGGCGCGATCGCGAACTGCTTGCAGATATTCATCCCAACTTGCAGTTATCCATTCATCGGTTTTAAATTGGGTGGGTAAATTGCTCATCAATGACCTCCGCCAATCGAGAGGATTGGTTTTAATCTCAGGGTAAAATTTATTATAGCAAATGGCTGGCTTGGTGACTGGCAGTTTTGGCGTCTCGGGCTTTCCTCCGCGCCGCCAGAGGAATTCTGGTTTGAAAAGGGTGCAAATAAACCAACGGCACAAACATCGATCGCGCCTTTGCCATCACAGGCAAAAGGCGCGATATCACAATCGGAAATGGTTCGGGAAAACGAATCGGTTAAGCCCTCCACTCTAGAGGCTTTTCATCTCAAAATAGTCCGCCTACCGTCAAATTTTCGGTCGGGAGTAGGCCGATCGCGCACCCGAGACAGGCTAATTTAAAACAGGCTTTTCAGGATTGGCAATTCGCTTAGAGTTTAGGCGAATTCTGCGGTAGGGGACAAGCCACTGATTTTTCTCCCGCCCAATCAGTAAAGGTGTTTTCATCTTTGTAATGCCGAGGGGTTTGCAACAATAAGCGCCAAGCTTCTGTGGCATCTAATAAATTCAAACGCCCGGGATAGTGAAGTTCGAGTAATTCTCGCACAAGGGGATAATAGTCGGAGTTGATATGAGGAAAAATGTGATGCTCGGTGTGGTAAGAAAAATTCAGATGCAACCAATCGAATAGTTTCGGCACTCGGATTGATAAGCTATTTAGCATCGGATCGTTAATCGAACTCATGGCGGAAATCATGTGATTGGTATAAATGTAGAACATCGCACCGGCATAGCCTATGGCAATCGGCAAAAAGTAACTCAGCAGGAGTTTAATCGGGTGAAATTGCAGGTAGAATAAAACGGTGAGATGAATGGCGCAAACGCCCAGCAATTCCACAGCGATCGCCCGTCGCTCTTTCCGACTCACCGTAAATGCAGCCGGTACGTAATCCACGGCTTTATTATTAAAAAACAGCACAGAGGTGATGTTTCGGAAATTATGCACTCCCCAAGCACTAGTCATTCCAATAGCTAACCAAAATGGATGAACCTCAGCCGAGGGCACAAATAAGTTTTGAATCCATTTCCCCCAGGTTTTCGGCTGATTTTCTAAGTAATTGCGATCGGGGTCGTTCATGGAATTGGTTTTATTGTGATGCTCTCGGTTATGTACCGCTTTCCACATCGTTGGAGTCATCCACAATAGGCTTAATCCGAGAAAACTCATCACCGACACCACTCGCTTATTTCTGATGACACTCCCATGCATCAGGTTATGAGAGCTAAACAGAAGCACAATAATGCTATTGCCCATGACGAGTGCGATCGGTAAGTAAAGCCATAACAGGAATACATTCCACCGATCTAATGTGGAACCGATCGCCCAGCCCCCCATGACAATGAGCAAATTCATCCCTAAAATCGCTAACTTACTGGGATCGGGTTCAAATGCCTCCGATGGCAGCAGAGGACGCAATTTCTTTGCATACTCCGCTTGCGGAATCATTAACTGCTCCTCGGCGACGCTCTTCAATTTTTGTGCATTCATCTTGTTAATAACTCGATCCCTAAAAAACTAAACGTAATAGGGCGAGTATAGCTGAAATAATCCAACAAATCAAGGCGATCGCTATTTTTTGGCTACCCTACAAAATATTTCCGTTTTTTTTGGCTTTTTCTGATAAAATGATGCTTTTTTCCCACGGAATCTCTCATCAGCTTAAAAACCAACCCTAAACGACAAGTGCGAGTCTCCCAACAGTATGCCGTTCGGAGTCGGCGATCGCGCTTCACGACCCGATGACGGTTTCCCCTTTAACTCATGGGTTCGGAATTAGGGTACCCGCTCAAATTAGCTTCCCCATCAAGACGAGATGAATCGCCTCTACAGGATGCAAGATTTGCTTGCTATCTTATTTCAACCCTATATGAATTGGAAAGGGTCTGAATTTGGGCAATGAATACCATTGTAATTGGGGAGTGCAACAGATAATCAAAAAGAATCTCCGCGCCATTCAAAAGCGGATCCCCCCAACCCACCTTTTTAAGGGGGGCTTAGCCGTTTCCCCCGCGATCTAAACATTTATTCCTCTGCCCTCCCGTGAGGTAAAAATTCTTCCTTTGTCCCCCCCTTTCCAAGGGGGGTAAGGGGGGGATACGAGGTAAAAATTCTTCCTTTGTCCCCCCCCTTTCCAAGGGGGG
>NZ_JAJENT010000828.1:0-279 GCF_035615515.1 Phormidium sp. CCY1219
GGGGGAACGGTGGGAATATCCGATGACGGGTGACTTTGTACCATATTACCTGCCCGGTTTGAGACAACTTTTGTTCTTATTTTAGCAGTTTTCAGGTGGGCGGTGCCCACCCTACTGTTATTATAATTCGTCGGGATTAATGCCGAGTTCTTGTAGTTTTTGTCGCAGGAGAGCACTGCGTTGTCGTTCGGCTTCTGCTTCGGCGATCGCACTATTAGCGCGATCGCGCTCGGCTTCAACTTCAGATAAAGCTTGCGCTTCGGCTTCCTCCGGCGTCAA
>NZ_JAJENT010000829.1:0-8313 GCF_035615515.1 Phormidium sp. CCY1219
TTTTAATCCCCGCCGGATCCTCGGGTCTACAACAAAAGCTTGTTGAGAATGGTGCCAGCAACACCCCACGGGGGATAGAAACTCGCTGACAGAGAAAATCTCTCCTAACCCTTTCCTGGAGCGGGTTTCAAAAAAATTGTCCCCCAACTCGTTGACACAGAATTCCCCCACGGGGGTTATGGGGGATGGAAACTGGCTGCGGGGGGAAACTGGGTAAAATCCTCGCCCCGTGAGCTTTTGCCAAAATTCTCGCTTCCCTGCTTTTACGGGAAATTTGCCTGGGGGATAGAAACTCGTTATGGGCAAATCGTATTGCCCAAGGGTTTCCGTCCCCTTGCGGGGAGTTGAGTGGCGATCGCAGTTACGGTTCTCTGGAATAAGAGTATTCGGTTAACCGAACCTCGTCTGTCCCCTTGCCGGGAATTGAGTGGAAATGACCTTCAGATGTTGGCTCAATTTTCCCGACTTAGGGTATTGAGCCTGAAGTTTCCGTCCCCTTGCGGGGAATTGGTAGGAAATGACGAATCTCTGGGCTCGGGTGTTCGGAATGGAGACTCCTTTACAGGTTTCCGTCCCCTTGCGGGGAATTGGTAGGAAATGACGCGGAGGCTCGGGCCATCGGGGTGATTTACCCCGCCCTTCAGTTTCCGTCCCCTTGCGGGGAATTGGTAGGAAATGACGAAGCGCAGGATACTGATAATTTGCAACTAAAGATTTTAGAGGTTTCCGTCCCCTTGCGGGGAATTGGTAGGAAATGACATTAAGCGATGGAGATAGCTATGGTTTTATTATCTTTCTAGGTTTCCGTCCCCTTGCGGGGAATTGGTAGGAAATGACCTCCGTTCGTTAAAAGTGGTTCCAAGCACTACATTCTCGGCGGTTTCCGTCCCCTTGCGGGGAATTGGTAGGAAATGACTTGAAGGTGTTACCTGCACCTGCGGGCAGCCTAAGTGTGTTTCCGTCCCCTTGCGGGGAATTGGTAGGAAATGACTGACCACTCCGTTATTCCGTTAAAAGATGGTCGATGGCTGGTGTTTCCGTCCCCTTGCGGGGAATTGGTAGGAAATGACCTAAAAAAGGGGTATATTACATCGTTTCTAGCCTAGTGTTTCCGTCCCCTTGCGGGGAATTGGTAGGAAATGACTTGGGATAAGATTGAAGGACTTACTGAAGCACAAGAAGTTTCCGTCCCCTTGCGGGGAATTGGTAGGAAATGACCGGGGAGTCCCCCTAAAGTAAGACACTCCTCCCCTAAGTTTCCGTCCCCTTGCGGGGAATTGGTAGGAAATGACGACCACTGGGGAGGAGGAATATGGCTCTAAGTTATCTAGTTTCCGTCCCCTTGCGGGGAATTGGTAGGAAATGACCCTACCCTTATGAAAGCACTGATATGCCGAATTGTCAAGGTGCATTTTCGCCAGAGCACGGAGGATGAAGTTAACAAAACTTAACCCGCCGCCAGGGCAGGAACGAATCAACTCAAATTCATCCATAAACCAAAATTATCCCATACCTGCCGAAAAAAAAGCGGTAAAATTCCCGCTTCAGCTCACTCTGGCTGCAAATTCCTCTTTTTAGCTTTTTCTAACGGCTGCCGTCGCAGTGGGCGAACCTGTTACATTTCGTTACAATCCGCCAAACCCGCAGCCAGCGGTCATTTCCGCTGTGGGCATCTCCCGAAGAGCCAGAGAAGCGCTCAAAAAATCAAATAATCCGGCGGTTCGCACAGAGGAGGAGACCCATAGATTTTCGCCTGCTTCTTCGCCGTCTGATTCAGGGGATAGGCGCGCAGACTGTCCTGAGACAGGTCAAGTACCTTTAACCAGCGGTTCTCCATCAAAAAACCGAGGGTTTCCTCCTCTAGAGGACACTCGAACACCGAATATTGCACCCGCTGACAGCGCTGTTCCATCAACTTTGCCAACTTATTGCGGCGCTTATTATCGCGCAGGTCATAGCAAACCAACCAAAAATCCGTCATTTTAATCCAAATGCCTCATAATCCAACGAAGACTCCACCAAACAGCGACCCAACCATCGCCCTTGTTCGAGCAGAATTTGGCTCAAGGTCAAGCGACGATTTTGCGGGGGATAGCGCATTTGAGTGCGAAATTGCCGTTCTAATTGCCCCAAATAGAGTTTTTTCCCCATTTTCCCCAACCAGACTCCTTCACCATCCGGGGAGGGTTCGAAATCCAAAGGGTCGAGGATGTCTGACTGGACGATCGCGATCGCAGCACGGTTCACAATCACCGGGCGAAACTCCTCCATCAAATCCAACACCAGATTCGGGCGATAGGGTTCCACTGCATGAAAAAACCCCAAATACGGATCCAAACCCGCTTGAATGCAGGCGGCGAATACCCGCGCCAGGAGCACCCCATACCCCCAACTGAGCAAAGCATTCACCGGGTCGCGAGGGGGACGCCGATTCCGCCCGGTAAAGTTCCACTGCGCCGGAAACCAGTGGCGCAACCCTTGGTAGTAGGTGCGGGCGCAAATCCCTTCAATCCCCATCAGTTCATCGCGGTTGAGGGGGGTTTCCGTCTGGTTTAAGCGCAAGGAATAGGACGCCATCAGGTCGATCGCCTCGCTGAGTTGGGAGATTTTCCCCTTAGTAACGCGGTTGCGCTGTTGCAACACTTGGCGCTGATTGCGGATTTTGCCCGCCACCAATTTCTGCGCCAGGGCCATCCCAAAGGTAGTGTTCACCGTGCGATACTGGGCCAGACGAATGGTGGGATTGGTTTGGAAATGACCCTGCAGGCGTCCGCGAAACCGCCCGTCACTTCGCAGGAAGATGGTTTCGATACCGCGATCGAGCAATTGGGCGATCGCGCCATCGGTAAGCTGTACCCCGGGTAGGACCACCACCAACTCGATTTCCGCCACCCGACAGGAACTCGATTCTCCGTTGCGTTGTACGATAAGGTTTTGATTGCGATAGCGCACCACGGTTTGCGGTTCGGTTAAATATAAAGCGGTCATGGTTTTGTTCTGGGAAAGGCTTTTCTAGTTAACCACCTGTATGGAAAGCCCTTCTTCTATTGCGATTGGCACCTCACACCTGCGAGTCGGCGGTTAGGGTTTCCCCAAACAATTCGCGATCGCCGCCTAAAAACAAGCGCCATACCGCCACCACCACCCCATGTATCGCCACCGGGCACCATATCGACCCGGTTCCCCAATAGGCGATCGTGCAGGCACATCCCAACAATCCCGCCAACCCCAAAAACACCGGATTGACCATCGTTTTCTGTTGCGCTTTGGCAAAGGTAAACCCTTCTAACGGATGATAAAGCACAAACAACAGCACTCCCACAATCCCCCAACTCCACAAGGTGACATCGGAAACCGTTTCCGTGGGATGCGGAAGCAGTATAACCCGAAAGGTCAATTCCTCGGTCAGTCCGGGAATGACCAGCGCGCTTCCCATCACCCGGAGAATTTTTCTCCCGGATTTTTGCACATCCACTTGCAGAAAATCCCAGTAAAACCCGATCGCCAATGCCAGCACAGTATAACTCCCTAAAACCCCGGCAGCGAACAGCCATCCTTCCCCATCGGGAAGGGTGAAAAAGGCGGTGAGTATTCGGCGATGGATGGTATTTATCATTTCCATAGTTATATCCTCTGCTGGCGGTAAATTTATATGATATCATGGTTGGTTTCCCGGGCGGGGAAACGCGGGCGATTGAAATCGCCTGTACCATTGCTATTGTGTAAGCAAGGGAGCCTGTTAGGCACATTTATTGGAGGCGGAGGGGTGAGACGTTCCCAGGCGATCGCCAACGAGTGAGGCGAGTCAAGCTCGCAAATTAATCGCACATTTCAACCGCGCGATGGAGGCAATGTTTGTGGATTAAATTCCCCAACCAGCCCGCGTAGGAGTAGCTCGGTTCGTTTGCCACTCCGTTTTAGGGTGCGGCTCATTCCCCCGCGATATTATATCTCAAAATCTCACATACGCGCCTGATGGAACACTTGTGCTGCCGCGCGATGGAGTAGGGAATGACGATATACTAACCCAGGCATATCATCTGCATAACCGCCGCCAATGACGCAGGCGACGGGATAGCCGGCGGCGACACAGGTGCTTAGCACTTGCATGTCCCGGCGAAAAACCCCGGTATCGGTTAAGCTGAGTTTGCCCAAGCGATCGCCCCCATGCACGTCTACTCCGGCATCGTACATCACCAAATCTGGCTGAAACTGGGACAGCAAATCGGGCAAGTATTTTGCCACGGTTTGCAAGTATTCATCATCCTCCATCCCCACTGGTAAGGGCACATCTAAATCGCTGGTTTGCTTTCGCGCCGGAAAGTTCACCTCGCAGTGCATGGAAAAGGTAAACACTGTGGGGTCATCTTGGAAAATCAACGCGGTTCCATCGCCCTGATGCACGTCTAGGTCTACAATCAGTACCTTGCGGACTAATCCCAACTGTTGCAACACCCGAGGTGCGATCGCTAAATCGTTGAAAATGCAAAATCCCGACCCAAAGGTAGGAAACGCATGATGAGTTCCCCCTGCTGTATTGCACGCCAACCCGCACTCGAGGGCTAACTTCGCCGTCAGGACCGCGCCCCCCACCGCCATGCAAGTGCGATTTGCAAGTTCTGGGGACCAGGGTAAGCCAATCCGCCGCTGTGCCTTGGGTTCCAGGGTTCCTTCACAATACGCTTGCACGTAATCTGGCACATGCACCAATTCTATCCACTCTCGCGGCGGGAGGGTGGGGGTGTGAAATTGCCAGCGATGGGCCACATTATCCGCCACCAGCAACTCGTAAAGCAACCCAAATTTCTGCATCGGAAAGCGATGATTCTCGGGTAACGGCGCAACGTAGTCGGGATGATAAACAATTGGCAAATCCATTTTTCCGGTTGGGGTTGAGATTTTTTGCAGTTAGAGGTTGGAGAATGTCGCCACTCTCGCGTTTAGACTCTAAAATAAGAACAATGACTAAGGAGAGTTTATCATGCAATCGATTACTTGGCACTACGGAAGCAACAATCCGGAAAATCCGGACCATTTCGATACCATTCGCCGATGGTGGAGTAACCTCAATGGGAAGGAAGTCACTTGGCGACAGCGGATTATTCCCGCCAGTGGCGAGGTGACGGACCTGGATTGGGAACCGCAGCGCTTTGACGAACAATTCGTTATCAGCAATCCGGAAGTGCGCGGAATCACCCTCTATTGGCGAAAACCGGGCACTCCGGACCCGCGCAATACCACGGTAAGCAAACTGGAACTCGATCGCCTGCGTCAGGAATTATATATTTATCCCCAGTCTCAACCCACCTTGGTGATTCGGGTGGGAGTGGCGGCGATTCAATATAAAACCGTGAAGTTAAAAGAGGCGGAAATTGTCTTTGAGGGCAATACGCTGATTTTGCGCGATCGCACCCAATTGTTAGAGGTGAAAACCCAGTTAACCTCGCAACAAATTGGCCAATTTAAAGAACAATTACCGGAATAATTGCCGCACTTTTCACGTTGTAGGGTGCGTGACGCGGGTTAACTAATATCGCCATTATCCCCCAAACAACATCCCGCGTCACGCACCCTCCCCAATTATCATTTATGTATGGCGGATTTTATTGCGGTGCGGAAACGGCAATTTGTCCTAACTGCTTTAAAATTTGCAGCACCGATCGCAGGTCATTATCCGGATTGAACAGAGAAAACAATCAAGAATTCGCATATTGCACCAATAGATACCGCGTTGCTTTCAAAAATAAAAATTCATATTCGCACTTATCCCAAAACTGGGCAATTCCCCATTCTCTCATCCCGAAGTTTCGCCGCTATCTCTTAACATATACGCCAGCGCTTGTGAATAATAGCGCGACTCACGGCAAAATCCCTGCGCTTGAATTCGATAATTAACAACCAAAGTCGATTTTTCTGTACCAACACATCAATCCTACCCTGAATGACTATACCTTCGTCTTCTATCTCCAGACTCACTCCCGCTTCGGTTTCAATCCGAAAGGGTAGGCGGTAAAATCCCCCCAAATCCAGCAACGGCAAAACCCCCACCATTTTAACCCTATTCTCCAGTCGGGGCACATCTTCCATCAGCGCCAAAAAATTATCCTTCACCCGGTCTAACATTTACTCTTCCGTGTCGCTCAAAGTGGGATGAGTTTCCCTCCATTCCGGGAAAAATTGCGCGTCTGGTGCGAATTGTAGCCCCAATCGCTCTTTCAGCATTCTCAATGTGATTCGATTGGCGGGAATTGTCCGAATTGTGGTATAATCCATTAGCAGACTGCGACTTTCTCTCTAGGAGAGAAGGAAGCTATACCCTCCCACTCCTCAAGCGAGGGGGTGACGGGGGTAAACTCCTTTGACCATTACATCAGAAATTCTCACTCCGCGTCACCCCTTTTCGCCGATCGCAGGGCGATCGCCCTAACCATGAAACTGAATGACCCCCCGAGTGCCGTTGGTTAACCACTCTGGTACTTCCCGGTTTAAGGTCTCAATTTGATGGGGATGCACTCCACAAGCAAGTTCCGATTTTAAGGTTCGCAAGGCGACAACCGGGGCGGGAAAATAACAGGCAATATCGGCAAATTTGGTGGTAAAATCCCAGTGACGGTCCCCGAGAATCCGCCGATAGTTCGCATCTCCTTTGACGAAAATTAAGCTCGATTCTGCTATATCTTGGCGCAAGGTATCGGGCATTTCCCAGAAAACTAATGGCGAAGTCCAAAAGAAATCCTCGCGCAGCAACAAGCGATCGCTCTCTAAATACCCTTGCAAGCGATCGCCTAATGCTTGCACCGCTTTTTCAGAATGATTCGCGATCGCTTTTACCGTTTCGCGCACATCTTTGCCCATCGCATCAGACACAAATATCGGATGTGGTTTCACATGCCAGTGAATTTCGCACTGAGGATGAGTGCTGAGCAAAAAGTCCGCCAAACACAAATCGCACACCAATTCAAATCCAGAATTATCCAGAATAAAATCCAGGCGATCGGGGGTTTTCTCCTCCAGAAATTCCGCCACCCGCCAGCTATCATCCCCCAGCAGATTCTCTTCCTTTTCCGCCACTTCGATAAATACGCGATCGCCCTCTTCCGTGGGCCACAAACTTAAATCTATCCGATTCCCCCACAAGGAAAAATACATCAGAGAAACCAACCCTTTTTTATCCCATTTCCCCTGCAGTTCGTTCAACTTGGCGCTCAACGGTTGAATCGAATGCATCGCATTCTCCAACCCCCGCCGTTTTTGCACCGCATAAGGGTCTACCCCATATCCTTCGCTTAGGGGTTGAAAATATCCCGTCGCTTCCAGCACTCGCCGATAAAAATATGCCTCGATAAAATACCAAGGAATTTCCAACCAATTTTGTCCCGCATACGGGGCGAGATATCTCTCCCATGCGGCCCAATCCGGTGCAGCACTATTCGCCAGCGATCGTACCGTTTTCTCTGGCAATTCTGCCGCCAATAGTTCTAAGTTTTCCACAATTCCGGGCGGAAACTCATTTTCGGCAACAATTCGCCCACACAAATCGGGCAATCGTTCCACTACAGTATAATAAGCAAAAGACCCTTTTTCCGCTCCTTTAATCGGGGGCGGAATGGGCGATCGGGGTTGGCGATAATCACTCATTGGATAACTTAGAAGAATGAACAAGTAAGCAAGAAAAAGCCCTGGCAATAAAAGCGATTGAAATATCGCCTGAGTAATCAAAGGCGGGCGATTAAAATCGCCCCGAGGCAAAACCCAAGTCCGCCTACGCGGACTAATTGTAATCAAAGCGATTGAAATCGCGCCTAATAAAAGCGGGCGATTGAAATCGCGCCTAGGCAATCCAAGTCCGCCTACACGGACTCATGGTTTTTATTATGATAGCTCCACCGATGAGATTACTCCAGTAAATCGGGTTGTTGGCGCACAATCATGTCGTAAAGTGACTGAAAGCTAAACCATCCCATATAGTGAGTACCAACCTGAGTATAGGTCAACTGGGCGATTTCCGGACGAATGAGGATCGGAGTGCCCGCCGCTTCCGCCATCAGTTGGGCTTGACAAGAGCGCTCCATTGTGATAAACCACCAGGCAGCTTCATCCACCGAATGACCCACGGTGAGCAATCCGTGATTGCGGAGGATAACCGCTTTGCGATCGCCGAGGGTCTGCGCCAGACGGTCCCCCTCATCGAGATCCAACACCACCCCGGTGTAGTCGTCAAACACCGCATGGTCTTCTTGATACTCCCTACGGATAAATCCGAGGGATTCTTAAAGAGTCCAAAGTCGGACTTTTAAAGGCGCTTTTCCCCAC
>NZ_JAJENT010000830.1:0-1015 GCF_035615515.1 Phormidium sp. CCY1219
GAAATAATCGGGGAAGATGACCCCATCGATGAGGAAGACCCCATTGATGATGAAATAATCGGGGAAGATGACCCCATTGATGAGGAAGACCCCATTGATGATGAACCGGAGACGGAGTTTGTATTTTTAACAGAACGGATCTGGAACGAAGGAGAAAACCGAGAGCATTTACTGAATGCTTTCTTGCAGTCGGAAGACGAACGTTTTGATGAAGCGATCGCGATATTGCAGTCTGTTGCTTTGAAAGAGAATCCAGATTTAACAGAATTGGCAGAGCAGTTGTCGGAACAAGTGCCCACTTTAACAGAGGCGCTGAACGACTCTGTAAATGAGACAGTGTTGCAAACACTGGAAGCGAATATCGTGGCCTTTTCTGCTGGGGAGGGTGCAGCAGATGAAACAGTTGCTGATGCCTTTACAGATGCGATCGCCCGTTATGGTGGTGCAGGGCGTGTGGGTAATCCAGTCAGTAGCATAGCCAGGGTTGGGGATGGCTACATCCAAGAATTTAACTTTGGCGGTGCGGGTGTCGGTGCTATCCTCTACGGCGATGGATCCGAGGAAGCGATATTCTTATCCGGTGAAGAGTGGCAAGAGTTTCAAGCGAATGGTGGGGTATTAACCCAGGGTTATCCTGCAGAACACCAGTTACCTGAAGCTGGCGACGGTGAAGGGGAAGTCATTGAGCTACCCACACTGTCCGATCCGGTGGTATCGGAGGATGGAACTGAGGCAGTCAATGGGGGACAAGGAGCGATCGCCCAACCCCAAGATATCCCAGAAATCGACTCCGATGACCCAGCAGAAGCGATCGCACAACCACTGTGGGGCACTAACTGGTATTATGACACCGCAGGTGACACCATGTCCTCAGCGCGGTATCTGAGTTTGGGACAAACCATCAACGAACGAGTCAGCAGCAGCGACTACTACGATTTCTATCGGTTTAACATTAGCGATCGCACCCGGGTGAACGTAGGGATTTCTGGCATGAGTGCCGATGCAGACCTGCGCT
>NZ_JAJENT010000831.1:0-7437 GCF_035615515.1 Phormidium sp. CCY1219
CTAGCAGTGATGTTTTGTCAAACTGTTGTCTGTGTAAGGGGGGAGAACTCCTCCCTACGCATAAATGACGAGGGTTTTCGTTCTCCCCCTTACCAACCCTAATTTCTGATGACCATTTTTCCTGTCCTGCCAGTAAAATTTACAAAAGTTTACAAAAAAGATAAATTCTGAGTGAAAGCGGTAGAGAGCGCCATACCCAAAGTCACCGCCACGTCAAGCCTTTGAGGATTATATGGGTGAATCTGAGAAGGGTGGGCTATTCAACGTTGCGCCCATGACAAGGGTGAATTGAAAACAGAGGTTTGAGAGGCGGATTTGGCAGGAGGTGACATCCAAGAGCTGTAACCTCAGAATAGAATGGAAAGGCTGCTGTATCCAAATGCCAAACCGATGACGAAATCCAAACCTTATTCGCCCCAGGGTTCGGGGTGGAAAACCCTGGGGATGTATGTCGGATTGAGCGCGATCGCCGTAATCATGCTGCTTCCCTTACTGTGGCTGATCGGCACCGCCTTCAAATCGCCGAGCGAAAATATCTTTCAATTTCCGCCGCAATTGATTCCTACCGAACCCACGGTGCAAAACTTTGTCAAAGTCTGGCAGACCAACCCCTTTGGGCGGTACCTGTTCAACAGTACCCTAGTGGCGGTGCTGACGGTGAGCTTAAACCTGCTGTTTTGCTCCCTCGCCGCATACCCCCTCGCCCGGTTAGAATTTCGCGGGAGGCAACTCATTTTCACCGCGATTATCGCCACGATTATGATTCCCTTTCAAATCGTGATGATTCCCCTGTATATTTTAACCGTGCAACTGGGATTGAAAAACACCTATTTAGGGATAATTTTCCCCGCCTTAGCCTCAGCTTTCGGTATTTTTCTGTTGCGACAAGCCTTTCAGGGAGTGCCGAAAGAATTGGAAGAAGCGGGGCGAATGGATGGCTGTTCGGAAGTGGGGATTTGGTGGCATGTGATGCTGCCCGCCGTGCGACCGGCATTAGTCACCTTGGCGATTTTTGTGTTTATCGGGTCTTGGAGCGATTTTCTGTGGCCCTTAATTGTAGTGGATCGACCGGAATATTACACCTTACCGTTGGGGGTAGCCAAACTGTCGGGGACATTTTCCTTAGATTGGCGGGCGATCGCGGCAGGTTCGGTTATCTCCATCGCCCCAGTGGTGCTGTTATTTTTACTCCTACAGCACTACATCGTCCCCACAGACACCGGCACCGGGGTAAAGGGATAAAAATTGCCAATTGCCAACTGACAATTTTTCTGTTATTTATTTGCGCTGGAGACTGAGCGCCCCTTTCGGATAGGCGATGCGCTTGTGATTGAACTGTTGCCAGACGCGCACGAAGATTTCGGCGATTTTGGGCATTTCTTCGCGAGTCAGACCGGAATCGACCAATTGATCGTCCTGCCACCGGGCTTTGAGGATTTTATTCACCATATTCAGGGCATCCTCGGGGGTTGCCTCCTTGAGGCTTCGCAAAGCGGCTTCACAAGAATCCGCCAGCATGACGATACCGGTTTCGCGGGATTGAGGAATCGGGCCGACATAGCGGAAATCGGACTCGCGGACTTCGCGCCCTTCGCTTTCGGCGCGTTGCTTGGCTTGGTGATAGAAATAGGCAATCAGCATGGTGCCCTGGTGTTCCGGGATAAAGGCTTGAATTGCCTTTGGCAGGCGGCATTTGCGCGCCATCACCAGTCCTTCGCTGACGTGTTTTTTGATAATTTCAGCACTAGTCCAGGGGTCGTCGATATCGTCGTGTTTGTTCGGACCGCCCATTTGGTTTTCGATAAAGCCCAAAGCATCGTGCATTTTCCCGATATCGTGGTAGAGGGTGCCGGTGCGAACCAGTTCCACATTACAGTGGAGTTCTTTAGCTGCCGCCTCGGCTAGTGTGGCGACAAATAGGGTATGCTGGAAAGTGCCGGGAGCTTCGGTAGCCAAGCGTTGCAGTAGCGGGCGGTTGGGGTTGGCGAGTTCTGCCAGACGGATGGGGGTAATCAAATCGAACAGATGTTCGAGATAGGGACTCAGCCCGATCGCGATAATGCACCAAGCCACGCCAGCGAGGGCCTGCAAGGCGGTAGCCCCGAGAATCGTGTACCAAATCGAGCCGGCGGTGGCACTGAGAATCAAGGTGGCGAGTAGGTAAACCACGCCTTGGGTGCCGCCCACCGCGCCGCCGACGAGGGCGAGTTCTTCGCGCGATCGCATTCTGCCGGCGAGGAAGCCCGCGAGGATGCCTCCCACGGCATTCGCTACCAAGTAGGTGCCCTCGATTTCCATGCCGATGGGTAGCAGGAAGCTCAACAGGGCGATCGCGGTACTGCCCAAAGCAGAGCCATAGAAACTGCCCACTAATAAACCCACTGCCGGTAGGCTAGTGTAAGGCACGCCCAAGGAAATCAGCAGGGGGACGCTCAGAGACAGCATCAACACCAAAGCGCGATCGCGCCGTCTTAATTTCGGGTGGGTGCGGCGTTCCACAAGCCAAAATATTCCCACGGCGACGGTGACGCAACCGCTAAACCCAAACAGTCCCATCCAATTAATTTTGCGGCGACTCATGCCGAAGCGATCGAGGAGGACGAATTGCGCTTGGGAGATAGTTTCGCCTTTGGCGACAATGGTTTCGCCCTTTTCGATAGAGACATAGACGGGTTTGACTTCGCGGGCGGCTTGTTCGGCGCGATCGCGGGTTCGTTCCAGGTCTTTAATCAAGTTGGGCTGCAGCACTTTTAACAACAGGGTACTTGCCAGGGCTTCGGCATTTTCCGGCACTCGCTCTTGTAGCTGGGCGATCGCGGCGCTTTTTAACAGATTATCCGGCAATCCCGGGGGAATGCCTTGGCTCAACATGGGTTCTAAAGCTTGTTTGATGCCGATTTGGGTTTGTTGCCACTCGGCATCGGAGAGTTCGAGTAAATCCGGCTCGAATATGCGGGTGGATTGCACCGAAGAGGGTCGTTCGATGGCGTCTAAGGCGGTGGTGTAGCGCTGGCGGATCTGGGCCATTTCATTCACCAGGGCAGAAAAGCGATCGGGGTCTCCCTGTTGGCGATACCCTTGCAGTGCGGCAACGGCTTCTTCTCCCCGGGGGGTTAACAAACTGCGCTGGAGAACATCGGTGCTACTATCGGAATCAGAGAGATTGCTGCTGTTGTTGGGTAAAGCTTGGCTGAGGGCTTTATCTTCTATCACCGCCGCGAGCAAGGCTTGATATTCCCACTCTGGGGCTTGACGCAGATAACGCTGAGCGGAAAGGGGCAACTGTGATGGATTTACAAAAGGAAACGCCCCGGCGATGTCGCGCAGTTGCTGTCCTTCTTGCAAGACTTTTTCCAGTACGCGATTAATCTGCTGGTTCACCGGGCGATCGATGGTCAAAACCGGGGTAGAGCCGATGCGGGCGGCTTTGCGATTTTCCTCGGTGGTTTTGACGTCCTTGACTTTGGCATCCTGGGGGGCTTCAAAGCTCTGGGGAGCAATGGTGCCTACTGCCAATTGCGGCTGATTGTAAAAGCGGTGTCCCAATGCGCCGGTGAGACATACCACCGCCAGCACTAGGGAGACGGGAGAATGTACGGTGCTGTTCATCCGCTTTTTCCAGCCGGTTTTCCAGAGGGGTGGGCCGGAAACAGGGGGGATCCGAGATGCAGAGGACTGGCGATCGCGGCGCGCCCGATTGGATCCATTGTTCCCAGAACGCGATTCTGGCGGTTCTGCAGAGGAGGTCTGGCGCGAGTACAGGGTCGCGCACTCTTGCCGCCATTGTTCGAGTTGCTGTGTGAGGGATTGAATCGATTTCATGGGTCGTACCCTTTCCAAACTCTAAAATTTAGGCTTTTCGGAGACAGTGGGTGTTTGATGAGCGCGTTTGGGGAGAAGAACTGAAAAATGCCCCTTTCCAAATAGCACGGCGTTTGCAGTTCGGATTGCAGCTCAGTGCATGGATCTGAGGTGGTGAGTCACCCCCGATCGCTGAGAATGGGAAAGGGTTGGGTTGGATTTGCGGATCCCAAGTTGAGAGTCCGGCTCAACCCACATCGGCTCCATTATAAAGGTACGGATAAAATTGCCGATTTGAGGTGGCTCTCGGGTGGCGATCGCCTGGGGTGGATGGGACTGTTTCTGGAGGGTGATTTTTTATTGAAAATGCGGGATTCACAGGGATTTTTTCCTAGAATTGACAACAAGGATTGCGGGATTACATGAAGCTTTTATAACGCAATTTATGGGAGGTTGGGGGAAGTTTTGACCCGATCGCCGGGGGCATGAGAGCGTTATTCCCGAGGCCGAATCACGTTGGGTGCCCCCACTGCCGGCAATTGCCGAAAGGGTGGGGGGGAATTATCTAGATCGTACACCCCGGACCAGGCGGCTAACAGGCGATCGCTCGATTTTAACATTTCTTTTCCGCTTTGTCCGGCATCCAGTCGCCATGAAAGGGGGATGCCTTGGATGCTGTTATATGCGCCGGATAGGGCGGCGGTGAGCAGGGCACAAAGCGGGGCCTGGCTGCCTTGGGTGGCGCGCATCACCGCAAGCTGAAACTGTTCTGGGGTACTCAGAAAGCTGTAAAAGGCAAGGAGGATGGGACTGCTCTCGGGAAGGGGACTGGCAAGGGGGGCGATCGCCAGTCGCTCTCGCGCGATTTCCAGCCCCGCCCCTTCGGCGACTAACCCCTGGACTCGCTGCAGTTGTTCCGCGAAGCGGGTTTCGCTGGTTTCTAGGGTATCGAGGAGTTGGGGGATGACAAGGGTGGGCTGCAGGGTGTTTCTCAGGGCTTGGGCGATCGCGTACCCCAGGGCGAAGAGTCCTTCTTTTATGTCTGGAGGGGTTGACAAAATGTCTAAAGTGTGGTATAGCGTGTTTCGCAGCAAGCTGGGGCTTTCGTGACCGAAGAGGATGACCGGGAGAATGGCCATTGCTTCCGTGGGACTGAAGGTGACGGGATCTGGCGGGGAAAGGCGGGAAATGGTACTCACCCACTGGCGATCGGGGACGCCACCGGATTCGATCCAGGCGCGAATGCTGGCGATCGCCACTTGGGTGGGGTTTACCTGTGCATCGGAGGTGCCATTTTGCACCGGATTGGCACTGGAGGCGGGGGGGTGGGGTTTTCCGTGGGCGAGTGGGCCGGGGATTCTGGCCCCAATTGCCGCACCGAGTAGGGTTCCTTGAAAGCGATTTAACAGGGAATAGGGCATATTAAGATTGTGCCTTGTCAGGAGCTTACCGCATTGTCCGCAATCCAGGGAGAATTGTAAAGATTCCCGCACCCCTACAATGTACCTCGTAGGGTGCGTCACCCCCGCCCCCGGATGATGCAATTCCCCCAACCTAGCGCTACGGGGGTGACGCACCGCGATGGAAATTATATTATGTTTGATGTCTGCCGGAAAAAGGCGGGGGATTGAAATCGCGCCTGGGCAAAGGCCAAGCTAATTCGAGGCGGGGGATTGAAATCGCGCCTGGGCAGGCCCAGCGGGGGATTGAAATCGCGCCTGGGCAGGCCAAGTCCGCCTACGCGGACTAATTCGAGCGGGGGATTGAAATCGCGCCTGGGCAGCTAATTCGAGGCGGGCGATTGAAATCGCGCCTGGGCAGGCCAAGTCCGCCTACGCGGACTAATTCGCGGGGGATTGAAATCGCGCCTGGGCAGGCCAAGTCCGCCTACGCGGACTAATTGTTTTGTTTCCAGTTATTTATTCCGAGAAATTTTATGGTAAATATAAAAAAAACACATCAAAACCAGCTCGCGTAGGCGGGGTTAGTGCTGTGAGGTTGCACCCTGGGTGCGCGGCTTTGCCCACCCCATCGACCGGATATTATATCAATAGCCAATCAAAATAAACGGCGACCAAAAGAAAGGATGCCCGTAATCTTCAATCAATTGTAACTTCGCCGCGCGCAATGCCTCACTTTTACTCATGCCACTGCCTAAATTTTGATAAAACACCACCATCAATTCCTGAGTCGCCTCATCGTCCACATTCCAGAGGGTGGCAATGGTGGCACGTGCCCCTGCCCGTTCGAACAAATAGGCCAGTCCGGCAATTTCGATGTTGCCACTTTCGGTGGCTACGGCGGTCTCACAGGCACTTAGCGTGATGAGTTCCGTGTTTTCCAGTCCCAGGGTTGCCGCCTCCGCAATCTGGAAAGACTCCTGATTGGCAAATAAAATCGTATTGGGTTCCATATCTATCGTGCGATTTTCTTCGTCGCAATTCTCGCGCAGACAGCAACCCTCGGGATTAAAACAGCCGTGAGTCGCCAGGTGCAGCAGGGGAAAACGGGGGGCTTGGGTTTTGAAGGTATCCAGGGTGGCCGAGGAACCCAGGTGGTTCTCACTTCCGGGGAAAATCTCGGCAATGCGACGGGCTTCTATCTCGGCGGATTCTAGGGCAAAGGGGTCTACCGGCACCGGATTGCCCAATGCCAAGAGTTGGCGGGTTTGTGCGAGAGGGGTAGCCTCGCGAGTGCCGGCGGAGAGGCGAGTGAGATAGTGAATCGGATATTTTTCGATGAGATAGCGGTTCGTTTGGGCATCGTAAAGGCTTTCAAAGGGAATAGAACGCAGTTTTCCCGTGGCGATAATGCTCAACTGCGAGGGAGAAAGCGCCTGGATTTGGTCTTCTACCGGACGAATCAGCCAGTCGTAAAGTTGTGCGCCGATTTCGCGATACTTGGAATTGCGCCGATTCGATACACTGTCGCGATATTGGCTCAGTTGGGTCTCCAATTCTTCGGGAGTCACGGGAATTTGAGTGACGGTGAGCTGATTGGGGGTGAGCAGGAAAAGGGCGATCGTGTTGGGTACGTTTGTTACATTGGTGAGTATCACGGGCTGAATCACTACGGTGTTTTGCGGAATGCTGGCGCGCAGTTGTTCGATATCTGTGGGTTGGGTTTCAAACAACTCCGCCACTTCCGGATAGCGCTGGGAAATGGCTTCCGCGTCGGCGTTGACTTGGGCTTCTAATTCGCGAATTTGCCGAGAAAGGGAGTCGGAAAATTCATCTTGCAATTGCTGACGCAGGTATTGCAAGCGTTGATTGTCTTGATTCCATTGGTCGATTTCTTGCTGTGCTTGCGGGTTTTTGACTTTGGCATCAATCAGGCGAGAAAACTCTATCAGATCCACGGTGGAGGCGAGGTTTACCCATTCATAGGCGCGATCGGGTTGGTTTTGCTTGATGAGAAGGTCAATCAAAGCCACTGCAGTGCCTCGGTTATCTGCGATAAAGGCTTTGCGATTTTCCCGCAATAATCCGGCGCGCATATCTAAGGTGATATCGAGGGAGTCTTCCCACAAATCAATGGCATCTGTGGGTTGTCCGATGTTGGAGTAGACTGCACCGATATTATTCAGAGTCGTGGCTTCCCCGCTTCTATCTTCCACTTCCTGCATTATCGGTAAGG
>NZ_JAJENT010000832.1:0-236 GCF_035615515.1 Phormidium sp. CCY1219
AAGTACCGACCACCTAACAACTTCGAGGCAAACTTTACCCTGGAAACAGGAGACAACCAACTCATGTTCGTACTAGTCGTAGGTAAAAACAGAAAACCGCTAAACCCCTGTCATCCGGCAAGGGCAAGAAAATTTCTCAAAGAAGAAAGGGCTGTTGTCCTGCGACGCTACCCTTTCACCATCATGTTGAAAGACACAGAAGAGGACTCGTCGGTAAAAAAACCAGAATACAGACT
>NZ_JAJENT010000833.1:0-18754 GCF_035615515.1 Phormidium sp. CCY1219
AACTCTCCACTGTAGGGATGGAAAAAAACTGTACCGCTAACCGGAATAGTTTTTTTGGCCACCAGCGCCCTATCGGTAAAAAAACTGTACCGCTAACCGGAATAGTTTTTTCCCGCCAGTCCTACCCTCCACTGCAGGAACGGCATAACTGTTGTAAAATCGCCACGGTTGTAGAGGTGCTTGCCCTGGAATGACAGAAACCGCTGCCGATCGCATCAATCTGAGAAACGCTATCGTTACGATGGGCATTACCCATCCGACAGGGGAATAAGTGAGCAATCCCCTCGCGCCTAGGATGGGAGAAAAAATTTTTACCTGAAAAAGGATAACTCCGGAGAGGTGGAGGAGTTCGCCGTATTTCCTAATCGATATCTGCGATCGCCTCTCTTCCCTGGGATGGCGAGGGGCAATCGCGGTTCGATTCAACGTTTTTCTATCCTTTCCCCCAACTATGACGCAAGCTCAAGCTATCTCCAAAACCATCGAACGAGTTCTGAATGCAGGTCTGATGAGTAATAAATCCGATGGCGATTTTCATCCGGAAGCGATTGTGACTCGGGCAGAACTGGCGAGCATTTTAGCCAAAACTTTCAAATTAGAGAAGCGAAATACAGCGGCGAAAGAAGACATTGAAGTGAAAGATGTCAGTCGCGATCGCAGCGATTATTCTGCCATTCAACTGGTGCTGAAAACCGGGGTAATGAGCGGTTATCGCGAAGGAATGTTTTTCCCCCACCAAAAAGTCAATCGTGCGGAAGGATTTGCGATTTTCGCACAAGCATATGGCGTGTTTCAGTTTTCCGAGGATACGGTGGCCGAAATTTTAGGACAATATCCTGATGCGGGAGAAGTTCCAGACTGGGCCAAAAAAGCGATCGCCACTGCATTGCAAGAAGGATTTGTAAATACGGATGTTTATTTGCAAATCCTCCCGTTAAATCCCATGACGCGCACCGATATGGCGTTTGCTTTGAGTCAATATCTAGACAAACAACAGCAAGCGAGTTTTTCGCAATAGTCACAGGTTTGTGAAGCTGCGATCGCCCGTTTGTTTCCTACAGGGGTACGGCAATGTCGTACCCCTTTGTTTGTGGCGCAAGCAGATGATAAGATAGCTGAAAAATCACCACCCACGAACGACAACATAGGAGGCAGAATGGCAACCGAACAAGTGACGTCCATTCAGATCGAACGTCAACCCAGTGCGGAACGCCTGGAAGCTTTAGGGGTTTATAATTGGCCCATTTGGTCGAAGTCAGCTTCGGAATTTCCCTGGACCTATGACGAATCGGAAACTTGTTATTTCTTAGCCGGCGATGTGGTGGTCACGCCAGAAGGTGGCGAAGCGGTAGAAATGGGGAAAGGGGATTTGGTGACGTTTCCGGCGGGAATGTCTTGCACCTGGAAGATTCGCAGCGAGGTTCGCAAGCATTACTCCTTCGGATAGGCGATCGCCAAACTCAGGTATCCACCATCGACTATCCACAATAATCAAAGAAAGCAAATAGCCGATGGCTGATACCTGAGCCCTGGATCGAGTTTATTCGGCGGTTGCCAATTCGGTGCTACCGCGAGTGCGGCGGCGGGTCAGAGTATTAAAGAGCATCTGACCGATCGCTTTAATCAAGCTGCCTTCGAGTTCCATGAACATCTTCATGTTCAACCCGAACGCATCATTGGCTTCCTGCACAATGCGATCGGCAGTGGCATCATCGATGGGCAACTCATCCATTGCCTGACGATACTTGGCTTTAAATGCCTTTTCGTCGGCAATATCCTTGAACTCGTAGAAGGCAGTGCCTCCATCGGTTAAATTCATCCCCCGTTGGGCGATGCCTTTGAGGATTTGACCCCCCGACAAGTCACCCAGGTAGCGGGTGTAGGAGTGCCCCACCAGCAGTTCCGGTGCAGTTTCCGACACTTCCCGGATCCGCTGCACGTAAGCTTCACCTGCCGGAGTTGGAGCCACTTCCTCCTGCCAATTATTGCCGTAGTAGTAGGCTAAATCTTGCTCTAAACTCGCCTTGCGGTTCAGTTCGGGATAGTAAATTTTCGACAGGATCGGATGATTCCGGTGGCGTTCCATCTCCTCTTCCATCGCCGAATAGACGAAGTAGAGGTTGCCCACCAGCTTCCGGTAAGAGTTTTTCTCGACGGTTCCTTTTAAGAAGCACTTGATAAAACCGACGTTTTCTGCCATTGTATGGGACTTTTTGGTGCCCTCACGCAGTTTTGTTGCTAAATTGCTACTCATTCGCTGTTTTACTTACCCACTTTCAGATGTACGCCGACCCTATCCGCTTCTGGATAAGGCCAAAAAAATACCCACTACTTCGTTACCTTAAAATGAATTGATGAGAATTTGTATTAAGATTTTTAAAGATTTTTCCAGACTCCTCCCAGACAGTTCCCAAGGCAGATGGAGCCTTGTTTCCGTTACATCCGCGATCGCAGCGAATTCCCGGGAACCACAGGCAAACTTTCTTAAGTAACAATGCTTATTCCTCATCCTCCCACTGGAAAATACCCCGCCAATCCCGATATCCACTCACCACCCGCACCACCTCTATCCCATCCGGGATTTCTCGATAAAATTAGGTAATTGTCCACCGGGAAACTCCGTAACGGCGGATTGAGTTGCTCCCATCGGCGTCCCATCTTGGGAAAGTCTGCCAGTCGTTGACATTGCTGTTTCATCTTCTCCCGGAGTCGCCTTGCTGCAGCGGGATTATTGCCCATCACGTACTGGTTAATCTCTCGCAAGTCCAGTCTTGCTTGGGGGGAAATAATATATCGACTCATTTTACGGCTTCCGAAGCTTGTGTCATTTGAGCTTCAAGGCGCTGACTTTCCGCCTCAAGTTCGGCAAAAACTGTTTCTCCATCAATGCCTTCCCCGCGATCGAGTGATTCGATTTCCGCAGTGATTTTCTCCTGTAACTCCGCTAATTTTTCCCGATAAAGAGTTTCGCGCGCTTCGAGCAACTGTAGCGCCGCCGCCACCACTTCTTCTTCCGAAGCATATCTGCCACGGTTGATGGTGGCGCGAATAAATTCTTGCTGTTTGGGGGGTTAGGGAAATTTCTATAAACCGTTTTCTGTGCTAGGCGATCGCGTTTATTTTATCATGTTTTTGGTCATTGGTTATGTGGTAACAGGTCATGTGGTAACAGGTCATGTGGTAAGAGGACAAATGACCAATGACTAATGACAAAGAACCAATGACTAATGACTAATGAACCCCTTAATTTTTGTCGCAAATTCTAATATATTCGCGAATCAACTGAGAACAATCGAACAAACTCTTTTCCCCTTCTATGCGTTTGAGTAAATGACGCCTGGTTAAAGATTGCAGTCCATTAATCATATCCATCAGCGGCATCTCTAATCTTTCTCTTAACTCTTCCCTGGAAAGGGGACAATCCGAGTGGGCTATTTGGCAAATAATCTGTTGCTCTATCGGTGACAATCGAGCAAATGTCTCATTGAATCTGCCTTTCATGTCAGCGGTTAAAAGCAGAGTGTTCTCCGCCAAAAAATCCGATACTTTCCCCGAAAATATATCGGCGATCGCACTGGCCACATCTTGTAAGTAAACCGGATTTCCTTCATAAATTTTTATCAAGGTTGGCCAACTCCGCTTATCTTTTAATCCCCGATTGCTGAGAATCCGGGAGCTTTTCAAGCCTTTGACTTCTAGCATTTGCACTGGAACGCCCTCGTCATCCACCCCAACTCTCATTTCTTGGCATTGCTCTTGAGCGATTAAGATTAAACTGCTTTGATGCTCAATTTCTGTCATTTTTTCAAAAAGGGTTTGGTAGTTTTTATAAGTTGATTTGTATTGCCCTGCCAATTCCCCATTCATAAATAATTCTTGCACATCATCCAGGATTAGCAAGCATTTTTGCTGGCGGAAAATAGCAAAGAGTTGAGTTAAGTGGGTGGCCGATAAAATGGTTTCGGTATGAGTTAGGATTAAAACATCAGCGATAATGCTATCTAAAGAGGGAGAGAGTTTGATGTTTTTCCAGACGACTACATTAAAATGTTGCAGATTCAGGTCAATCCACTGTTTGACAAGAGTGGTTTTACCAATTCCCGGGGTTCCGACCACTGAAATGAGACGAGTCTTTTGATGAATTAACCAATGGGAAAGCGTTTGCAACTCAGTGGTGCGATCGCAGCAATTCCTGATTTTTGGGGCGAGGATTAAATCGTGAATTGCAGCGTTTTGAGGCGGTTGATTGTCATCCCTCACAGATTCCCGCTTATCGGGTTGAGGAGGAGGGTTACACAGACTAACATTACCATTGACCAATCCAAAAAATTGAGAATTTATTGCTCTCTCAATTGTCCAGCAAAAATTAGATTTGGTTACCTTTTCATCTAATCCTTGCGATAAGACCTTACATAACTTGCGACTAACATCGCCGATATAGTTTTTATCGTATCCAAATTCCTCAGCAATGTTATTGTAAGTTTGACCTTGCCACAGACCTTGAACTACAGCTTTTTCCAAGTCGTTGAGGTGTTTACCGGTTTGCTTCGCCACTAACCGATCCACAACCTGTAACACTTCTGCGATCGTCATAGAGCTTAGGTGGGGTAAGGGTTGTAGCCATTATAGCTTAACAGCGATCGACAAAATCAGGTTTTTTCTGGTCTTTCCTTAACATTCCGTTACAAAACTACCGATAAAATCGGTTTTTTTATGTTGCCCGATTCAGACAGGGAATTTAGGATAGGAGGAGATTTAAGTTAAAGGGAAAAACATTATGCATGAGTTACGGGATTTGCTCGCGGGGTTAGCCAGAGACATTAGAGGCGATCGAAAAATGTCAGAGGAGGACTTTGAGAAAATCTCTCAGCAAGTTGAAGCCGGGGTAGACAATGAGCCCCCTCCTCGTTTCGCATTTATTGGTGAATGTGGAGTGGGAAAATCCTCTACGCTTAATGCACTATTTAATGCAGGATTAGAAGTCAGTCATATCGAAGCTTGCACGCAAACGGTGAAAGGAGTGGAGGTTTTTTGCAGTCAAGTAGACGGGGTTAAAGGAGGCTTAGTTGCTTATGATATGCCTGGATTGGGCGAGAGTCAATTAAAACAGAGAGAACATATTAAACTTTATGAAGAAGTGCTGAAAGATGTGGATGTTGCTTTGTGGATTTTAGATGCACAGAATCGGGCGATCGCATCTGTCCAGCAATATTTGCAAACGGAATTGCAAGCTATTCATCCTCAACTTTTGGAACGGATGGTAATCGCGTTAAATAAGGTGGATTTAGTTTATCCTGGTGCAACCGATTGGATTGATAGTGCTAATTTACCCAGCGAGCAACAGGAAAAAAACATCCACGGAAGAGTCAAAGATGTTAACAAAAGAATTCGGGAAGTCTTACCTCATTGGAAAGGAAGAATCGTAGGCTATTCTGCTTATCGCCGCTACAACTTACCTCAACTCTTTAATGCCATGATGGATGCTGTACCTAGGAAAAGAAAATGGGTCGTTGCCTCTCGTAAAGCATTAGCTGATTTTCGGGAATTAGTCGATCCTCAGCTACTGCCCCCAGAAAAAAGACCACAAAGAGCAATCCATCAACAGCCTCAACCTGAAAAAATTTCAGATATGCTTGCTAATATGCCTCCTGACGAATATGCTAAATTTGCTACAGATCGAAGGGCATTTTTAGCATGGTTACGGCAAAAAGGACTGTAAGTCACGATTCAAGCACGATCGACTGTATTGTATTACTGAGGTCAAACAATGACATACGTTCCCGATCGAAATCATATTCCTCCGGATACTGCAGAGAAAATCCGAGCGAGGCTTCGAGAAAGAATGAATCAAAAACTCGCCGAAATGGACGAGTATGAACTGAGTATTTTAGACAAATCAGAAAAAGACTTTCGAGACTTTATTGCCGACTTATTCAAATCAATTGCCGCCATTTTTGGTTATACTGTCGGCGTAGTGATTGGAACTACTTCAGAAATAGTAGACGGCGTAAAATCAGGCTGGGAAAGTGGGTATAAGACAGGGCGTAGAAAAAGGGACACTTAACTCTAAAGCGAAATCCCTCCACCGCCTCAAGCGGCAAAAATTTCAGCAATGGCTGCTAAGCTAGTACGCAAATTATTGTACATATTTACTGGGGGGGGAATTGAATCCTCGGGAGAGCTGTTCCCAGGGTGAACCCTGGGAACGAGGGCAACGGAATCCTGCAAATTATTTGGCACAAGTGCTTAGTATGAATTCAGAATAATTTGCAAAAATTGCTGTAAATCAAAAGGTATTTTTACTGTTTTAAAAGCAAGTAAATAATTTCACAGGCGATTTTTATATTCAATAAAAATTCTTTTTTAAACTGCTATTAAAATTGCATTTCGGGATAGAATTAATATTTATATTCATCAGTTATGAGGAAGTTACGCTTAGCAAATCAGCCAATATTTATTGCTTTTTAACGTATTGAAATCGGTTTTAAATTGTGTTTTTCAAATTGCCAGACTAAAAAGATTATAATTTGTTAACGAATGATGAGTGAATGGATGGCCTTGTTTTTTCCTAAATGTCCCAGTTGTGGTAAACAATGGGGCACAACCAATCATAGAAACTGTTTGTTAAATGGGGAAATTCTAGTGGAGCCTTATAAAAAACAGGTAAAATGTGAACTATGCGGAGAGCAATGGCAGATTCTCAATAGCAAATTTTACTGTTCTTGTGGATATCAATTTTACTCTTCTGAAGTAGAAGATGCAATGTCCACTCATCAATTATTAAAACATCGCTTACTGCAAAAAATAGAAGATATTAATGATTATAAAAAAATATTACATAAAATCAAAACAATCTTTTAGAGACTGGGCTTACGATATTAGTTACGAAATAGGTTTACTATTAGGTAGCACCGTCCCCCAAGCACAATATTTAATTTTTAATTTATTTGAAACCTGGCGATTGTAAAGTGTTTTTTTACATTAAGCAAATAAAGGTCTAAGTGATTTTCATTTGACTGCCAATACCTCTATACCGTCGTTCCTAAATGATGGTTTCATAAATCGGCTGAACCTCCACCCAAATCAGGTTTATTTCAGCGTTCGCCTCATCTGTAGTAGGATGCTTAATTTACCTGACTTAACCCGCATCGAGTAGCGCCTTATGAAACGCCGAGCGCTTGGCAGTTTCTTCTCGATTCCCTAGCTACATTTGAATCCGGCGATCGCTCAGTTCTAGTTCTTCGATTTCAAGCATCTCAAGCGAATCGACAATTTGCTTTAAGCGAATACATGTCATTTTTGCATGCCGATAGAATAAAGTATTTGTTGTCATCATTTGTCCCGGGTGATTCCGCCCCGGTTATGGCTCAACTGGCCCGGAGAGTAGTTGAGCTTTCACCCGCTTGCATCCAAGTCCGCAGAATAGGGTCAGATAGGGGAAGCGCTGTAGAAAGCCGGGGGGGAACTTTCGCGATAAGATAGCATTGCTGAGATTGAGAAAACCCAACCATGCGATTAATTTTGTACGGGAAACCGGGGTGCCACTTATGCGAGGGATTGCGAGAGAAGCTCGAACAGATTGAAGAGTTGGACTTCGAGTTAGAACTCAGAGACATCACCACCAAGGAAGAGTGGTGGATGGCGTATCAGTATGAAGTGCCGGTGCTGTGTCGAGGGGGGACTGGGGGTGCAGGGGATCTGGAGGGAGAGAAAGAAGAGAAGCTTCCGCGACCCTCGCCGCGTGCCTCAGTGGAGCAGGTGAAGCAAATGCTACAAAAATATTATCCAAAAAATGCTTCACAATAGGCGAATTAAATCCCAAAGCGAAAGGCAAGGAGAGGTGGAACCAACTGGCGCGAAATCCTCCGGAAAGAGGGTTTAGAGCCTTGTTAACCAACCACATCAAGCCCGATCGCCCAAATCAACCACCCCTATTGTGAACAGAGGAATCGACAGATGAAGCTCAGAGAATTATTAGCCAGCGTTGCGAAACCGTTACAGATGCCCAGGGAAGACGCCCTAGACATGGAAGTAACGGGTTTGAGTACCAATTCTCATGGGTGCAAACCTGGGGATTTATTTATTGGGATGCCCGGGACCCGGGTAGACGGGGGGGACTTTTGGCCTTCGGCGATCGCTGCAGGGGCAGTGGCGGCGTTAGTCACTCCCGAAGCGGCGGAAAAACAGCATCCGCAGCAACCGGCCAATTCCGTGGTAATTCCCGTTGCCGATATGACCCAAGCTTGTGCCGCAGTAGCTCAGACTTTTTACGGCGAACCGGCCAAACAGCTCGATTTAGTGGGCGTCACCGGCACCAACGGCAAAACCACCACCACCCATTTAGTGGAATTTTTGCTCAACCGCGCCCAACGGCCCACCGCCTTGTTTGGCACCCTATACGCCCGCTGGCCCGGATACGAACGAGTGGCAACCCATACCACGCCATTTTCCGTAGAACTCAACGCCCAATTAGCCGCAGCAGTAAAAGCGGGGTGCAAACATGGGGTAATGGAAGTCAGTTCCCACTCTTTAGCCCAGAGACGGGTGCTGGGACTGCCCTTTGAGGTGGGGATTTTTACCAATTTAACCCAGGACCATTTAGATTTTCACCGGGATATGGAAGATTACTTCCAGGCAAAGGCGCTGCTGTTTAGCCCGGAGTATTTAAAAGGGCGGGCGGTGATTAATCTCGACGATGAGTATGGCAAGCGATTAATCGAGCAGTTAAATGCCGATCGCCTCTGGAGTTACAGCACCAGCAATTCCAGCGCCGATTTGTGGACCTCTGATATCACCTATGAATCTGCCGGCGTGAAAGGCATCTTGCACGCCCCGATGGGAGAGGCAGAATTTTCCTTACCCTTAGTCGGACAATACAATTTGGCAAACATGCTTGCGGCGGTGGGTGCGGCCCTGCATTTCGGGATAGAATTGTCCCAGATTGTGGCCGGATTGCCCGAATTTCCCGGCGTACCGGGCCGGATGGAGCGGGCGATCGCCGATCCAAAGCAAGATATTAGCGCGATCGTGGATTACGCCCATACCCCGGATAGTTTGGCCAACGTGCTACAAGCGACGCGACCTTTCGTCAAAAATCAGTTAATTTGCGTATTTGGCTGTGGGGGCGATCGCGACCGCACTAAGCGCCCGATCATGGGGAAAATTGCCGCCGAATTGGCCGATAAAGCCATCGTCACCTCGGACAATCCGCGTACCGAAGACCCGGAGCAAATTTTGCAAGATATTTTGCAGGGAATTCCGGAAGGGACAAATCCGCAAGTCATCAGCGATCGCGCCGAAGCCATTCGCACGGCAATTCTGGAAGCGCAACCGGGAGATGGCGTGGTAATTGCCGGCAAAGGACACGAAGACTATCAAATTCTCGGGACGGAAAAAATCCACTTTGACGACCGAGAACAAGCCCTCGCCGCCCTCGCAGAACGTCTCGCTAATTTAGGTTAAAACATCCCCCGTAGGGGGCAAAGCATTTTCCCGCCCCCTATCGGTTGCGCGTCGGTCAAATGATGAATCTCCAATCCAATTCCCGAAACGATAAAATTAAAGTAATCCTTCTGCGGCAAAAATTTTCCCCGCATTTCCCACGCCGAGGGAAAAAGCCGAAGGGGTTCCTCAAAATGGGGCACTCTAGCTACCGATCCATGCTGTCTGTACTCGCTTTCCTACAGGCGGGACTGAAGGCGATCGCGTTACACTGGTGGGATCTACTAGGCTGGCAGAACCAGAATAGGAAAACCCGAGTTGGGGAACCCGCAAGTCATTTGCCAGTTGGCACAGCCATCAGGGTACACATCGGAGTGTCCTCTTGTATGAAAGAGTCTTAAGTGATGAATCCATCAACAACTCAGGATGTGTCTCTCTATGATTGCGCCCTCAGCGCGATCGCGCCACCGCACCCTTTACAAGTGTCTCAGGACACACTCAAGGGCAGCATCGGTGCGCTCATGGACTTGCTCATCGAGCAAAAGATTCCGGCTACCCTATGGATCAGACTCCCGCAATGGTGGGAGTGGCCCGCGCAAATCGAACGCTATCGCGAATGGGTGGGAAGTTCTGACCCGCTTTACATTTTTAAGTCGGGTCCGGAGACGGAAGCGGAATTTTCGACCCCCGGTGATTTGGAGCGATCGCATCCCGAACAAATCTCAGGGCCTCCTTACCGTCACCGAGTTAGTCCAGACGAACCCCCGGCATCGAGAGACATTACCCGAACTCGCAGGCAGA
The DNA here is from genome assembly GCF_035615515.1 of Phormidium sp. CCY1219. Classification (GTDB taxonomy): domain Bacteria; phylum Cyanobacteriota; class Cyanobacteriia; order Cyanobacteriales; family Laspinemataceae; genus CCY1219. Next base: position 10,243 of record NZ_JAJENT010000833.1, read on the forward strand.
AAAACAGACGTCAGCGAGAAGAACGTCAGAAACCCGAGAAATCCCTCTGTGGAATTGAAGATAATTCCCTGATTAGCGATGAGGGGGAATTTTTGGTGCCGGCAAAAACTCCCTCCCCGGTATGCGAAATTCAGCTAGCGGCGCACAGCAAACTACAACAGGAATATTTTCTGTTGGTGCTATCGGCTAAATTTTGCGCCATGATTCTGGCGCATCAACCGCGATCGGTGTTTCCGGAGGAAGGGGATGAAGAGCATTACCCACGGGCGTCGCACCGCAAGCGCCCCCTGCTGTCCCTCTATTCTTTCGACCCCCAGACGATTCAATTAGTCCTCGATGGACTCAAACCAGCGGTGAGTTTGGGTCGTTGTCTTCGCTTCCAGTCCGATAACGAGTCGGAGGCGATCGCCACTCAGGGGGGGACAATTTGCGAGAGTCTGCTCGATACCTGGGATGCGCGGTTTGGTTCGGTGAAGGTACCGCCTCCAGATCCGGTGCTGTTGGGCCATTTGTTGAGCAAACAAATTCAACACCAAGAGCAACAGTTGCATAATGAGGCTCGAGACGAAGAACTCGAACTTTTGCAACACCAAAACGAAGAATTGCTCGATACCCTGCGCTTTAAAGACGAATTCCTCAACAAAATCGGTCAGGAGTTGCGGATGCCTTTAACCAACATGAAAACCGCACTCAGTTTGCTCGACTCCCCCAAACTCAAACCCGCCCAACGGGCACGCTATAGTGCTTTATTGCATCAGTCTTGCCAGCGGCAAAATTCCCTGATCGATGGGTTTTTAGAACTGGTGCGCCTGCAAAGCGAAATCGACCTGACTCGCATGCAGGAAATTCATCTCGGGGATTTGGTTCCGGGTATCGTCACTACTTATCAACCCTTAGCGCAAGAAAAAGGTCTGGTACTCGCCTACACCCTTCGCAGTAATCTGCCGCCGGTTTTGGGTGCTACGGAATGGCTGAAAAAAATTCTGATCGAGCTGCTGCATAATGCGATTAAATTCACTCCCGCCGGGGGTGAAGTTTGGGTGCGCGCTAAACAACAAGGCGATTACGTACAACTTGACGTTCGCGATACCGGGGTGGGTGTTCCGGCGTCGGAAATTCCAAAAATATTTGAGGCATTTTATCGCGGACGGCAAGCAATTAATGAAGATATGGAAGGTGCGGGATTGGGGTTGACTGTGGTGCAACAATTGCTCCTGCACAGTGGCGGTTCGATCGCAGTTAAAAGTCGCGTCGGTCGCGGTTCTATCTTTAAAGTTCTCTTGCCTATTTATGAAGATACTGACCCGCTATGGCCGGAAGATGAGGAGTGAAACAAACGGTAAAGGGGACAGTCGATCGCCGTTCTAATAGCGGTGAGTCATCATTAACTTTTTTCTAGGTTTCCCCAACAGAGACAATGACAGATTTAGCTTGGATGCGTCATCTCTAACGCAATCTATGCGATTACCGAACGGTTAAACTTTAATTGTAACGCTTTTTTCGGAAATTGTAAAGACGCGACATGTCGCGTCTCTACAAAACTTTCCAGGATTAACGTTACCCTTGCTATTTCACCCACTTTTGCTGGTTTCTCCCCGCAGTTCTAACGGTAGAAAAATGGTCAATACTTGACCTTGTTGGGGTCGGTTGCGGACGATGAGTTTGCCTCCGATCGCTTGGAACAGATTTTTGGTGACACTCAGATTTAGACTCAAATTGCCGGTTTCTGGCTGAAACATCAACATCTGACCGATGGATTTCAAGGTCTGCTGGGTGGAAGTGGTCTGGGCGGGGGTGAAAACTCCGGGCTGTTTGGAGTGCAGTTCTACTTTCAACTGATGACCGGCAAGCACTACCTCGACTCGCACGTTACTTCCGGCGGGTAAGGTGGAGGTAAAGTTTTCGATCGCCCCGGTTAAAACGCGATCGAGCAGGGACGGATCGCTGACCACTGGCGGCATTTTGGGCGGGACGATCGCATCGAGGGTCAGGTTGCGTCGGGTGGCTTGTTTTTGCCACCGGGGAATGCAGCTATTAAACACCTGGGTCAAGGAGGTAGATGTTAGATGCACCGGCTTTTTCGCATCGCTGGCGGTTTCTAATTCTACGGCGCGGAAAATCAACCCAAAGCGATCGATTTGCTCGCTACATTCGCGATCGATGGCTTCTAAACGTTTGATGACATCTGCATCTAAATTGCGCCGTTTGAGTAATAGTTTGGTCAGGGTGCGAATGGTGGCTAATGGGGTGCGGACTTCATGGGCGATCGCTTGCAACAATTCCACATCTAAGGCGGGAGATTGATTTCTAACTCCTTTCTGGTTGGAACTTCGCAGTTCGTCTAGTCGTTCGTTTAACGGGGTTCTAGTACCATGCACTGATGAAGTGCTGGCTGTCTCGGTTTGGCGATTTTGACCCGCGTCTTTCCCCGGGATTTCTATGACATCACCTCGGTTTTCATTGCACTTCAGGTGCGGGCGAATTGTGGCCACAGAAGTCTCGTTTTCGGTGGTGACCAGAATATCCATCGCGCCTGCAGACCATGCCCGGGGATTGGCATGTTGAGGCAAGGGGTGAATGATGCTGGATACCTCAGTTGTAGCGGGTTGGTGGAATTTCGGCGCATCCACCAGGGGGTCTTCCAGGTGCCAGGGTTCTGGCAGGCGATCGAGCAGTTGTCGCGTAAAATCACAGACGGTTTGGTAATGGGGCTCGCGGGGTGCAAACTGCTCGAAATCCCGATCCAAGGCAGCAATTGCTCCCTTATCCTTCAGGGGCAATACGCGCGATCGCAAGGCTTGCCACACCAGATGAATCGCCTGCGGATCGAAGGAAAACTGAAACGCCGGCTCTCCGGAAGCGTCGGATCCATTCACCATCGCCAGACTAAACCCAGAAGTGAGTACCAAACAAAATTGTTCCTCGGCTAAGGGGTCTCCAGACATTAACGGCAAAACGGTGGGTGCTGAGGTGGCGCTACACTCGCCCGAGGTGGGCAACAATTGCGAAGGCAACCATCCGCCCCGCTGTTGCGGCGCGCTCAATGTCCAAGTGGAAAAATTCTCTAGCAATCCGGGCTGACTCAACATCGGCACCGGACCGCAGACCACCAAGCCGTTGATTTCTCCCACCAGCAACTCATTCAATGCCGCGATCGCGCCATACCAGTGGCGATCGGCTCGCACCTGTTTGTGCCAAATCTCCCTACGGTGGCGCTTGTCATTCCCTGCGTCTTGCCCTACCTCATTGTCCCGGTTTGCCTGACTCTGGCACCGGCTATTCTGCGGCGAGCATTGGGTCAAAACCTCACTAATCGTTGGTAATAGCCAATTGTACATTAAAATATACCCCCTTTAATCTCTGGGCGAACGGTGAATGATATAATTTTCAATAATCAATCCACAAGGCAAAAATAGAAAATTCTCGTTTAACCCTTGACGCTTCTAATGCCGGGTTATAACTCTATTTCTAGCCTATCGGGAGATGGGAAATCAATAAATTCGTAGAACCGAACAAACAAGTCGCAATCTCCGCTAATTGTACCCAGATCCAATGCCTAGCGGTTCGGCGATCGCTTCTGGTCGCAGGGGATGGGGCATGAATCGGCACTCTTGTCATGGTCTCGGGCAAAATTGAATCCCTAAACTCCATCTCTGATGCACAATAAAAGCAGTTGCATTGGAAAGGTTTGCCAAAACATGTCTCAATTGCTTGCGGATGCCAAAAACCTACTGTCTGACCTGATTGCACGCTATTGTGCCCGGGTGGACTATCTCGCCATTCGCTTGGAAGAAGCGGAAGGGACGGATATCTTTTTGCGTGCGGACAAGATCGAAACCCTCAGCGAAGGGGTTTCGATTGGGGGACAGGTACGGGCGTGTTATAAAGGCGGCTGGGGCTTTGCCAGCTTTAACCAGCTCTCGGGACTTGCCGAACGGATCGAAGAAGCGATCGCGGCGGCGCGATTAGTGGGGAATGAAGAAACCCTCCTCGCCCCGATTACGCCCATACAAGCCATTTCCCAGTTAGCCCTCGCCGGCACTGACCCCCGACAGGTTCCTTTATCCCACAAAAAAGCATTATGCGATCGCTACACTGAAATCCTCCGCAGTGTGGATAACCGCATCACTACTACTTCGGTTCGCTACAGCGACAGCGCCCAGCGCATCCTCCTGTTTACCTCCGAAGGTACCATCCTGGAACAGTCTTGGGTGGATATGGAAATGCGATTTGCTGCTACCGCCCGCAACGGCGAAACCGTACAAACCGGTCGGGAAACCACTGGTTCGCGCAAAGCGTATGAAGATTTAACCTATCTCGATGCTCAAGTGCGTGGGGCGGCACAAAGAGCTGTGGATGCCCTCTCCCTTCCTCCCGTGAAAGGCAACACCTACACGGTGGTGATTGACCCCATTCTCACCGGTCTGTTCGTTCACGAAGCCTTTGGGCATCTCTCGGAAGCAGATATGGCCTATGAAAATCCCGATGTGCTTGAAGTGATGAGTCTGGGCCGCCGTTTCGGTCCGCCAGAACTGCAAATCTATGATGGTGCTTCGCCCCAAGGGCATCGCGGTAGCTACCAATATGACGATGAAGGTACCCCCGCTACCACCACTCAGTTAATTCAAGATGGGGTACTGGTGGGACGCCTACACTCGCGCGAAACGGCGGGCAAACTCGGCGAACAACCCACCGGCAATGCTCGCTGTCTCAATTACCACTATCCCCCCCTGGTGCGAATGACCAATACTTGGATCGAGCGCGGTAAAACGCCGGTGAACGAGTTATTTTCCGGGATTAAAGACGGGGTTTACGCTCGCAATTGGCTCGGCGGAATGACTAATGGCGAAATGTTTACCTTTAGCGCCGGCGAAGCTTGGATGATTAAAAATGGTGAATTAGCCGAACCGGTACGCGATGTCACTCTCTCGGGCAATGTGTTTAGTACCTTGGCGGATATCGAAGCGATCGGCGATGACTTTTATTGGGATGAATCCGGCGGTTGCGGGAAAGGCGGACAAAATGGTTTGCCCGTGGGCTGTGGCGGTCCGAGTCTGCGAATTCGCAATGTGGTGGTCGGCGGCGAATCGGCCTAAAAAATTCCTGAAAATGAAGACTTGAAAATTGATAATTTCTCGCATTTAATTTTCAGTAAGCCATTAGGTTAGTTATTCTGCCTGGAAATTGGTGGGAATGCGGTAGAGACGCGATTCCGAAGCGTCTCTACGAGCATGATTTTTTTCTAGGCTTCGTTTTTCTTTCTAACTTCTGAATAAATGGAGTTGTTTTCCGCCTCTTCGTCGAGTTTCTGAACTTCTTCTAGGGTGGCTTCTGGGTCGGTTTGGGTGGTTTTGACCACGTAGTTTAATTTCACTTCTTCTAGCAAATCTCCAAGGAGGGCTTCGAGCTCTTCTAGGGTTTCTTTATCACGCAAGGCTTGCCGAAATGCGGCATTAAATTGTTCGGTGAGGCTATCGAAGAGTTCTCGTCCTTTCACATCGGCGTAGGAGGAGGCCAAAACGCTGACGGTGGTATCGGCGAGATTGCTGGCGAGTTGTTCGAGGACTTCGGCGGGAAGATGTCCCACGCCGGGAATTTGTTGCAGGCGTTGATAAAAACTGGAGTCTTTAAAGGCTCCTTGAATGCTATAATGAAGTAATGCTTCGAGTTCGGGTTGAATGTTTGGCAAAACTTTATAGATGGTTAATTCGAGCAGGCGATCGCTAATCACCTCCACTTCATTAACTGGGTTGACTTCTATATAAGAAGAACTCGGATATAATAGGGATTCTGCTACCTCACCTTCGGCGATGGATTCTTGGGCTTGATTGATGACGCGCACCATGACAAATTGAGACAGGCGATCGGCTAAGTTGGCGGCGGGTTCGTGGGTCATTTGCACCAATATTCTCTTAAAATTAACTAACCCACTTTGTTGCAGGCGCACGGTGACGGGCAGAACGCGCAACCACCGCCAAAAAGGAAGAAATAAAAATATATCGTACCACCGTCTCAACATGGCATCAAACCAGTTTAAATCCGGATTGCGGCGATAGCGGAAAAAGGTTCGCACGAGAAATTCTACCCCGAACAAGCAAATAAAGAAAATATCAAGCCGCCAAAATTCATCCACAAATTGGCCGTAGTCGTCTACTAAACGAAAATAATTGGTGGAAATTAATGGGGCAATTTGACTGTTAAAAAATTCCAGTTCGCTTTCCCAATCTGTGGCAAATAAATATTCGGAACTCCAAAAGGTTTGAAAGGCTTCTCGCGCATATTCACTGCCTATGTGTTGCTGCATCCGCCGTTGAACTTTCGCGAAGGTGCCGAATTTGCCAGAAGCCATAAAGGGGTTTTCATCCAACATGGTCTGACTTTGAATGCTTAAGGAAGTGAGTAAATCCTCCACTTTGGGCGCGGTGAGTTCGTTTTGCGGCTGATGCAGTTCGGCAGTTAATTTATCGGCGGTTTTTAAGTATCTTTCCGTGTCGGGATGCGGTTCGATGCCTTTGATGGGGTCGTACACCACCACCAAACTGGGAAAGTGTCGCAAGTAAAAATCTCTTGCGGGAATATAGCTGAGGTTGAACAGTCCTAAAAGTAAGTTAATGACTGCAAGAATTGCAATCAGTTTTTTAATCCAGACAATGGGTCCGTAGGTGTTTTTTTCGGCGGGAGTGCTACTGGATGTGGTTGCTTGCATTTTCAAGACAAATTTAACGCCTTGCGCTTTTTCTGGGGAAACGCTACATCTGCTTATTATCGCCGAAAGTTGTCACGGCTGCATCTATCTGCTGGATGAGCTGCTCTCGGGTGGCGGAGTTATCGAGCACCACATCGGCCCGATCGCGTTTGGTCTCGATGGACATTTGACTGTGGATGCGCGCTTGCGCTTGTTCGGCGCTGAGGGCGTCTCGTTGCATCAGTCGCGATCGCTGCTGTTGCGGGGTGCAGTACACTACCCAAATTTCTGTGGCTAAATCGGTCATGTTGGCTTCAAATAACAGCGGGACATCCAGTACCACGATCGCGTCGTCTGTATTGTGGGCATCTTCCTCCAGGCGATCGCGCACGTAAGGGTGAATCTGTTCCTCTAGCCACTGCTTTTCTTCCGGATTTTTAAAGATAATTTCTCCCAGCTTTTTTCGCTTTAGAGTTCCATCCTCCTGCAGCATTTCCCCGCCGTAGCGTTCTGCAATCCGCTTTAATATCTCCGACCCCTTTTCTACCGCTTGGCGCGCGTAAACATCAGCATCGAATACTGAAATTTTATGCCGCTTTTTCAGATAGTTAGACACGGTACTTTTCCCGGTGGCAATTCCTCCGGTTAATCCAACAATTCGGCGATTAGTCATTGGTCACTGGTCATTGGTCATTGGTCACTGGTCATTAGTCACTGGTCACTGGTCACTGGTCACTGGTCACTGGTCACTGGTCAATTGTCATGTAGTAACAGGTCATTAGTAATTGGACAAAGGACAAAGAACAAATGACAAATGACCAAGGACAAATGACCAATGACAAATGACCAATGACCAATGACAAATTACATGGGTAGGTCGGGGATTGTGCCGGGGTTTTCTTGTTTGGCTAAATAGCGACTTAAACTGTAAGCGATATCGGCTCTTGTCATGGGTTCTAAGGGAGAAAGGGAGTTGTTTGGTCTGACATTGACCAATCCTTCAAAGAGGGCGGTAGCCATTGCTTGTCTGGCCCAATCGGGAATTTCAGCCGCATCGGGGTATTGGGATAAAATACTGGAAACATCTGCTTCATCGAATAGCAATACGCCAAATGCTTGGGCAAAAATGGCAAATCCTTCGGCGCGAGTTACGGGGCGATCGGGATAAAACATGCCGTCGCGATATCCACTCATAATGCCGGTTTCGAGGACGATCGCGATATCGTTGTAGGCCCAATGGGAGGGGGGAACATCGGTAATGGCAACTGGGGGGTTTTGTTGGGTGTCTCGCTTTTCTAGTTGAAAGGTTTTCACCACAATGGCGGCGAGTTCGGCGCGCATCACTTTCCTTTCGGGATGAAATTGTCCGTCGGGATAGTTACTCATCAATCCCGCATCGAGCGCTTGTTGAATGGGATTGACGGGCGTTTGCGCCTGTAGGATATTTGGGAAGGTTTGTAACAGTAAGGTTAAAGAAAAAAGACTGACAAGTTTTCGCATGATTCTGCTGACTCCAAATCAGAAATAGCGGCGATGAGTGGGAGAGGGAATAATACACTGGTTGCTTTTGACTCCCAAATTATCTAACGGGTTTCAAGGAAATGCAAGGTCAAATCCGCCCCCAGCAGGGGATTGAAGGGGCGATCGCCAATTTTTATCCGCCACAGATTCCCGCCGTACCCACCGGATCGTCGCCGGATCCCAAACTTCCCTCCTGGGGCGGTGAGCAATTTTGCGGAAGTTGGACTATATTGATACTCCCCGCGCTGAAGACGCGGGGATTCTTAAGCAGTCCAAAACTGAACTCTTAAAGGCATTATCAAAGTG
>NZ_JAJENT010000834.1:0-873 GCF_035615515.1 Phormidium sp. CCY1219
TTGAGGGTAGTTGCTTCCTGTGCCTTATCCCCCACTTGCCGAGACAGGGGCAAGGATTGGTTGTAGTAGTCTAGGGCGGTTTGCTGGTCTCCCAGGTCGGAGTAAACCTGGCCAATATTGGAGAGGGTAGTTGCTTCCCCTGCCTTATGCCCCACTTGCTGGAACAGGGGCAAGGATTGGTTCAAGTAGTCTAGGGCCGTTTGCTTGTCTCCCAGGTCGGAGTAAACCCCGCCAATATTGTTGAGGGTAGTTGCTTCCCCTGCCTTATCCCCCACTTCCCGTCTCAGGGGCAAGGATTGGTTGAAGTAGTCTAGGGCCGTTTGCTTGTCTCCCAGGGCGTCGTAAACCCCGCCAATATTGTTGAGGGTAGTTGCTTCCCCTGCCTTATCCCCCACTTGCTGGAACAGGGGCAAAGATTGGTTGTAGTAGTCTAGGGCCGTTTGCTGGTCTCCCAGGTCGTGGTAAACCCGGCCAATATTGTTGAGGGTAGTTGCTTCCCCTGCCTTATGCCCCACTTCCCGTGTCAGGGGCAAGGATTGGTTGTAGTAGTCTAGCGCCGTTTGCTTGTCTCCAAGTAAATCGGAAATGCGACCCATTCCTACCAGGGCGGCTGCTTCACCTGCTGCATTCCCTGCGGCGCGATACGCTTGGCGTGCGGCGTCCAACTTTTGCAGGGCTTCTCGCAACGATTCTGCGGTTCCTTGCCGAAAGAGTTGCACTCCTTCTTGCAACAACCGATCGCCCTCTTGAGTGCTACTATTCTGAGCTATCCAATTCTGCCCAGTTGTCCTTAATCCTGACAACGGATTTATCTCCTGCGCGGAACTCACTGGGGCAAAACTCGACCCCAGCAGCAGCGTTACCGCTACGGCT
>NZ_JAJENT010000835.1:0-25454 GCF_035615515.1 Phormidium sp. CCY1219
CTCGGTGCCTATGACAAAGGCCAAACTGTTGAGTCCCCGGATGAGGTGAAAGTCTCAAGTCCGGTTTTGAAGACGAGCAGTTCTGGTGACGGAATTGCTTAGTTTAACCTTTGCTGGGCGATACCCCGCAGACTCTCGATTATTCTAAAATACGACATGAACGTTAACCCTAGTGAAACCATGTCTGTCGAACGAGATGTTTTAGATGCCAATCAGGCTTTTTATCAAGCGTTCCAAAATAAAGATATCGCGGCGATGAGTGCGGTTTGGTCCCAAGGAACCAGCAGTCTTTGCGTTCATCCCGGACGCCAGGTTTTAAAAGGATGGGACGACATCCGCGCCGGGTGGGAAAAGATTTTTCGGGTCACGAAGTCTTTGGAAATCGAACTGCAAATTACCGCCACTGAAGTTCAGGATAATATGGCCTATGTGGTGTTGGTTGAAAAGGTGATTCAGGTGAGTGGCGCTCAGAAAAATAAATCGTTTTCTGTGGCGACGAATGTTTTTGAATTGATGGGCGGAAAATGGTATTTAATTCATCACCACGGGAGTCCGATTTTGCGCTAAAGGCGATCGCGGCATTCTTTAGGGAGTAAGGCACCTTAGCTAAATGATGCAGTGAATTGACAGGGGAGTGTCCTTCCCCCGCCCAGGTGCAGAATGGATTGGCTGTAGTAGAATTTTAGCGATCGCGCACAACGGCGATATCCTCCACAGATTCCCGCTGAAATGCAACTCAGATTTGATCGCGTGACGCGCCCTGAAGCTGACCCCACCGGGGAATGCGATCGCCACACCCTCGCGCAACGAACCCCAAGGGGGGATGGGGAGAAGATTTTAGTTTTGGGAACAGCGGCGATCGCGGGTGGAATTATGGGAAAAATATCAAGGGTTATGGGTCAATGCGGAAATCTAACCTACCCAGGGAAAAGGGTAAAGTGGAAAAAGATAGCGGGAATCACTCCCTTTTCCGGAACCGGTTACTATCGATGCCTCGGTTCCGCCGATAAATGCTGTTGACAATCGTCTATATTAAGGTGTTGGATAGCCAACTAAGCGAGGAGCGCAATGAACCGAAAAGTTGTATTATTTGATTTTGATGGAACTTTGGTGGATTCTCTGGAGGCCATTGTCCGAATTACCAATCGGCTATCCGGTGAATTTGGCTACCAAAAAGCCACTGCAGAAGATGTGGAGGCGCTGAGAAATTTAAACTCTATGCAAATTATTAAAACCGCCAAGGTTCCCCTAGCAAAAGTCCCGTTTCTGTTGCAGATGGTCAAACTGGAGTTAAACCAAGAAATTCAAAACTTAAAGCCGATCGCCGGCATCATTGACGTCCTCGCTGACCTGAAAAGTAAGGGCTATCCTCTGGGCATTGTCACCTCGAATTCTCAGGACAATGTGAAAACTTTTCTGCACAACTATGATTTACATGAAGTCTTCTCTTTCGTGCATTCGGGTTCCACGCTTTTTGGCAAAAGTAAAGTGATTAAAAAGTTTTTGCGCCAAGAAAAATTCCTCCCGGAAGAGGTTATTTATGTGGGAGATGAAACCCGGGATATTGAAGCGGCAAAAAACACGCGCGTGCAGGTGATTGCCGTGAGTTGGGGATTTAACTCTAAAGAAGTATTAGTCAAGCACAATCCCGATTTTGCTCTCGATCGCCCCGAGGAATTAATTGCGGCGATCGGCCACTTACAGCAGTCCTAATCTCCTGTGCCATTTCCATTCCCACAGGGTCGCTTTACTTGGATCGGAAAACCGCCGCCTTGGCGCAGTTGGCCGATTATTTGCTGCTGAAAAAAATGGCTGCTAACACGATAGACCCAAGCAGAACCAAAGGCACCCACAAATCCACGAGTTGCGAACTGTCTAATCCCATTTTTCCCTCAGATATTTTCGATCTGCACTCTGCGCCCTTACTCGCCGCGATCGCGCCGGCAATTCCACAGCCCCGCAGCCAATCATCAATAAATAATATTTAATTATACCACAATTCTTCCCCGGTGTCAAAGCCAAGTTAAAGTTTATTTAATCGGGAAGATGCAAAAAAATTATCCCCCTCGAGGGATAAAGCGGAAAGCTTTTGCACAGAGATTTTGCAATGTAGGTGAAGCAATTTATCAAAAAGCCTCGCGCTTGTTAAAATAAGACACAGCATTGAGGGAGCACAGGCTTATGAGCGGCAGAGAATGGGTGACGTGGTTGAGCGAAAGAACCACCCTAGGCATTCTTTCCAAACCGGCATTAAAGGCGATCGCGCAAATGCTGGAAGAAAAAGTAGTTGATGCCAACGAAGTGTTGGCGAGAGAAGAAACCCCACCCACCGGACTTTACATCCTCAAACAGGGACGCTTAGAAGTAGCGGGTAAATCCCGCCAGAGGGCGGCGATCGCCTCAGATCCGAAAAATCCCGCCTCCCTGTTACCCGGAAGCGTGATTCACCTACAAGAACTCATCTTAGACCAAAACGCCGGCCAAACCGTGACCACGTTAACCGAATGTCACCTGTGGTTTGTGCCTCGCGATCGCTTCGGACAATTAGTCCAAGAATACCCCGAAATTGCCCAAACCTTTTCCCGCTTCCTGGTGGAAAAACTCGCCGATGTTTCCGAGGCATTGGATTACGAACAACAACGACAAAACGAACTGCGCCCCTATGCGATCGCCAAAGCCAAACGGGGGATTGTGGGCAAAAGTCGCTATGCGGCGCGCCTGCGCCAACAAATCCGCGAAGCGGGCAGCGATCGCTTGTCGGTGTTCATTTTCGGGGAACCGGGACTGGAAAAAGACAATACCGCCGCCTTGATTCACTTTGGTTCACCCGCCCGCCGAAGCGCGATCGTCAAAATTGACTGCGGCATTCTGCAAACCAGTGGTGCGGAATTATTTGGGCGCGCGGGAGGCAAACCGGGACTTTTAGAATGGTTAGGCGAAGGCACATTAGTCTTAAATAATATCGAAGAACTGCCCTCAGAACTCACCGAGGCGATCGCCCACCTGTTGGAAACCCAAACCTATACCCCCGTCACGCGGTCAGGGGATCCTCCGCCGTCACCCAAAACCTGCCAAGCCAAAATCATCGCGATCGGGGAACGTCGCCTCCCACAAATCGAACGTCACATCCAGCGCACCATCAAAGTCCCACCCCTGCGGGTTCGTAAAGCCGATATTGCCGCTCAAGTGGACTATTATACCAGCCTCTACTGTCGCGCCAAAGGTCTCGAAAAACCCCATCTCACCCCGGAAGCCTTGCGCCGCCTGCAAGCCTATGATTTTCCCGGCAATATTCGCGAATTGCAAAACCTGGTAGAACGGGCGATCGTCCAGTCTGACTGCGCCTCGGAACTCACGGAAGAAATCTTTTGGTCCGCACAAAGCAAGAAAAAACAATTTCGCGTTAATTTGCTCAACGCATATCCCCGCTTGCGGAACTTTCTTCGCAGTCCTTGGTGGCCCGATCGCATCAATTATGGTTTTACCTTTGCCTTTTTCGCCCTAGTAGTTGCCCTGTTATTTCTCGGACCGCAAACGCGCGATCGCAACCTGGCCTTAAACTTATTTTGGGCTTGGTGGTGGCCCGTGGTCTTGTTTGCCTTTCCCTTCGTCGGACGTCTCTGGTGCGCCATTTGTCCCTTTATGATTTACGGGGAAATCACCCAAAAACTCTCCTTGTGGCTGTTCCCCCGCAAACTGAAATACTGGCCGCGACAAGATGCGGAAAAATGGGGCGGCTGGTTCTTATTCGGCTTATTCGCATTAATTTTCCTCTGGGAAGAACTCTGGAATTTAGAAAATACCGCCTATCTTTCCGCTTGTTTGCTGCTGCTGATTACCGCCGGGGCGATGATTTTTTCCGCCATTTTCGAGCGGCGGTTTTGGTGCCGCTATCTGTGCCCAATCGGCGGCATGAACGGATTGTTTGCCAAACTTTCGATGACCGAACTGCGAGCGCAGCAGGGCACTTGTTCCGCCGAATGTACCACCTATCAGTGTTATAAAGGCGGCCCGCAAAAAGGCGAAGGCATGGCAACCAACGGCTGCCCGCTTTATTCTCACCCAGCACAATTAGAAGACAATCGCGATTGCGTGCTGTGCATGACTTGTTTGAAAGCTTGTCCCCATCGGTCAGTCGAATTTAATTTACGTCCCCCGGGAATTGAACTCTGGACCACCCACGTGCCGCGCAGTTATGAAGTGGCGCTGTTATTATTATTATTGGGCGGCATCTTTTTGCATCGCTTGCCGGAAATTAATGCCCAACTGGAATTCAATGTAGATTTAACCCAGTTTTGGCCGCATTTTGCCCTGTCGGTGGCGGCATTGTTGGTGCCGGTGAGCGTTCCTTTTCTGGCGCATGGGGCGATGAAGCTGTTCGATCGCCAACCGAAACCGAAACCGTTCTTGCAGCTTGCATATGGGTATTTGCCCCTCGTATTGGGCGGAAGTTTGGCTCACTATCTGCGCTTGGGGTTAACCGAGGCGGGACGCATTTTGCCGGTGAGTTTTGCTACCTTTGGATTGAGTGGGGAAGGATTGCCGATTTGGGTGGCGCATCCGGCGGTGATTGAATTTTTGCAGGGCACGACCTTAATGGTCGCCGTGGGATTGACGGTGGTTTTAACCCAAAAAATAGCCCGTCAACCGGTGCGATCGCTGTTGCCCCAACATCTCGCCACTGTGGTTTTGGCCGCTTGCATGTGGGCGATTATCGTCAGGTAAAACAGTGGAGATAGAAGGGCGAGGGTCTGGCTCCTTGGGGAGTTTCCGGTTTCGTGACCCGAGGAAATCGGAAAAATAGAACAGGAAATGCTGACAATTTTTCGATTGTGGGCAATTGATAGGGCAATGCGATCGCGATCGCGGGGTGTTTATCTGGCACAATGACAGAGGCGATCGCTTGCTCGAACGGCAGACATCCAGGAGGAACCATCAGTGGTTAATAGTTTAGTCAAAATTAAAATCGTTGGCGTGGGCGGTGGCGGATGCAATGCCGTCAACCGGATGATTGCCAGCGAACTATTCGGTGTGGAATTCGTGGGCATTAACACCGATTCGAGAGCGCTAGCCCAATGCTATGCCGATACCCGATTGCAAATCGGACACAAGCAAACCCGAGGACTGGGAACCGGTGGCAATCCGGCGATCGGACTCAAGGCGGCGGAAGATGCCCGCGCTCAAATTGCCGAGGCCCTCGAGGGTAGCGATTTGGTGTTCGTCACCGCCGGGATGGGTGGCGGAACCGGTACCGGGGCGGCCCCGATTGTGGCAGAAGTGGCGCGGGAAAAAGGGGCGCTGACAGTGGGGGTGGTGACTCGTCCCTTTACCTTCGAGGGGAGACGGCGCACCAACCAAGCTGACGCCGGCATGGAGGCCCTGCAAAGTCGCGTGGATACCCTGATTTCGGTTCCCAATGACAAGCTGCTGTCGGTGATTTCGGATAATCTGCCGGTGCAAGATGCCTTCCAGGTGGCAGATGATATCCTGCGCCAAGGGGTGCAGGGAATTTCGGATCTGATTGTGGTTCCCGGGGTGGTGAATGTGGATTTTGCCGACGTGCGATCGGTGATGAAAAATGCCGGTACCGCTTTGTTGGGCATTGGCATCGGGGAAGGTCAATCTCGCGCCAGACAAGCAGCACTCAGTGCCATGTCTTCGCCGTTTTTGGAAAGTTCGATTAAAGGGGCGAAGGGCGTGGTGTTTAATATTACTTGCGGCATGGATTTGACTTTGCATGAGGTGAATGCCGCCGCTGAAGCAGTTTACGAGTTGGTGGATCCGGACGCAAATATTATTTTCGGCGCGGCGATCGACGATCGCTTGGAAGGGGAAATGCAAATGACGGTGATTGCCACCGGATTTTCTACCGAACCGGAGGCGATCGCGTCGGAAAAACCCCCCATCCGTCGCGAAACCTCCGCCCCCGTACCGCCGCCAAAGCGCCGCACTCTGTCTCAACCACCGACATCCGCGCCACCCCCTCCTCCCGCCCCCAAACCTCAACCCCAACAACCCCCCACCTCTCCCGGATTGGATCTGCCCGGATTTCTGCAAAATCGCCGATCGCCTCGGTAGGATTCCGCTATGGTTAGGGATTCACGAATGGCGCTTGGGCAATCGGTTCTAATCCCAAGGCGTTTAACGTACTTTCCCACTCCCTGAGTAGGGCCGGGTCATTGGGATTGGCGCGGCGCAATGCCGCTAACTGGGTTAAGGCATCCAGCCATAAGCCCGCTTCGGCATATATCCGGGGGCGATCGCCGAGGAGGGCATTTTCTATTTCCATTTTTACCCTTTCTGGGAGTTCGATTCGCTCGATTCTTCCCCCTACGGTTAAATTGCGATCGGGGGCACTCGGATCGCAAATCACGGACAGGGAAAATGGATAGCGCTGCCCAATTTCTAACGGTTGTAAGTTAATTCTTGTGGGTAAATTCAGGCTGATTATTCCCCCTTCGCCACTGATGACAAACACAACTTTGTAAAGGGGCTGGCGACGGTCATCATACAGGATAAATTCTGCCCTTTCGGCAGCAGTGGGCGGCAGGTAAAATAAAAAAGTGGGATATCTGGCTAGGGTGGAAATTACCCGCTCCTCGGTGGGAATTAATGCAGTTAATGGCTGTTGTGCTTCGCGATCGCCGAGAATGCATCCTTCTGTATCCTCTATCTGAGCGGTTTGCACGGGTAAGGGATTCGCCCTGGCCGGTGAAACTGTTTTTATCGGTGCCATGTTTGGTAACTGGGAAAATAGGGTCAGCAATGACGCCAAACAAGCAACTCGCAATATCCGGCTCGGCTCTGTTTCTAGCATATACGGTGATTTTTTACCAAGAGCGAATAACGGCAGATGGCTTTATTGTACCTGCTTGTTTCACTTTTCCCGAACCGCTGAAAGGAAAATACATTGTTAATTTTTTTGGGGCGATCGCATTGTCTGAATTGGGTTTTTTCCCCATTGTTGGGGCGGGTATTCTCTCCCCAGAATGCCGATCGCCAAACCAGTGAAAAAACCCGCCCCCTCTCCCTGTCGCTTTATCCTAAATCAAACAACAGCACCTCGGCATTTTCCTCCCCCACCAGTTTCAGCAATTGCGACCCCCCACAAGCAACCCCATCCCCTTCTGTCAGGGGGCGATCGTTCAGGGTGACGCTTCCGCGCGCTACCTGTACCCACCCATAGCGGTTTTCAAGGCGGCGATGCACCACTTCTTCTCCCCTCTGCAGCAAGGTGGCGTAAAGATTCACGTCTTGATGGATCGTCACGGCGCGATCGCCATGATGCGGCGAGGCAATTAATTCGAGTTTTCCTCGCTTCCTCTCCCGTGCAACGGTAATTTGCTCGTAACTCGGCGGCTATCAGGCGATCGGGCAGTATCCAAATTTGCAGCAAATGTACCCATTCCCCCTCCGAGGCATTGTACTCGCTGTGCGTGACGCCGGTCCGCGCACTCATCCGCTGCACATCCCCCGCCCGAATCACTGAGGTATTCCCCATGCTGTCTTTATGTTCCAGCGCCCCCTCTAGCACGTAAGTGAGGATTTCCATGTTGGCGTGAGAATGCGGCGGAAATCCGGCACCCCCTCGCACCCGATCTTGGTTGATGACTCCTAGATGCCGAAATCCCATCTGTTTTGGATCGTAATAATGGGCGAATGAAAAAGTATGATAGGTTGGTTTTCAACCAACCATAATCCGCCTTTCCTCTATGGGATTGGGGAGAATATAAAATTCATCTCAAATGCGGTTGATATTGGTGTCAATTCTCAGTTCTCAATTCCGCCGCCGACGATTTGGTCCGCCCGCCCAAGGTGGAGGACCGGAAGCGTCGCGAATTTCGATGAGGGTTCCATCTTCGCGGGTGATGGAAAAGGCATCAAAATCGTAGTCATCGTATTCGCCAACCACGGTAACGGTTTCTCCGGGAAGCAGTTCGATTTGGTGCCACCAACGCGGACCGGCATCGACGATAATTTGTCCGGTGCCATCATCGAGAATAAATTCGTTACCCACAATGCTTTTTACTTCGCCTGCGATCGCCACTCCCGTTGGTTTTTCCAGTAACTCGCGAATCGGCACCGGTTCGAGTTCCGCCCGGACCGCCGAAATGCCCATCATTATCCAAATGGTGGCTAAGGGCAATAAGCGTGTTAGTTTCATTACTCTCCCCCCAATTCATAGATAGACTATCGCCATGCATTATGTTTACCCCAAGCCGCGATCGTCTGTGTTTCGGTTGTTGTAGTTTAAGATAAAAAAATGGTAAATTCGTTCCCAAGAGCTTCTGGGAACGAGTCACTTCAAAAGGATGCAAATTACTTGGCGCGTTCGAGTTCAACCTCAACTAATTTTTTTCAATCATCATCATCGGGAATTTCAATCGTCGAGCCATCTTCGCGAGTGATGGTAAAGGCATCAATCTCGGCGTCGTCGTCATCGAGTTCGCCGTAGACGGAGACCGACTCGCCCACGGTCAAATCCAGGGGGTCTCGTTCTCCGAGGGGATAGGTATCGATCGCAATTTCTTCGGTGCCAGTATCGAGAATAAATCCATCATCGAGCAGTTGCACCACTTCCCCTTCTTCGGTGACGATTTCATCGGCGGTAGCGGGGGGAGCAAACCCGAACATCAATCCGGTGGAAAGGGTGGCCATTAAGGTTGAGGTTAAGCCGATCGCTGATAATTTTTTCATGGTTTTGTGCGCCTCGGAAATACTCGCGAATGTTTGTTATCATTCAGTTTCACATTCAGGAGTAAAGCGGGGATGAAACAAAGATGAGAAAGTTCTCATAAATTCATAGAGCGCTGGGTTTAGCGGCGCATTCGGTAGCCCATGCCTCGGACGGTTTCGATGCGATCGCTACCGAATTTTT
The DNA here is from genome assembly GCF_035615515.1 of Phormidium sp. CCY1219. GTDB lineage: Bacteria > Cyanobacteriota > Cyanobacteriia > Cyanobacteriales > Laspinemataceae > CCY1219. The sequence goes on from NZ_JAJENT010000835.1 coordinate 8,879, forward strand.
TTCGCAAATAGCCCACATAAACATCTACAATATTAGAGCCGGGGTCGTAATCGTAGCCCCAAACCCGAGACAATAACTGTTCGCGGCTCATTACTTGGTCTGGGTGGCGCATGAAGGTTTCCGCCAGGGTAAATTCCCGGGCAGAGAGTTCCACCAGGCGATCGCCCACCGTCACCCGGCGCGTCCGCAAATCCAAGGTCAAATCCCCGAGTTTGAGGGTCATCGGGTCTTTCCCGGGGGTACGGGTGCGATCGCGCAGGCGGACGCGCACTCGGGCGAGGAGTTCTTCAAACCGAAAGGGTTTGGTCATGTAGTCATCGGCACCGATTTCAAATCCAGACACCTTATCGTCGATATTATCCCGCGCCGTGAGAACGATGGTGGGCAAAAATTCGCCGCGTCCGCGCAATTGCTGCAATACCTCTAATCCGTCCATGTCGGGCAAACCCAAGTCTAAAATCAGCAAGTCAAAGTCGTTGCTATCGGCCATTTGCAGGGTTTGGCGACCGTCTTCGACCACCACGGTGGTAAAGCCATGCGATCGCAGTCCTTTTTCCACAAAGGCGGCAATTCGGGGTTCGTCTTCGGCGATTAAAATTCGATTCATGGGTGAGGGTTAGGGGTGGAGGACGATACGGTTAAATATAATTGACCGGCAAGACTAAGGTAAAGATAGAGCCTTCACCCAGCTTGCTTTCCACTTCCACGCGACCGCGATGCGCTTCGGCGATCGCGCGGACGATAGCCAATCCCAATCCCGCCCCTTCGGATCGGCGGCGACCCACCCGGGCAAAGCGCTGGAAAATCCGCTCTTGTTGGTCTGGGGGAATGCCGGTGCCGGTATCGCGCACCCACAAGCGCACCCCGGTGTGATTGCGGGAGACACCCAGGGCGATGGTATCCCCGGGGTGGGTATGTTGGGTGGCATTTTGCGCCAAATTGACCAATGCTTGAGTGAGGCGCTGTCGGTCCGCCACGATCGCACCGCTTCCTTTGGCGTCCAAGGTCCAGGCGCGATCGCCCAAGGCGGTGATTTTGGCGTATAATTCTGCGGTAAATTCCTGCAGGTCTAAGCGGTCTGGGTGCAAAAAGTTCGGTTGTTCCGCTTTGGCCAGAAGCAGCAAATCGTTGACGAAGCGACTCATGCGATCGAGTTCGTCATTGACTAGGGCGAGGGTTTCGGCGCGATCGCGCGGGTCCTCGCCCATGAGTTCGAGATGACCGCGAATAATGGTAATCGGGGTCCGCAGTTCGTGACCCGCATCGCTGATAAAATTGCGTTGGGTGGCAAAGGCATTTTGCAGGCGATCGAGCATTTGGTTGAAGGTGCGCGTCAAAACGGCGATTTCGTCGGAACCGCGTTCGGGTATGCGTTGCGTCAGGTCGGAGGCGCTGATGGAACGGGTGGTTTCGGTAAGCAGGCGCAGGGGGGCTAATCCGCGCCCCGCCGCCACCCAGGCGAAAATGCAGGCGACGAGCAATACGCCCCCGGTGATTTGGGTGACTAAAGCGACCACCGCTTCGATTTCTTGCAGGTATCCCGCTGTGGACTGCACCACCACAAACACGCCTCGGGTTTCGTCGGCGATGGTGAGGGGTTGAATCTGGTAGAGTAGTTTGTCGGTGGGGGTGATTATCTCGCCGCGCTGCGGTTGGTTTTGTTGTCCCCAGCGTTCTATTTGCGCCGCATTCTGTGCCAAGGGCGCAGGGAGTGCGGTGGGACTGGATTCGTATAATTTTCCATCGAGTAAGGCGACCATAAATTCCCCTTCGTGGGGAATGTGAGTGGAAAGAAATTGGTGAAAAACGGCGGCGAGATTATAGTCGGTTTGCGGGTTCTCCTTTTGCAGTAAAAGTTGGAATTCTTTGATTTCTTGTCTGAGGTTCTGTTCTACTCGGTCTTGAAATCGGTGGTAGAGGACGTGGCGGATGGCGGCGACGGAGACTTGGGTGGAACAAGCCATCAGCAGGACGTACAGCAGCACGATCCGGGTGCGGACGCCGAATACATAGGGGTGCCATCGCGCCTCGGGGTTTTGCGGGCGCGATCGCTTGGGGTGGGGTATCGCTCGAGTTAACCAGTTCAAGCCGTTTCGCAAGTGCATTTGCTGGGGTTTTGTTTTATTGTACGGGGTTTTTGACATTTTTGGGGACGGATTGATATTCTGACCCGCGTACCACCCGGGACGCAGCAGTGCCCTGTTTCCAATTTATACTAAACCTCCCAGGGCTGCTTTTATATAAAGTGAAGCGGCGGTTAGGCTTTTCTTTGGGCGGCACCGGGCAAAGGGTGCAACGCGGCTCGATCGCGGCCTTGATTTTTGGCGTCGTAAAGGGCGCGATCGGCAGCCGCTAGTAGCACATTGGGTAAAGTGCCGGAGCGGGGAATGGTATGAGCTACCCCCAAACTCAAGCTCACATACGGGCTGATGGGGGATTGGGCGTGTGGCACCTGCAATTGCCGCACGTGATGGCGAATTTCCTGGGCTAATTCTAACGCACCCGCTGCCTCAGTGCGGGGTAAAATAATTGCGAATTCTTCGCCACCATATCGCGCTACCAAATCCGCCGGACGTTTGACGCAACTTTTCAACGTAGCGGCAACCCGTTGCAAGCATTCATCGCCGGCTTGATGTCCGTAAGTATCGTTATAGAGTTTAAAAAAATCGATATCGCATAAAATTAAAGACAACGGTGCTTTTTCGCGGGCCATGCGTCGCCATTCTCGGTTTAAAGTTTCGTCAAATCCGCGTCGGTTGGCCACTTGGGTTAAGCCATCGAGGGCGGCGAGTTGGTGTAACTGTTGATTGGCGGCTTGCAGTTGTTCGAATAAAGAAGATTGTTGGATGGCGATCGCCACTTGGGTGGCCAAACTTTTGAGAAAATCCATTTCCCAAGTTTGCCAATGGCGGGCTTCTGTGCAGTGATGGGCAATCAGCAGTCCCCACAATTGGGAATGTTCTTGCGGAAAATCGCAGCCAAGCAGTTGAAAGTTTTGCGTAATTCTTAAGTCTTCATTGAATAAAATCGGCACCACCAAATTAGCGCGCACTTGAAATTGCACTAATAAATTGATGTGACATTCGCTCATATTGGCGTTATAAATATCTGTGGTGGCTTTAATCCGACCTTGTTTGTAAAGTTCGGCATGAGTTTCGCCAAAACAGGGGTCGAGAATTCTCAGTCCTAACAGGGGCATGGCGGGGTCGGCGACGGATTCGACGACTACTTTGCCACTCCAGTCCGGTTGAAAGCGGTAAATAATCACCCGATCGGTGGTTAAAAATTGGCGGACTTCAGCTACGGTGGTGTTGAGAATTTCGTTGAGGTCGAGAGACTGGCGAATGCGATCGCGCATGCCGGCTAACAGTCGCTCTCGTTCCAATTGTCGCTGAATTTCGGCTTGGGCTTCCACCCGGGCGGTGATATCGCGCAGAATCACGGTAAAAATCTTCTCGGAACCCACTTCCAACTGAGAAATCGATGCTTCCGCCGGAAATGTGGTGCCGTCTTTGCGACGACCGAATACTTGGCTGCGAGACCCCATGCGGCGGGCTTTGTCGGTGGTTTTGCTAAAATTGTCGATATGCTGTCGATGGATCTCGCGTTGGTTTTCCGGTAACAGAATCGCCAAAGATTGCCCGAGTACCTCCCAGGCGCAGTAGCCAAAGATTTTTTCCGCCCCTTGGTTGAACAGTTGAATGGACTGGGTTTCGTCTACGGAAATTATTGCATCGTCCGCACTATCGAGAATGCCGGCGAGACGGGCTTGGGAAAACTTTAAGGCGGCTTCTTTTTGTTTGCGATCGAGGATTTCGCGGCGCAATTGGTCGTTTGCTTGTCGCAATTCGCTGGTTCGTTCGTCCACTAAGCGCTGCAAGGCGGCGATCGCTTCGTCCATTTCCATCGGCGCACAGCCTTGCAGCAAGCTGGTTTGAGTGACGATTCCCTGCCATACCCCCGCCTCGTCGATGACCAGCAACCGACGCACTCGATGCTGATGCATTAACTGATGCGCCTTCCACAAGGAATCGGTGGGTTGCACGCGCAATACCGGGGAACTCATCACCTCCATCGCTTGCAGTTGCGCGATGTCTAGTCCTAATGCCTGAAACTGTAGGATATCTCGTTCGGTGACGATTCCGAGGGGAATTTTTATCGGTGGATTTTCTCCTGTGTCTGAGCAAGTCTCTGGATTGCCGTTTCCCGTTTCTATCTTCCGGGCGATGCTCACACAACTGACGTCATGGGCGCTCATCAATCCCGCCAATTCCAGCACTGACGCCGACTCCGGGGCGCTAATCACTAGGGGCGTCATCACTTCGCCAACCCGGCGCAAGCGCATCCAATCGGCGGGTTTGACAATTTTGCGAATGCTTTGATGGGTAATGATTCCCACCAGATTGTCTTGCTCGTCTACAATGGGCAGATGCCGAATTTGATGCGATCGCATTAAGTTGAGGGTGGTTTTTAAATCTTGCAGTTGCGATTCGAGTCTGGTGACGAGCTTGTGGGACATCACCTCCGCGATCGGGCACTCTCCAAACAGTTGCGCGAAGGATTGGGTGTCCTCTGGCTTCACCCCAACACTGAGTTGCACCACATCCCGTTCGGTGAAAATTCCCAGGAGTTTGCGCCCTTGCACCACCAGCACGCAGCTCGATCGCTCCTGACTCATCAACACGATGACTTCGCTGACGCGGGTCTCGGCGGTCACTGTTAGCGGATGGCGGTCAATGGCAAGATGGATCGAAAACGCGGTGTTATCAATCATGGATCCTGGGAGGTTCACAACGAAAGCGCGGAAAATCTCTAGGCCGGTCACAGATGGAGGGTTCTGTCAGCAGGTAAGACATCGGTTGCCTGTGGCAAAAAAAACATTCCTGTCAACTACTCCGGCTTATCGAGTGATATTTTATACTCATACTGTACCTGGATTTTGATTTTATTGTTCCATCTAAACATTGACTTTTTCGGACGGTGGACTTTTCCGGGAACCCGGGCGCGCTGCCTTTGCCACTCTACCTTATCCTAAAACAAGATATTGGCGAATTTCCGAGGCCGCCTGGATCCGCTTCGTCTTTAATCTCAATTGCTGTCCCTCCCCCTAGACTTGCCTTTTTCCCCTCCCTCCGGTGACACTGGAACCCCACCCCTCGCCAGGGTACTCCCCCCCCTACCCGGGTGCTTAGAACTTGGTCGGCCAATTTCGCATCAGGTAAGATATCGCCTCAGTGGGTTGGCCCAGGGGGTTCTATTCCATGTCTGTGTTTTTCGCCATCTTAATTTCTCCGGAGGTTGTCAATGCATAAATTTCAAAAACCATTTGTTTTTTTGATGGGCGGATTTCTCATCGTACTCATCTCGCTCCTCGCTTTCTCCCGCCAGTGGCGTCAGGTCAAACGTGGCATTGGCTTCGGCATTAGTGGCATGGCGATCGCCCAACAACCTCTCTCCTGGATCTCTTGCCCCCCTAACGCTTGTTTTCTGGTTGTCCATGATAACAAAAATCCCGGGGAAGGTCGCGTGGCTTTAATCTCCCTCGAAGGCGACAATTCCCCTGAGTATTTTCCCTTGTCTTGGCCTCCCAATGCCGCCTATCCGGTGGATTTAGAATCCCTCACCACTGTACCATTCGGCACGACTCCTTCTTTTATGGCTGCATCGAGTAATGGCACGGTTTATCATTTTCAACTCGTCCCCGATCGCGCTGTGGAACTTCTCGAGGTCTTTACTTTACCCGAGGTCGATCCCGAAGCGAATTTAGAAGGCTTTGCATTACAAGAAGTTGACGGTCAATTGCTCGCGGTTTGGGCACATCGTGGCCAAGATGAAGACCCGGGTATTCTTTATTGGGGCAGTTTCGACCCAACTACCTATCGCGTCTCTTTACACGGTTCGACTATTATCCGCGTTCCTTGGCCGGAAAATGACGTTCGTCACATTTCTGATATTAAAGTCAATCCTACGGGCATTCTCTATCTCAGTTCGGCTACGGACCCTGGCGATGAAGGCCCGTTTACTTCGGCAGTTTATGTGGTGGGCATGTTTCAACTGCAAGGCGATCGCTTCGGGTTTCAAGGCAATTCTTCTCTGGTTCCTTTACATCGTCTCCCGGGTCACAAGGTAGAAGCGATCGAACTGTTACCGGGCATCTCTGGCATCATCCTGGGCACCGATGACGAAATCGCTGGCTCTTCTATCTTCCTGAAATGGTAATCCCGCTCACCACTTTTCCCCTCTTTCTCCCGTGACGGGAAACTCTCCCCCGGGCGACTATTTTTATTCCTAAATTTTTCCCGCAAATCTCCCCTAAACTCCCTCCAGTTTGGGGATTTATGCTATAATAAAACTATCCATGTTCAATTCTCCACGCTTTTACCTCCAGCCATGACTCGCCAAATTCCCACGAAAACTCAGTTGATAGAGGAAGTTCGCTCTATCGACCGACACCAAAGTGGCGAAGCATTTTCCCCCGCCACAATTGCCAAAGTCCTGGGCACCCCCAAATCGCGATACTCTCTGACCAAACAAGAACTTTCTGGGGTGTTAGATGCCTGGAAATCGATGCTGGCACAATGCCCGAAAACCGCAAACTGGAAAACCCTAACGATTAGCACTCGCATGGTGTCTCTGTGCGCTGATGGGGAACGCTGGGTGGATTATTTCGGCTTCCCTTCTCTACAAGCTGCTCGCCAATTTCAAGATTGGATTTTGCCCCACTGTCACTGGGCGATGGTTCGCAAAGGCGGTCAGCGCGTTAACGCCAGTTTTGAATGCAAAGTTTGGGGCCTCGACCAACAGATATTCCAAGCTTTAGTGAACCGCGAAACCTCTCTGGTTTTTCCACCCCTGACTCAACGCGATCGCCAACATTCCCTCAGCCAATATCCCACCCATCTCTAACCCCCATTCTCTCCTATTCCCACCCATCTTCGGGTGGGATAACCTATCATGCTTTTTAGTCAAAAATATGGCAATTAATTTAATACAAATTAAGCCATATTAATCTCGATTAAATCAATAATTTGGATAGGTTAAAACGAGTATTAATTTTGGCAATTATTTCCCGATTAATCTCGCATGCTTTTCACATTTTTGGTAAAATAAAATTGCACTTAAACTCGATTTAATTGATGGATTTATTCAATCAAAACCTGCCAGATAGCCAACCCAAAGAACCCCTGGCGGCGCGGATGCGTCCGCGCACCTTAGAGGAATTTATCGGGCAAGAGAGCATTCTCGGAGAAGGACGATTGTTGAGGCGCGCTATCCAAGCCGATCGCCTTTCTTCTTTGATATTTTACGGGCCGCCAGGAACCGGAAAAACCACCTTGGCGCGGGTGATTGCCAATACCACAAAAGCCCATTTTATTGCTATTAATGCGGTACTTTCTGGGGTGAAAGACATTCGCGAGGCGATCGCCACCGCCAAACAGCGCCGGGACCGTCATTCCCAGCGTACCATATTATTTGTAGATGAAGTGCATCGCTTCAATAAATCCCAACAAGATGCCCTGTTACCTTGGGTAGAAAATGGGACGGTGATTCTGATTGGCGCAACCACGGAAAATCCCTTTTTTGAAGTGAATAAAGCCTTAGTGAGCCGATCGCGGATTTTCCAACTGCAATCCCTGAGCGAAGCGCACTTATATAAAGTTCTAGAGCAAACCCTCAACGATCGCGATCGGGGGTATGGCACACTGAGTATCCACATCGAACCCGAGGCGATCGGCCATCTGATTCAAGTCGCCAATGGCGATGCCCGTTCCTTGCTCAACGCCCTGGAACTCGCCGTAGAAACCACTCCCCCCACCGACGCCGGAACCATTTGCATCACCCTGGATGTGGCGGAACAATCCATTCAGCAGCGGGCGGTATTATACGATAAAGAAGGCGATGCCCATTTCGACACTATCAGCGCATTTATCAAAAGTATGCGCGGTAGCGACGCCGATGCGGCCCTCTACTGGTTGGCGAAAATGGTGTATGCGGGAGAAGACCCGCGCTTTATCTTTCGTCGCCTGTTAATCCTCGCCAGCGAAGATGTGGGATTGGCGGATCCGGAGGCGGTGGTGGTGGTCAACGCCTGCGCCGCCGCGTTCGATCGCGTGGGCATGCCGGAAGGACGCTATCATTTAGCGCAAGCAACATTATACCTGGCCACCGCACCTAAGTCAAATAGCGCGATGGGATTTTTCGATGCCCTGGCGGCGGTGGAAAAGGAACGGGAAACCCAAGTTCCCACGCACTTGAAAGATGCATCCCGGGATAAAAAAGGATTCGGTCACGGGGCGGGATATTTGTATCCCCACGCTTATCGCGACCATTGGGTGGCGCAGCAATATCTCCCCGCCAATTTGCAAGGGCAACTGTTCTATCAACCGTCCTCTCAGGGGCGCGAAGGGGAAATTGCCGTTCGGGTGAAACGACGACGGGAAGCGCAGTTGGCCGCATTTGCTTCCGGGGCGGGGGAAGTGCCGGCAGAAATTCTCACCTATAGCCCCAGCGATCGCAGCGCCGATCGCTGGTTGCAGCGCACTTTGGGCCAGATGGGCGACGCCATGGAACGCCTGCGCGATCGCCTGTTTGAACTCGCCCAACCCCAGCGCCATCACCTGATTTTGGACTTACATGCCAAAACCGGATTGCTGACTTGGGAAGCGATTCGACGAGTCCCCGAAGGCGGGGTGTATGCAGTGTGTCGCAGTGCAACTGAGGCGAAGGATTTAGCACAACAGGCGATCGCCCTGCCCGAACTGATGCGCCCGCAGGTGCTGCATTCCAGTTTATCACAGTTACCGAATCGATTGGCAAAAAATGCGCCCCCTATGAAGTTCGACCGGATTATCGGCAGAAATGCGATCCTCCACGAAGCGGATAAACCGGCGATCGCTCTGTGTTTGACCCAGTTACTCCCACAGGGGGGACGACTGATTTTAGCCGAAACCGTCCCTCAGCAGACCCAACGTCTGTATCGCTTCCTCGATCGCTCTCGGTTGCAGGCGGGGTTATATGACCGTCTGGTGGCGGCGGAAGAGGCCATTTATGAGGATAAGTCCGACCCGATGGTAAATTGGCAGGCAGAAGATTTGCAAGCGGCGTTTCAACAGGCGGGATTTAGGGTAGAATTGTACCAGGAGCGATCGCTCGTTCAAATGGCGGTGACTCCCACGGTCCTCGATCGCTGGTTTACTCCCGCAACTCGGGGCCGATCCAGTTATGTCACTCGTTTGGCGCAAATGTTATCTCCCGCAGAAGTGCGAACGGTGGAAGCGGCGTTTAGACGGGAGTTAGGGAATGGAACGGTTCCTTGGGAAACGGCGATCGCGTTTGTGGTTTGTTATTAGTGGTTGGTCATTGGTTGTTTGTCATTTGTCCTTGGTCATTTGTCCAATAACCAATGACCAGCGACCAGTGACCATTGACCTATTGCACTTGTTCGGAAATCCACTGTAGGTAGGGAGCAAAACCAGCGTGAATGGGAAGGGCGATGATTTCTGGCACTTCGTAGGGGTGGACTTGGCGCACTTTAGCTTCTAGGGCGTCAAATCGTTGCAGGTCGGTTTTGATAATCAGTTGAATTTCGTCATCGCGATTGACTTCTCCTTGCCAAGTGTAAATCGATCGCACCGGGGTGAGACTGACGCAGGCGGCGAGATGGGATTCTACTAATGCTTCGGCGATCGCCTCGGCGGACTCTCGGGATTCGGCGGTGACCAAGACGATTCCATATTGCACATTATCCGTATTGGTTTCCATTTCGACTCCTTATTTATAGAACGATTTTGCGATCGCTAGTCTGCTACAGCCCCTTGTATTTGAAAAGAGCGGATTTCACAAGTTTCGATTTTTTTACCATGACTCAGAAAAAATGTCAACCCCTATGGGCAAGTGGTTTCAGTGATTTCCGGTACATTATTCTCTCCTCACTCTAAAGTTTTATGAATTTGCAGTTAAAGTTTTATTAAAACTCCTCAATTTCGCACTTTTTATGGTAATAGACTGGGCAATTCGGAAAATGCCAGGGAAGGAGGGGTGAAAGATTTTGCAGCCAAAAGGGAATAATCATACCAGAAATGGTTGACAGACAAAAAAATTTTTTTTTGGATAGGTCAACCGTGAATCTACTAGAATAAATATCGTCAAATTAAGACAACTTCGTAAATATACTGTAAAAGGCTAGCCATTAGGGGCATCTACGCATCTACTACCGTAAACAGGGTCATCTTTTACCGTGTACTCCCCTAAACTCCCTGACCAAAAGCAGGGAAAACCTTACAATTTAATTGCCGTAGCGGTGTTGGGTGGAATGATGATTCTGCCTGCAGCATTCTGGTGGAAGTTTCCGGTTTTTGCCCAGGTGACTCCAGCAGGGACGCAGATTAGAAACCGGGCCACCGGTACTTTTGAAGACCCAAACAATCCCGGCGTTCCTCTCGACCCCGTGTTTTCCAACGAGGTGATTCTCACCGTGGCGGAAGTGGCGGGGATTACCGTCCAATCCGATGGGATTTCTATTGCGGATGGCGGGAGTGAAATCGACGTGGGCGATTTGCTTTATTACCGCTACGAGATTACCAATGTGGGGAACGATCCGACCCGATTTCGGATTCCCAATTCCGCGACGGTAGTCGGATCGGGAAGCATTTCCGGGAATTTGCAGTTCAGTGTCAATGGCGGAACCACTTGGACGGAAATCAGCGGGAATGAATTTACCAGCAATGCGTTTTCGCCGCAGGAAAGTATTTTGGTCCGCGTCCCCGTCACGGTGGCGAATAGCGCGATCGCCGATGACGAAATTACCGTAACCCTGGGTAATACCCCCAACAATGCCCAAAATTTGGAACGAGTCGCCGATCCCACCGATGTATTTACTGTGGATGGGGCGGATAATTCCGTGGCGGGGGAAACCTCGGGAAATCCAGTCAATGGGACTCGCGAAGCAAGCGACACCCAAACGGCGACAGTGGCGGGGGTTCCCTTGGCGTTAGTGGCGCTTTACAAAACTCACGCCACGCCGGTGGAAGTGAATAATCCCGCCACTCCTCGGGATGACGAAATTAACTATCAGTTGACTTTAGATGTGCGATCGAGTCTTCCGCCCGGAAGTAGCGGTATCGTTCCGAGTGACTTAGTGGCGACTACGGGAATTTCTCTTACCGTGGATGGGAATACCATCAATCGCTTGTTAGTTTCAGATGCGATTCCCGACCGAACTACATTAATTGAAGATAGCTGGACTGCGCCTACGGGATGGGAGGTGGTGTTTACCGACGCCAATCCCGCCGAAATCAATGCCATGCAAGCGCCTTGGACCACGGATGTGGAGACCCTGGGCGGGATGGGAAATGTCACCCGCATCGGGTTTATTTTTAACGGGACGATCGCGGCGGGAACTACAGTTAGTGGGTTTGAGTATAAGGTAGTGACCGATGGCGTCACCGGGAATGCAGCGATCGCCAATATCGCCCAAGTCTTCGGCGCAACTGATGGGAATCCTGACTTGCTGGTGTATGACGAGTCTGGCGACCAAAATCCGAATAACTTTAACGATGATGGAACGCCTCCGCCCACGGATAGCACCGAGAATCCGCTTATCGGGACCGGTGTCGCCAACCCGGGAACTGACGGACAAGACCCCAACAATGATAACACCGGGGAAGGTCCGGGCGGGGAGGCTAATGTAGTGCCGATTTCCACAGTGGAGTCGGGTATTTTCAGCGGACCTCTCGGACAACCCGACGCGATCGGACCGACCGACGATAACGACGATTTTACCAACCAAGTGCTACCCATTCCGGCGAATCTCGAACCGGGAGAAACCTTCACCCCACCGCCTAGTAACTTTACCAACACGGTACGCAATACTACCGGACAACCGATTACCCTCGCGCCCACCCCGCCAGAGGACCCCAATGCGTTACCCGCCGGAACTACAGTGACGATTACCTATGGAGGGCGATCGGTTACCTACGTTTACGACCCCGCTACCGGATTTTCCACGACCGATACCCCAATTACTATTCCCTCTGATGTTTCCCCCGCAGATTACGGCGTTTCGGTTCAACTCCCCAACGCCGAACCCAACAGTCAATATCCGGTTCCGATCGCCGCTTTTATTGATGAAGATGGCGATGGTTCTTTCGACCCCACGGAAACCGGCAATACTACAATTAATCGCATTTACACCGGATTTGTCGAAATTAATAAAGAATCTCGCTTGCTTCAAGGTAACGGACCGGATATTATTCCCGGTCAAGACAACTTTAGCCCCGACCCGAAATCTCCCGGACCGGGTAATATTATCGAATATCGTTTGACTTATAACAACTTTTCTCTCCAAGGAAGACCGGGCAATGTCACCCTAGATGCAACTGATGTAGTCATTGTTGAAGATGGAACAACCTACGACCCTACCACTAATCCCGGGGGAAATAATTGGGCGCTGGATACCGAAAACATTGATGGGGATAATGACCCGACAACGGGAATCGATACCTCTCATGTTGTCGGTTCCGCCACCGATTCTCGAGGGGGAACGGTAGAGTTCTTTAGCGGTCAACCCGCGACCAATCCTACAGGAGAACAACGCGGAACCACTGTGGATTCCGACGTCACCCGCTATGTTGTCCGCGTTAGAGGTACTCTCGGACCGGGCGAGTCGGGAACCTTTACCTTTCAGCGACAGGTGAATTAAAGGGTAATTGGTCACTGGTCATTGGTCATTGGTCAAATGACAAAGGACAAAGGACAAAGAACAAAGAACAAATGACAAATGATAAATGACAAATGATAAATGATAAATGATAAAGAACAAAGGACAAAGGACAAAGGACAAAGGATAAAGGATAAAGGACAAAGGACAAAGGACAAAGGACAAAGGACAAAGGACAAAGGACAAATGATAAAGGACAAATGATAAAGGACAAATGATAAAGGACAAATGATAAAGGACAAATGATAAAGGACAAATGACTAAATTACTTTTAATCATTGCCATTTTAATATTAAGTTTTAACGGAAGTTTTGCTGTAGCAGTCTCGCCGAGGGGAGGGGCGTGGGAGATTGATGGGGGTGGAAGGGGGGAAATGGGGGTTACGCCGAGAAGTGACTGGGGAAAAACCCGGTTGTTGAGTCAAGAGAATGGGGTAGAAATTCGGTTAGAAGCGCATAAATTAGTGACAGTGGAAGAGGAGGATGGAAGGGAAACCACCGAGTGGTTGAAATTGCCGGCGCAAGCAACAGTGGAACCGGGGGATAGGATTCGATATACGATCGCGGGGGAAAACAATCGCGATCGCGAGATTGTGAATTTCACCCTCACACAACCGATTCCGCCGCCGATGGAATATATCCTTGACTCCGCTACCAGTAGCGATGCGGCGCAGATAACCTACAGCATCGATAACGGGGAAACCTTTGTGGCGAATCCCACAGTGGAAGTGGAAAGGGAAGATGGGCGGCGGGAAGTTCGACCCGCACCGGCGTCGAGCTATACCCATATTCGCTGGCAATTTGAGAATCCCGTCCCCGCGATCGCTACGGTGTCCGGACAGTTTCAAGTCACAGTCAAATGAACCAGGACAGACGCAGAGGCACAGAACCAAGCAACAACCGCGAATCGTTCTTCGATGGCGCGGCGGTTCCGGGTATTCTGCTCGCCGCGATAGTGGCGGCGGGGAGTTTCGGCATTTCCGTGCGAAATTGGCAACCGAAACTGGCCTCGGCGCAACAAGATGCACCCCAATGTGTGGTTCCGGGTTATTTATTGCAAAATGAAGGGTCGTTTAGTTACAACACCAACGGAACGGCGGAACGCATCGAAGGGACAACCAATTCCGTGGTACTCCCGGTGATTCCCGACGGTCCGGTGGCGGTAGACCCGAGTGGGATTCGCGATAGTGCCAATAATCGCGTCACCGGATTGTTCGCTGGGGGGCTGGCGGATGAATTGATGGCTCTGGGATTTACTCAGGGGGAAGCAACCCGGGCGACGATCGCAGTTACCGTGACTTTGGCGCAGTTACCGATAGATTCCAGTTTCCGGGAAGTGGCGATCGCCGCGCGAGATGCAGTGGTAGAAGCGGTTCCCACTCAAGCAGCAGCGATCGCCGCCCTAGAACGCGATCGCGCCCAGGAAACCGCCGTCACCGTTACCGCCGAACTGTCGAAAAGCTTGCTAGTCGGGAGAGGACTGAGCGAACGGGAAGCGGAAGCGGTAACCGAACAAGTGATTTCGAGTATTGTCGCTTCCGGCGATAACGCTGCAGTAGATGATGCGTTTCGCGACGCCTTTCAAGCAGCGATCGCCGTAGTCCCGGATAAAGAACAACTCCTGCGCGACTTCGCAGAAGAGTTTATCGAAGAAATCCGTAACATTCGCGAAGGAGTCAGCAGCAGCATCCAACAAGGAGACGTACTTTATTTCGATTTCGTCATCCGCAACCCCACAGACGGAACCCTGCGCTTCCAAATTCCCGACCCCGAATCGATCCAGCGCGTCACCACCGGCGGTATCGTTCGCGGTTTGTCCTATTCTATGCTCAACAGCGACAATGGAGTATTCCTGATTCAAGACTGCTTCCCTCCGGAATCGCCCTCTCCCTCGCCTTCCCCTTCTCCCGGTCCGACGATTACTCCGTTCCCCTCGGAGTCGCCGGAACCAACTCCGACTCCGGAACCAACTCCGACTCCGGAAGAACCCACTGCGTCTCCTTCCCTCCCCCCTCTCCCGCAACCGTCGATTCCACCTTTACCGGATAATGTCCCCACCCCACCACCCCTACCGGATACCCCACCAGCACAACCGGTGACCACGCCGGTGGATGTGGTGATTCCGCCCGATGATGGGGTGGTGATTACGGTGGAAGTGGAAGTTCCGGAAATTCCCGATACGGGCACTGGGGTGACGGTGGGTATTCCTACAGACCCGCAAATTCCCGACGAACCGGGAGACCAACAAACGGTGATTATTCCGCCTCCGTTGCTGACTACCCCTTCTCAAACGCCGTTGGGTCAAATTACCGGATGCGCTGGGGAGATTTTGGCGGACTATACCGGGTTTAAGGTGGGTCTGTATGAAGCGGACCCCAATGACCCCACGGGCGGAATTGCAGGAGTGGTGGCGTTGACGCCAACTGAACAGCGCGATCGCCCGAATAATGATGTGCCCGTTGGGGTGGAACCAAATGTCACCAACGCTAACCCGTTCTTCCTGTCAAATGGGGAAAATGGTACTTACAATTTCTTGCTGGATGTGAATCGGGGTCAGTTGAACCCGGGCCGTCAATATATTTTGTTGGTGACGCCGCCTTCGGGAAGCAATTATGCTGAACGTCGTCTCCGCATCGAAATTTTGTCGAATGAGAATGGTGTGGTGACTTATCGGGTGACGGCGTTGGATGGACGCCCGATTGGCGCTACGTCGGAAGCAACTAGCGTCACGGGAAGCATTGATATTGGCGATGCTTCCCGGGTGGGTTTGGCATTGGGTCGCTTCGATTTGACTACTGCTGTGTGCGAAGCGCAGGAAATTCAAATCGATAAAACTGGCGATCGCGCCGCCGCCGAACCGGGCGATACGGTGATTTATCGACTGGCAGTTCGGAATTTGTCCAGTTCTCCTATATCGGGTTTGGTGATTACGGACCGATTACCGTTTGGGTTCCAGTTGCGCGAAGGGTCGGTCCGCGCTGAGTTGGAGGGACGAGAATTACCTGTGACCATCGATCGCGATGGACGCGCGATCGCTTTTGACCTGCGCGGCGTAACTCTCCCTTCGGCGCAAGTGATTAATATTGTCTACGCCGCCCGCGTCACCCCAGACGCCCTTCGCGGTAATGGTCGCAATTCTGCTTTCGCTAACGGTCGTCGCACGGATACCGGTCTGGATATTAAGGACGGTCCGGCGATTCACCAACTGCGTCTCGACCCGGGAATTCTCTCGGATTGCGGGACGCTAATCGGTCGCGTGTTTGAAGATAAGAACTTCGACGGCGAACAACAACCGGATGAACCGGGTATTCCTAATGCGATTATTTTCCTCGATGATGGTAATCGCATCATTACGGACGAACGCGGTCTGTTCTCTGTGGCTAATGTGGTGGCTGGCTATCGTACCGGCGCTTTGGACCTCAATAGTGTCCCGGGTTTTACTTTAGCTCCTAATTCTTATGTCAGCGAACGGAATAGTCTCTCGCGTCTGGTTCGCCTAGAACCTGGTGGTATGGCACGCATGAATTTCGCAGTCGTCCCCGCCGCGGAGGTGCCCCCCTCCCCACCTGTCGGTACTCCGGAGGATAATTAAATGCTTTTAAATCGTCAATCATCGGTGCTTCTGTTTCCTTCGATCGCTGTCTGCTTGTTTTCCCCTTCGGCGATCGCCCGGGAGTCCTCTACTCCCCGCAATCTACAACCCTCGGATTCGACTAACACCGAGATTAATTTATCTCAATTTTCTCTATCCCCCTCCCAGTCTACTGTGGAGGTTTATTCCCACGGGCAAAATGTTGCTTCAAATGTAGGGATGGATTTCAATGTTGTTGGAAAAACTGACAACTCTCAAAATACTGTT